>NZ_JAQJCH010000013.1:0-153704 GCF_030182525.1 Rhizobium pantanalense
ATTGACCACCACTTTCTGGTAATCGAAATGGTTGGAGACGACGCCGACGATGTCGATCGGCAAGGCGCCGATCTTCCAGCGATAGAGCAGGTCGTTGAGACAATGGCCGAAGCGCGAGACCATGAGCAGCACCTTCATGCGCTTCTTGGCATCGTGGATCTCCGCATCCATGGCGAACTTCTCGGCGATCGGCTTGAAGCCTTCGACGAGCACTGCCTGGCCCACCCCTTCTTCCGAGATGAAGGAGACGCGCATGAAGAACTTGCCGGTATCGAGATCGTCGAACTGGCTGGAATCGACGATGTTGCAGCCCTGTCCGGCCAGATAGTTCGAGATCGCCGCAACGATCCCACGCGTCGATTGGCACGTCACTGTCAATACATAGGTTTTCATTCGAGATAGCCCAATTCGATGTGTAAATGCTTCATCCGAAGCCCAAGGTGCGATTAAAGAGTTTGCTCGGCGATCATATGCCGGAACGCCTCGAGCTCTTGCCTGTCGATCCCGACCTGGTGCTTCTTCTCCGGATAGACGCCGGAACGAACGTCCCCGGCAAATTCGGCAAAAGCGGCAACGCGCTCATTCTGCAGCCGGTCGAACTCTGCCGCGAAATCGCGGTAGACCTTCGCATGGCGGGGGCGATGGCCGCGATTGCTGCCAAGGACATCATCGGCAAACAGATATTGCGCGTCACATCCTGTTCCCGCACCCATCGAAATCATCAGCATCGATGTCCTTTGGCTGATGGCGGCCGCAACGTCACCAGGCACAACCTCGATTTCGACGGCAAAAGCGCCGGCTTCTTCCAACGCCTTGGTCTGGCGCCAAATTTCAAAAGCACTGATCGATGTTTTTCCTACGGCACGGAAGCCGCCCGTCCATGTCGCTTTCGAAGGAATGAGGCCAACGTGGCTGCAGACGGGAATTCCCTCATCCCGCATTCGTCGAATGATCGCGAGGCTTGCAGCGCAATAAACGGCATCGCCTCCGGCTTTCAGTGCCTTGAATGCCGCCCGCATATATTCTTCTGCCGAGACACAGTCGCCATATTCCAGGCCCGGTATTGCAAAGGGGCTTGGCGCGGCTTCACGGAACGCAGGGCCCAAAAGCGCTGGCGGAACGGAAAGCATATCGATGCCGGCTCTCTCGGCGGCTTCCGCTTCCTCAAGCGACGTGACGCGCAGCATTGTCAATTGTCGCTTTCCTTTGAGCGACAGGAGATCGGCAACCGTCGGACGATTGTGCTTTTGCATTGGATGTTCCTCGATATGGATGGTTAGGCCGCAAGCAGCGACTTCAGCTTGACCGTGCTCGCCGCCAGAGCAGCTTCATCCGGATGCGCGCTGGCGGCGATCAGCATCTCGGCAAGGCGGATATCGCGCGCTATGGCATTGCCGCGTCCGATACCGCTGGCGGCGAGCAGCCTTCCGTCCGCGCCGAGATGGAAGAGGATGAACGCCCCGTCATCGAGGTCGCGCCGTACATGGGAGACCGCTTCATCCGCAAGGCCGGCAATCTGCAATGTCAGGTCATATTGATCGGACCAGAACCACGGCACCGCGGATATTTCCGCGGCTCCTCCCAGCATGTTGGCGGCGGCGAGATTGGCCTGTTCCTGCGCATTGCGCCAGGATTCGAGGCGAACACGCCTTCCACCATAGAGCGCCAGGGGAAAGGAGCAGCAATCGCCCGCCGCATAGATGTCGGCAATAGAGGTTTCCAGCCGCTCGTTGACGGCAATGCCGTTGTCGATCGCAAGCCCGGCTTCCACAGCGAGCGCGACGTTCGGCAAGGCACCGATGCCGACGAGCAGCAGATCGGCAGAGATTGCTTCACCGGTTGCCATACGAACGATCACCTTGTCGGCGTCCTCCCGTAACGCTTCGATGACCTGACCGCAGCGTATATCGACACCTTCCTGACGATGCCGTTCGGTAATTGCCTCGGCGATCTCCTCCGGCACGCCGCGTTTCAACACCCGCTGCAGACCCTCGATGACCGTGACGGCGGCGCCGCGCTTGCACGCCGTCGCTGCCAATTCAAGACCGATGAAGCCGCCGCCAATGACGGCAATGTGCTGTCCGGGATTGAGCGCGGCATGCAATGCCACCGCATCCGCATGGGTCCGCAGCATGCGGATGCGATGAGAGGTGCCATCGATACCGGGAAGGTTGCGTGCCGAGGCTCCGGTTGCGAGCAGCAGTTTGTCGTAGCTTAGCGTTTCTCCACCCGCGAACCTGATGGTCTTTGTGGACGGAGCGATCGCTGTCACCGTTGTATCGAGCCTCAGGTCGATCGATTGCTCCTGGTAACGCTCCGATGCGGCGACGAACTTTGGCTCGGGCGCCGCATCCGATCCGCCCTTCGAAAGCGGCGGGCGTTCGTACGGGGCCAGCGGCTCGGCGCCGATGAGGGTGATGTCGCCCTCAAATCCCTTTTCACGAAGTGAGAAGGCAGCACGGGCGCCGCATTCCCCGGCTCCGACAATGACGAAATGCGCCACGATAGCCTCCTCAGAGCCCAATGAAGACGGTGCCATTCTCGACCTTGACCGGATAGGTCTGTAGATTGACGCAGACCGGAGCGCCCTTGGCTTCACCGGTGCGGTAGTCGAAGCGGCCATTATGCTTGGGACATTCGATGATGTTGTCCATGACAAGGCCATCGGCGAGATGAATCTTTTCATGCGTGCACAGGCCGTCGGTTGCGAAATAATCATCTTCCGGGCTGCGATAGACGGCGAAGGTCCGTCCGTCATGATCGAAACGGATGACGTCCTCCTCGTCGATTGCATCAGCGGCGCAGACTTCGATCCAATTGCTCATGTTTTCCTCCCTTGTAATGTCGATGTTATTGGGCCGCGGCCGGTAGCTCGCCATGGAATTCTTCGCGATAGGGCCGCGCCGTTGGCGGCAGCTCGCGCTTCAGGAAATAGTCCTCGTTGCGCAATTGCCGCAGGAATGCGGGTATCATCTCGCGATAGCCGGACCAGATGGACGGATTGGCGGCCGGCAGATCATGCTTGATCATCGCATGCAGCTTCGGCAGCGCATGATAGGGCACCATCGGGAACATGTGATGTTCGACATGATAGTTCATGTTCCAGTAGATGAAGCGGCTGACCGGGTTCATTATGACGGTGCGGCTGTTCAGGCGATGATCAATGACATTGTCGGCGAGGCCGCCATGCTGCAGCAGGCCGGTCAGAACGTGGTGCCAGGCGCCATAGAGCCGGGGAAGGCCGATCAGCATCAGCGGCAGGATTGAGCCCATGGCGATCGCTGATGCGATGGTGACGATGTAGATCGCAAGCCAGATACGAGCGATGCGGATCGCTTTCGGCTGCTCCATCTCGGGAATGAAGGTCTTTTCCGCAGCACTGACGAAGCCGGCAGAATTGCGCAGCATGTCGATCATGGCGTACCAGGCATCGAGGATGCCGAAGAAATTCAGGACGAGGCGGAGAAGATCCGGCGGCCTCATGACGGCAATTTCCGGGTCGCGGCCGACGATGACGGTATCGGTATGGTGGCGCGCATGGCTCCAGCGCCAGGTCACCGGATTGCGCATGATCATGAAGCAGGCGATCTGATAGACCACGTCATTCATCCAGCGCGTCTTGAACGCCGTGCCATGGCCGCATTCATGCCAGCGGCTGTCCGAGGCTGAGCCGTAGAGCACGCCATAGGCCAGGAAGAAAGGAACGCAGATCCACGACCCCCAGAAGTAGACGCCAAGTGCTGCGAAGACCGCCATGCTGCCAAGCCAGATGATGGTGTCGCGGATCGCTGGCGCATCCGAGCGCTGCATCAGCGCCTTCATATCCTTGCGCGCAACATCCGTGTGATACCATTCAGCGGCGGCAAGCCCCGTTTCCACCGCCAGTCTGCCGCTTGCGCCGAGCAGATCATAGTCACGCTTGATTATCGTCATCATCCCTGCCTCCCGCGATGCGCAAGAGCGCCTCGTCCTCAATGCCGGAACGATAGATCGACTTTTTGCTTGCCTCAATGCAGGAATGATGGAATCTATCAAAATCTATCATCAAGATAACACAGAAATGATGAATTCCATCAGGAGCAGCCATGCGTCGCCCCACCATATCGGATCTTGCCAAGGCGTCCGGCGTCAGTGTCGCCACCATCGACCGTGTGCTGAACGGGCGCCTTCCGGTTCGCGAACAGACGGCACGGCGCGTCTATGAAGCGGCGCAGGACATCGGCTATCACGCTGTCGGCCTCCTGCGTCAGCGCGTCTTCGAAGACGTGCCACGCTATCAGCTAGCATTCCTGTTGCAGAAGCCCATGCAATCATTTTATCAAGCCTTTGCCAAAGAGATCGAAGCGGCTGCGGCAGCGATGACGGCAGCGAAGCTGCAGGTTCAAATCGACTATCCGGCTGTCTCGACACCGAGCGTAATCGCCGAGAAAATGCGAGCGCTGGCAGCCCGTAACCAGGCCGTGGCCGTCGTCGCCCCTGATTATCCCGCTGTCGAGGCGATCGTCGACGAGCTCAAGGAGAAGGGGATTCCGGTCTTTTCCGTACTTTCCGACTTTGCCGCGGGCGTTCGGGAAGGATATCTCGGCCTCGACAACAGAAAGGTCGGGAGATCTGCTGCCTGGACGATCGCGCGCACGGCTCGCAAGCCGGGCAAAGTAGCGTGTTTTGTAGGCAGCCACCGTTTTCACGGCCACGAGTTGCGAGAGATGGGTTTTCGCTCCTATTTCCGCGAGAATGCGCCGGAATTCGAAGTGCTGGAAACGCTCATCAATCTCGACGCCGTCGACGTCACGCATGAGGCGACGCTCGATCTTCTGCAGAAGCATCCAGACCTTATGGGTCTTTATGTCGCCGGCGGCGGAATGGAGGGGGCGATCGCCGCACTTCGGGAAGAAAATCGGGCAGGCGACGTTACCCTCATCGTTAACGAGCTTGTTCCCGAGAGTAAGGGTGCACTGATGGATGGAACCGTTGCAATGGCGATTTGCACTCCGCTGCCTCTTCTGTGCCGAGAGCTCATCACGCAAATGGTGAGTTCAGTCGAAGGAAGCGCGCAAACGACCGCGCGCCAGACCTTTTTCCCGTTCGAGATCTATATCTCCGAGAATATCTGAATGAGGAATCCCGACGATGGTCGGGGCTGTGGTCGCAGCGCCGCTGCCAGCACAGAAGGGCTGAAACAAGGAGCTCGATCTTATCGACACAAGATTGGGCCGAGCCCGACCAAAGCCAGGCTCCTTCGCAACACCGGCTCGGCGATCACCCGGCCTTTAGGGCCGATTCGATGAAGTCAAACGAGGCTTGGATCGCTTCTCGTGGGTTGGTGAGGTCGTGCACCAGAGGAGAGAAGCATTCGTAGGAAATCGGTCCGACATATCCGGCAGCCTGCAGAGCCTTGATCTGACCGACATTGTCCAGTCGGTCCAATCGGTCGACGAGAACCCGGTGTTCGTCTTCCATCTGGTTCAGCTGCAACGTCGGATCGACGACGGCCGATATGTGGACGATCCCGGTGTGGCCGGCAAAAATCGGCCCGCCATCCGCCAGGGCATGATGGAACGTGTCATGGACGAGTTTATAGCGGTGCGCTGCGTCGAGCGCATTGATCGCGTCCACGAGCTCTGCCTTGTAACGCAGCGAGGAACGCTGGAACCCCAGCGGCTCGACCAGCGCGACAAGCTCTGCCTCTTGAAGAAGAGGCAAGATGGCGGCAAGGGACGTTTCGAGATTGGCTTTGCGCTCCTGCGCCTCGGTGCCGATCCCCTCGTTTCGCGGGATCAGGCTGATAGTTTCAGCACCAGCCTCCTTGGCGATTGCAATCAGGTCCCGAACCTTCCGCTCGATATCATCCGACCAGAAATTGAATGGATAGACCTGGGACAGGCCAACGAGCCGCAAACCTCGCTCCCGAACCATTTGACCCGCCTCCGTCGGCGAAAGGCCGTCAAATAGCTGGCGCTTGAGGTCGTTGCGAACCTCTACACCCTGGCAGCCGAGAGCAACCGATAGGTCGAGGAAATCGGTGTAGCTAAGATTTGGTGCCGTAATCTGATTGAGTGCCCGGAACATGTTTCCTCCCAAGGTCCCGATATTGCTGCTCCGGCGGAGCGCCACGCGGCTCAAGGCAATGCCAAAAGGATCCGTCGTGCGCAATCGGGTGGAATTTGGATTAGCGCATCGGTGAGGTTTCTTGCGCCTTCCGCTTGAGGTGTTTCACCTCATTCTCAGATGGAAGGAGGTAGAAAAAGTTGCGGTTCCAGAAAATGCGCATCCGGCATTTGAACCCGATCCTGGAGCACGTTTTGTGCCATCAGCTCGACGGTATCCCGGCAAAGCTGCGCCAGAGGCGTGCCGATGACCATTGTCGCATAGCCGTCGGAAAGGGCCGCGCGGCTGACCGAGGTAAGTTCGTTGACGATGAGGGCAACTTCTCCCGGCGCGCGCGTTTCCCGCAGCGCCGCTATTGCGCCTTCCATCCCACCGCCTGCGACGTAGATGCCTCTCAGATCCGGATGACGCTCAAGCAAGGCGACCGAGGTTTCATGGGTGAGCTTTCTTGTCTCAAGATTGATGACTGGTTCCCGGATATCGAGATCCGGCCGTAATTGGCTTAGGTATGAACGGAATCCGGCTTCCTTCAATTCGTGTCCCTGCCAGCGATTACTGCCAAGAAAAATCGCGACTTTTCCGGGCTGGCGACTTGCCATGGCGATCATCCATGCCGCCAGGCGTCCGACCTTGTGATTGTCGAGACCGATATAGGTTTGACGCGCGCCGTGGCCGAAATCATTCAGCAGGGCGAAGACGGGAACTCCGTTTTGCCGCAAGCTCCGGGCGGCTTCATTGACGATGCCGTGGTTGACCGCAGTGCAAGCTATCGCATCGGTATGTGTGGCAAGTTCGCGCATGATTGTCGCAAAGTCTGCCGGCGACTGAGACGGTGAATATCGAATGGTCACTTCACCGCGAAAATCCTGACGGTCTGCCACCGCCCGGATCAGCTCTTTGCTGAAAGACTGATAAAACTCCTGTCTTTCCTTTATGAGCAGGAAGCCAAGTCTCACTCTTGCAAGCGGTGCGGTCAGCTGCCGATCGATCAGACCACTCGCATAATAGGCCAGTTTATGCGCTGCTTCTGCAACCTTGCGGACTGTTTCCTCGCGGACGAAGCCTCTCTGGTGAATGACACGATCTACAGTCGCTTTGCTTACCTTCGCCTCTTTGGCGATATCCTCAATTCTTGTCCGCTTCATATAAATCCTGATCAGGCCCGCGGGGATTGCTGACCTTGCCTTATTCGCAGATCCAACAGGCTTCGTCATTGGCCGGCAATCTAAGTCAAAGTGAAAGGTGCTCCAAGAGGGGTGCTTGTGCCTCGATCCATCAAAATGTCGATAGTCTGCCTCAGCCGCTGTCGCCTGGCATGGCCGCAACGGACGAGTTTGTCGCCTTGCGCGGGTCGATCCCGTTTTCCCGGCCGCCGTCCGATCCGTCATGGGGAAGCGATGTTTTCGAAGCCCCTGAAGATCGCTTTGCTTATGCATGCTCAGTATGCGAGAGGCAAATCTGCATCTCGGAATTTGTTTACATGACGATCAAATAAGGATATTCTTTATCCTTGATAGATATATGCCAGCCGCCGGCCTTGGAATGATTTTATGATTTTGAAAAGCCAAGTCGAATGGGCTCTCCATTGTTGCGCCATTCTTGCAGGTTTGCCTGACGGCCGCTATCTCTCCACCAAAGCGCTCGCCGAATTCCATGGGCTTCCCAAGGAATATCTTTCCAAGGCCCTCCAGAGCCTGTCTCAGGCTGGACTTGTCGACACGACACTCGGCCCCTCCGGTGGTTATCGATTGGCGAGACCGCCCGCGGATCTCACTTTTCTAGAGATCGTGGAGGCCGTCGAGGGGCGGCAGCGAACCTTCGTCTGCACCAATATACGCGCCAACAACCCCTGCCGCCCGAAGGACTATTGCGAAAGCAGCCCTTGTGCGGTGGCGCGCATCATGTGGGAGGCCGACGAAGCGTGGCGCGAGAAACTGCGTAGTGTCAAATTGTCAGACCTCGTCGGCATCCTGTCGAAGGAGATCCCGCCGGAACTCTGGAAAAGCTCTTTCGAATGGGTGCTAGAGCGCGCCGGATGATATCGCCCTGAGAGTGGCCTGTTCCTTCTGTTCGCCTGTCGGGAGGCAGACGAGGCTTTGGGCCGGCATCGCCAGTGATATTCCGCTCGTCCCGCAATGTTCGTAGATGAGGTCGATGATCTCGTTTTGTGCCGACATGCGGTTTGCCGCGCTCGCGACGCGGAAGAACAGCTCGACCTCGATGGCGATTGCGTCGATCGTCTTGAGTACGACGACCGGCGACGGGTTCATGACGATCTTTTCGCAGCCCTGCAGGACGGCAAGCATGACCTCTTCGACGAGCCGCGGCTTGTGAATGGCGGATATTCGTATCGTCAGCGAGATCTGGTGCGATTCATCCGGGCGGCTGCGATTGGTGACGCCCTGTTTCGCCAGCACGCTATTCGGCAGGACCACGACGTTATGTGCGCCCGAAAGCAGGTTGGTGGAGCGCCAGTTGGTTTCGACGACGCGACCTTCGGTGCCGTCGGCGAGCTGGATCCAGTCGCCGATGACGTAGGCGCGACCGAGTGCCAGCGCGATCCCGGAAAAGACGTCGGCAAGCGTGTTCTGCAGCGCCAGGCCGATAATGACGACGACGATGCCTGAGGTGGCAATCAGCGGCCCAACGGGTGCGCCGAAGACGAAGCCGATGACGGACAGGGCGACGCCGAGATAGACGATGCCGACGATCAGATCCTGAAGAAGATGCGCCTCCTGCGGCCGGCGGTTGAGGGTGAGATAGATATGGAGGAAGCCGATCATCGTCCAGGCAAGATGCAGCCACCAGAGGATCCTTGCGGACTTGGCAAGCAGGATGCCTACATCCTGAAGCTCGTCGTAATCAAAGTGATAAGGCGAGATTCCGGCAAGCCAGAGCACGAGGCTCATGCAGCAAAAGAACAGGATTTGCACGGCGAGGCGCCCGGTCGGGCGACGGCGCCCCTGGATATGCCAGATAAGAATGCCGGCCAGCCCGAGCAGATTGATCAGGACGAGCGGCAGAAAATGATGTTCGCCAAACATGATGGGGTTCACCGACGATGATTTCCTGAAACCGGGAAGGGACAGGCGCCTGCGGCGCCCGTCCCGCATCCAGCTATTTCTTGATCGGGAAGGTCAGTTCCTTCTGGCTGGTATCGACGACGAAGACGGCCAGCAGCTTGGCCGGCTTGGTCTTGCTGGCATTCTCGCTGACGCCGTGGCGATCACCCGGCATTTCGGAAAAGTTCTCGCCGGCCTTGAAGACCTTGACGGGACCGTCATTGACCTGGCTTCGGATCGCCCCTTCTAGGACCGTTGCATAGATGAAGGCCGAGTTCGGATGGGTGTGGGCCGAGGAAAAGCCGCCCGGACCATATTCCACGAGGACGCCCTTGATGCTCTTGCCGGGAACGTTCGGCAGTTCATGTTCGTAGACGAGCGTGACCTTGGCGTCCTTCTCGCCGGCATCATGTGCAACGGCAGTGGTGGACAGGAGCGCGGCTAGGGCGAGGCCGAGAATTGACTTGATCATCGCGAATTCCTTTCTTGAGAGCTGGGCGGTGCGGCGCCTGCGGCGCTGCACCGTGTTCATTCACTTGCGGGCGGAGGTTGCGAACCATTGCTCGAAGGTGATGCGGCCGAGGCGCGGATTGCCGTCGGACACGAGCGAGCCGTCTTCCAGCCTTGCGCCGAAATAGCGGGCTTCCGGATCCGCCACGACCTTGCGGGCATCGCCCATGGCTTTCAGGTAGCGGGCCACGAGCTCGTTCAGCCGGACACGTTCCGGACCGGATATCTCGACGATGCCGTTGATTGCCGCGGAGTTTGCGACGACGGTCATGTTGTCGGCGACGTCGTCGGAAGCGATCGGCTGCACGTAGGCCGGCGACAGGCGCACCGTATCGCCGACCGTGCCGGACTGGGCGATGCCGCTTAGGAATTCCATGAACTGCGTCGAATGGACGATCGTATAGGGAATGCCGGAGTCGCGGATGATCTTTTCCTGGGCGACCTTGGCGCGCATGTAGCCGCTTTCGGGCAGGCGATCGACACCGATGATGGAAAGGGCGATATGATGCTTCACGCCGGCCGTCTTTTCCGCTGCCGCCAGATTGCGGCCCGAGGTCTCGAAGAATTCGAGCACGGCTTTGTCCTCGAAGGATGGCGAGTTTGCGAGGTCCATGACGATAGAGGCGCCGGCCAATGCTTCGGCGAGCCCTTCGCCCGTAATCGTATTGACGCCGGTGTTCGGTGCGGCGGCAATGACTTCGTGGCCTTGCTTGCGAAGGCGGTCGGCCGTCTTTGAACCGATGAGGCCGGTTCCGCCGATGATGACGATTTTCATGAGCTTCTCCATTCGCGGCGCCTGGCGCGCCGCATTATTCGTTCGTTTCTCATATGATTGCTTGCGGGTCAGGCCCGTCTGACGGCGCCTTAAATCCGTTCGGGTGGGCGAGGTGCAGCTCTGCAGGCTGCACGCCGGCCCGGCACTCGCCCACCAGAGAGTTAGTAGTCCCAGAACACCGGCACCCAACGGAAGACATCGCCGTCGGCTGCCACATGGCCGACGGAGGGGAACGGCATATGGGTAGCGACCAGAAGTCCGCCGGTCTCGGCCAGCTCCCGCAAAAGACGGACGCGCACGCGCGCAGCTTCTTCCGGGTCGTGTTCGAAGCCGTTGAACCAGTCGGGGTGATCGAAGCCGACTGCGAACACCGCATCGCCGGCAAACATCAGCCGGTCTTTGCCGGAGGCGACGCGGACCACGCTGTGCCCGGGTGTGTGGCCGCCAGTTCGAGAGACGATAACGCCCGGCGCCACCTCGTACTCATCATCGAACAATCGCAGATGGCTTTCATATTCCTTTCTGAACTGTTTGGCGGCAGCTCGAAGCGCGTCCGGGAAGCCGGGCGGCATTGACACATGAGAAAAGTCGGGCGCCTCCCAGAATTTGACCTCGGCCGCCGCCACATGGATCTTGAGGTCCGGACGCAGTCGCTCCTTCACCCCGCCGACGAGCAGCCCGCCAACGTGGTCCATATGCATGTGAGTCAGTACCACGTCGGTTACGGATCCAAGGTCGATGCCGGCAGCTTCCAGCCGCTTGATCAACTGTCCGGCCCGCGGTAGGTTCAACTCCGGGTCCAGTCCCAGGCCGGCGTCGATGAGGATGGTCTGCTTGCCGCTGCGCACCACGACCGCGTTCAGCGCCCAATCGAAAGCGTCCTGCGGCAGGAACATGTCGTTCAGCCATGCCGCGCGCTCGGCAGGATCGGCATTATGTCCCAGCATCTTGGTCGGCAGCGGCAACACGCCGTCGCTGATCACGAGCACCTCGATATCGCCGATCTGCACTGCGTAGCGCGACGGAACCAGTTCGTCAGGGCTTGTTTTAACGGGATGAGAAGTGTCCAGGTCCATGTTTGTCTCCTGTTGATCGAGATCTTGGAACCGATCTGCCCGGCTCCACGGTTGAAACGATTGTCATGAGAGTCTTGGTCGCAGCCGCCGGAACGGCCGCGCATCGTTTGCCGAAGCTTTCGTGAGAGGCTTAGTTGAGGCCAGCTTTGTCGAGGCCGTAGGCCTTGTCGGCCGAGCCCGGCACGGTCTTGAAGGCGATGCTGGCGCGGTTCCAGGCATTGATGACCATGACTACGAAGGTGAGATCGGAGATTTCCTTCTCGGAAAGCTGGCCGCGTACGCGCTCGTAGAGCTCGTCGGGAATGCCGCCTTCATGTAGTTTCGTCACCGCTTCGGTCCAGGCGAGCGCGGCGCGCTCCCGAGGAATGAAGAGATTGGATTCCCGCCAGACGGCTATGTGGTGGAGCCGGAGTTCCCTCTCGCCATGGATCTTGGCTTCCTTGACATGCATGTCCAGGCAGAAAGCGCAGCTGTTGATCTGCGATGCGCGGATGTGAACGAGATCCTGGATCTTCTGTTCGATGGCGCTGTCCTTCAGAGCCATGCTGAGTTCCGAGAGTTTCCTGAAGAGTTCCGGTGATTGCTGGGCATAATTCAAACGCTGGGTCATGGTCGCCTCTGTTATTAAGGATATAAAATCTCCTTATGGATAAACGATATCCTTAATAGCTGGACAGTAAAGACCTTCCGGGCTAAGGTTTGAACATAAGGCCTATGCCCAAAAGTATGGGGTGGGGATGGATATCGTATGCGCATTGCAAACATTCATGCGGGTGGTGGAGACTGGCTCCTTTTCCGCCGCAGCGATTGATCTCAGGCTGACGCAGCCTGCTGTTTCGCGCCAGGTTTCGGCGCTGGAAGCGTATCTCAACACACGTCTGCTGCATCGCACGACCACCGCGCTGGCGCTGACGGCGGAGGGGGAGCAGATCATCCCGATGGCACGCAAGGTCATCGAAGCGGTCGAGGCGCTTAGTGAAACCACATGTCGTGATGGCGGGCGCGTAGCCGGCAAGGTGCGGCTGGCTTTGCCGACACCGCTCGGGCTTTACGTCAGCGACCGGCTCGGGATGCTGCTCGAACGCCATCGGGGACTTTCCGTCGATTTGCTCTTTCGTGAGGAACCGTCCGACCTTGTTGAAGAGGGGATCGATCTTGAGGTACGGCTGGGAACGGTTGCGGACTGCAGTCTGATGTGCCGCAGAATTGGATGGACGACTGCCTTTCTCGTTGCCGCACCTTCCTATCTACAAAAGCGGGCAGCACCTAAAACGCCGGACGATGTCAGCGCTCATGATTGCATCTGTTACAATCGCGCCGGAAATGGCCAGGCATGGTCGTTCTCAAATGGCGCCGAGGACGTTACCGTGCGAATCGCGCCGCGCCTCGTCGCCAGCAATGCGGTTGCCGTTCACCGTGCCGTGCTGGCTGGCAATGGGATTGCGGTACTTTCCCACATTCTTGTCGGGTCCGACATCGAGGAAGGCAGGCTGGTGAATGTCATGCGAGACTTTCCGCCGAGCCGGGTCGCCATCAGCGTCGTCTACCCGTCGCGTCGGAACCTGCCGTTGCGCATCAGGACGGTCCTCGACTTCCTGATTGAGATAGTCGGCAGGGATCCGCTGATGGCGACCGCGTCTTCTCATTGATCATTGATTGCTTGGATGGCGCCTGGATCGTTGAACGTCACCCGCATGAAAAGTGGGATTCACGCTCGCTTGAGATATCGCCACGCCGCCATGCTGCCGAAGAGCTGAAAACCGCCGCCGCAAAACATGGCGACGATGAACCCGAAAGCGGGCTCCGGGAAGAACGCGTAGACGGATCCGAGTGCGGCCACGCCGATGGTTGCGCCAACCATGCGTGCGACGTTGATCAGTGCGCTCGCAGTTCCGGCGCGCTCACGGACGACACTCGAAACCGCGACTGCTGTGAGAGGTCCGGTCGCCATGCCCATCCCGATACCGGTCAGCAGCAGGCCGAATTCCTCGGCGATGAACAGGTTAGCGTCAAAAGCGATACCGAGCAGAAGGTTACCCAGTCCTATCGTCGCCAATCCGATGCTGATAGTGTGCCGTTTTCCCAGATGTTCCGAGAAGAAGCCAGAAAAGGGTGAGATTGCTACGAAGCTCAGTGCCATGGGCAATAGTGCCAGCCCTACCGCGATTGGAGAGAGTCGATTGAGGCTGAGCGAGGCGAGAGGAAACAGAAAGAGCGTCCCGTACATGCCGAACGTCATTGCGGCCGTTCCTGCCATCGCCCCGCTGAACCGCCCGGTGGAAAACATCGAAAGCGGCACGAG
Source organism: Rhizobium pantanalense (assembly GCF_030182525.1). NCBI lineage: Bacteria > Pseudomonadati > Pseudomonadota > Alphaproteobacteria > Hyphomicrobiales > Rhizobiaceae > Rhizobium > Rhizobium pantanalense. The sequence continues at coordinate 13,834 of NZ_JAQJCH010000013.1, forward strand.
AGCCCGCTGATCGAGGCGTCGTTCCACCAGGATGAAAAGCACCAGCAGACCGAAGCCGCAAAGTGCCAGCAGGATCGTCCAGACTATCGGAAAATGCGAGGATTCGATTGCTGCCAGGGTGATGGCGGTGAGCGACAATATGCCCAATAGCTGACCCAGCGTGTCGAACGATCGTCCCTTTTTATCCGCGCTTTCCGAGATCCAAGGCAATGCTCCGGCAGCCGCCGCCACGCCGATTGGAACCACGACGAGGAAGACTGCCCGCCAACCGAAATTGTGGATCAGATATCCGCCAAGGCTTGGCCCGACTGCAAGCGACATGCCGTTGCAGCCGGCCCAGATACCGAGCGCTCGTCCGCGAATCCGCTCGTCTGGATAGATCACTCGAATAAGCGAGAGAGAGGCCGGTATCAGAAGGGCCGATCCGAGGCCGGTTATCGCTCTGGCGCCGATCAGGATTGTGATTGTCGGAGCCAAGGCGCATCCAAGGCTTGCGACTGTGAAGATGACGCAGCCGATGATGAAAATCAGCCGACGCCCGTAAAGATCGGCAAGCAGACCGCCACTGATCAGAAGCGCAGCGTAGACGAGATTGTAGGCGTCGACGACCCACTGCATCTGGGTCACGGAAGCCTGGAGGCTCTTGCCGATTGGCTGGACAGCCAGATTGACAACCGATGTGTCGACCTGCGCAACGATCACGCCCAGGCAGAGAATAGTCAGAGAAGCAGGATGTAGTTTCGAAGTCCGGCCGTCGCGCTGTTCGATTGAATGCATGACATTTCCTCACGGAAACAAACGTAGCGCAGCTTGTTTGGTTTCACTCTGAAGGCATCGAAGTATCGAAAGACAAGGATGATCACGCGTACCGAAGGGCACCCATGCCGGGAACAAGCCTGTTCCGCGCGAGTTCGGGAGCTTTCCACGGGAGAGCCGACCATGTCTTCCTACAAAGACCGGCCTGTCATCAGAGATTTTCAACATCCCGGCCAGGCGCCGACTGGTGACCCTTTCATGGGAACGATCAACAACGAACTCGCCGACAAGGGTTTTCTCGTCACGAGCACGGACGAGTTCGTCAGTTGGGCGCGCACCGGATCGCTGATGTGGATGACGTTCGGGCTTGCCTGTTGCGCCATCGAGATGATGCAGATGTCGATGCCGCGCTATGATGTGGAACGCATTGGCGCCGCGCCGAGAGGTAGCCCGCGGCAGTCGGATCTGATGATCGTTGCCGGCACCGTGTGCAACAAGATGGCACCGGCGCTGCGCAAGGTTTATGACCAGATGCCGGAGCCACGTTACGTGATCTCCATGGGATCATGCGCCAATGGCGGCGGCTATTATCACTATTCCTATTCTGTCGTGCGCGGATGCGATCGGATTATTCCGATCGATATTTATGTGCCTGGTTGCCCGCCGACCGCGGAGGCCTTGTTTTATGGAATTCTGCTTCTCCAGCGCAAGATTCGCCGCAATGGGACGATCGAACGATAGCCGACACCCGTCGGCCTCGCTCTCCGCGGCGGCGTCGCTGGGACTGTGACGTTTATTTAGATTCTCATGGAACAAGCTCAAGATGCAGCCGTTCCCCTAGCAGATGCAAGGAACATCGAAGCCTCAAGATCGCAACGAAGCTCCCGAACGCATCGCAAACAGCAAGTCTGCTCAAATCAAGGTCAATGAAGGCATTGTCCGAGGTCCACAGGCCACCGGTGCCGGTCTAGCGTATTGACGGCAGCTGAAACCACGCATTGCGCGGCAATGCTGGAACGGTCGTTGTGCGCGTTCTTCAAGGAGAAAAATTGTGACCGATAGCCCCAGCACTCCCGATCTGCAAAACGAAATAGTGGAGCTTATTCCGGCCCTTCGTGCATTCGCCCGATCGTTTCATAGAAACGCCAGCGATGCCGACGATCTCGTGCAGGAAACTTTGGCGAAAGCGCTGGCCAATCTCAACCAGTTCGATCGAGGCACCCGGCTGAAATCGTGGCTGTTCACGATCATGCGCAATACGTTTTGCACGAAGTTCCGCATTGCCCGGCGCGAGGCTCCCGGAATCAAGAAATGCGTTTCCGGCGCCGGGGTGGCCCCGCCGTCGCAAGAATGGGCGATACGGGCCAAGGAAATGGAGGAGGCCTGCAATCTGCTGCCGGAACCTTACCGTGTCGTGCTCGAATATGTTGTCATAGAGGGGCGCTCCTATGATGCCGCTGCCGAGAAATTCGGCTGTGCGATCGGTACGGTGAAAAGCCGGCTCAGTCGAGCCCGGCAGCAACTGGCCGCCCACCTTGACGAAGACAGGCATTGATTATGCCTGCACTTCTCAACGCATGGAGTGGTAATGCATGGCGTTAGGTATCTTTATCCGGTATGCCGAACAGTGCCTTGGCAATATGATCGAGGGCGGCTGGCCTTTCGGATAGCACAAAACCCGCAAAGTTCGTGTCTGCATCGATTGGCTCTCCACCAAGAGCGAAGAGATAGGGAAGCTTTTGCCTGCCGAGCCGTTCGACCAGGGGAAATACCTGGTCCGCCTCGAGATTCAGGTCGAGTATCGCCGCGTCCAAGTCATTCGCCTCGATGAGATCGGACGCATGTTCGAGATCATGGACCGGACTAACTATAATCGCTCCAAGCTCGCACAGTTTTTGGCGCACCTCGTCGGTCAGAAAGTAACCGCTCTCTGCCACCAGGAGCCGCTTTCCCGAAAACATTTGGCTATAGAGGGGCGCTAAACCTTCCATTTCTCGATCCGGGTTGGTTCTTGCTTACAGGCGCTGGCGCGTGAACCGAACTGAACCACGGTTCTTATACACGGCAGCCGGCTTTATGCGCTCGTCAAAGGAGGGCTTTCGGTGAGCGTCACATGGTTTGAGAGAAAATTTTTACCCTTGATCACGAACAAATGCGGCCGGCAAAGGTTTCCGGACTTGATGCGATAGAGAGAAAATAGCCGAACAGGCTCGGCTTCGGGAACAAGCGGCCGCGCATATGGTTCGAACACAGGGAAGGGGCATCCACGACATGGGAGGATTGGATGCAGAATGTGATTGATGTGGAATTCAAAATGCTTTGGACCGCACCAGTCTACCTTGCGACCAGCAGTCGAGACGGCTGTCTGATCCAGGGGCCGGAAGACGCGATCCATTTCCTGTCACGAAGATGGCCTTGCGAACGAAGCAGTTCCTATGCGCATGCGACGGAAAAATGCGTTGCGGCGGTTTCGCACAAGATTCCCGTCGAGGCGTCGCGAGCAGCTTTCGTGATTGCCTGCCTCGACGCGCACCTGATGACGGGAAGCAGGTCGTCATGAAGGCCGGTGACGATGATGCGATTCCAGAAATAGCGCCTATGAGTTCGGCCGCAAAGCCTTTGCCAAGGGAGCGAGCGGCGGCGACAAGCTTTTCCGCAAGGTGAGCAACGCTGCGATTGAGGCGTATGGCTTCATGGATGCGCAAAAGATCCGTCGCGGACAGCATAAGCCAGGCCATCGGCCAAACTGATCATCCGTAATTGCTCCCCGTGCCGGACATAAGCAGATTACCCTTACCTTGCGAGGCGCCCATCTCCTTCCCACATCAGCAGAAACTTCCGCGTGATCTGCGGCAGATGATCGTCAAGCCATTTGGCCATCGCCTGCTCTTCGGCCAAGCTCTGCCGCAGAGCATGTTTCGCTTCATCGAAGTTTCCGGCATCGGCTATCGTCAGCAGTGATTTATATGCCGCAATTTCATAGTTTTCGAATGCGAAATCGGTGAGGGCGTCTTTCAGCACTTCATCGCTTACGCTTGCATGGCTCATGACAGTCGTCGGGCTGGTGAACGAAAGGATCATATCCTTGAGGTTGAGATAATCCTCATCCAAATCCTCAAGGATACGTGCGAGCCGCCTGATTTGATCCTCCGTTTCGCCGATGTGCTGTTCAAGTTTTGCCGCACTTCCGGATAATTTTCCAAGCGTGACGGTTGTGGTCTTGTTATCCCCAAAGCCTGGTTTTCCATCGCATAGGCGTTTCGAAGGCCGATGACGAACATGTCGTGGATCTCTGTCTCTGCCATGATTGCATCCTCCATTAGCCGCTCGTTCTCAAACTAGGGCGAATCGGCGTTGTTCCCGCCGCTTCTGTTGTCCTGACGAATACCGGAGGATCGGCAGCATGCGTTGAGTGCGAAATGGATGGTCGGGAACCATGCCTGCCAAAGACCGTTCCCCTTCCTGGTGGAGGAAAACTCATGGCGCCAAGATCATTCTGGAAAGGCTATCTCAAGCTGTCGCTCGTGACATGTCCGGTCGCCATGGCTCCGGCGACCACCGTTAACGAGAAAGTTCGCTTCCACACGCTGAACAGAAAGACGGGCAACCGCATCGTCAGCCAATATGTCGATTCCGTCACGGGCAAAGCGGTCGATGAAGACGATGAGGTCAAGGGATATGAGCGCGGCGAGAATGACTATGTCATGCTTGAGGATGAAGAGCTCGATGCCGTCGCTCTTGAAAGTACCAGAACGATCGATATCGAGATGTTCGTACCGCGCGACAGCATTGAATGGATCTGGTTCGATACGCCGCATTATCTGACGCCGAACGATGCGGTCGGCGAGGAAGCCTACAGCGTCATTCGTGATGCGATGGCTGCAAGCCGCATGGTCGGCATATCCCGGCTCGTCATGTATCGCCGTGAGCGTGCCGTCATGCTGGAACCGCGAGACAAAGGGATCGTCCTGTGGACCTTGCGATTTGGTGATGAGGTCCGGGATGAAAGGGATTACTTCGAAGATATCCATGCAAAATCGGTCGACACCAAACTGATGAAGCTCGTGGGAGAGCTGATAGACGAGCGAACGAAATCATGGGATCCCGGCATGGTTTCGGATCCCGTCCAGGACAAGCTTCTCGATATCATCGCCGCCAAGAAGAAGGGTCGCAAGCGCCCCGTAAGGGCAAAGCCCGAAGAGGTACCTGCCGCGGGCAATGTCATCAGCATCATGGATGCGCTTCGAAAGAGCCTTTCGCGGGAGAAGGGTGCCAAGAGAAGATAATCCGCATCATGCGGTTTCCGCCGCTAAGACGGAGCCCGTCATGAGCCGCGCCTGCACTTCGCGTCGGGCTGATGTAATGGTTCTGCGGCTTTCCTGAACTCGGCCCAGGGATCGGAGCGAAGCGCGGCAAGCCGCGTCGGCACGTTGAGCACGGTGAAATAGTCGGGACCGATGGCAGGGCTCAATTCCTCCCAGGACAAAGGCATGGAGACGGCAGCTCCCGGACGAGCACGGGTCGAATAGGGAGCAACCGCAGTCGAGCCGCGCTGGTTTCGCAAATAGTCGATCAGGATCTTGCCGCGACGTTTCGATTTGGTAATGGTCGAAACATAGCGGCCGGGGCTGTCAGCGGCCATGGCGTCGGCGATGCCCTTGGTAAAGGCTTTCACGGCAGGCCATTCGGCTTTGGCGACCAAGGGGCAGACGATGTGCAGCCCTTTGCCGCCGGATGTCTTGACGAAGGGAACCAGGCCCGCCCGTTTCAGCCGTTCGCCCGTCTCTTCCGCGGCCGCGATAACGTCTGTCCATGCGACATTCGGACCAGGATCGAGATCCATGATGATCATGTCAGGCTTTTCCCAATCGGCGACCATCGATCCCCACGGATGGATTTCGAGGACAGCGGCCTGTACGAGGCCGATCAGGCCGTTCAGGTCATTGATGCTCACATATGGCTCCTCGCCATGCGGGTCCTTTGCCAATGCGATGTTCCGGTTCATGCCCTTCCAGGCGTGCTTCTGGAAGAAATGCTGACCGCCGATCCCGTTCGGGCAGCGCACGAGTGCAAGCGGCCGGCCGACGACAAAAGGTCCCATGTAGCGCCAGACTTCAGTGTAGTAATCTGCAAGTCCGGCCTTTGTAACGCCCTCGTCCGGCCAATAGAGACGATCGCCATGGGTCAGGGAGATACTGGTTCGCGACTGGTTTTCAGTCGACGTCTTGGCGGCTGATTTCGGTGTTTCGCGAACGATGTCGAGAGGGTTCTTGTCCTCTCTCAAGCCACGGAAGGAAGCATGACGTAGATGGCCATCAGCCGTCCAGGCCCGGAATTCGACTTCCGCTACCAGGTCGGGCCGTATGAAGCGCACGCCGCGATGTTCCTCTGCCGTCAGTCTGGATGCGAAAGGGCTTTCCTCCGCTTTCAGGCGGGCGAGCCTTTTGAAGAGCTGCTCGGCGACAGTGTGCGTGTATCCGGTTCCGACGCGGCCGACATGCTGTAGCTTGCCATGCTCGTAGACGCCGAGAACCAGCGAGCCGATCGCGTTTCTCGATGTCGTCGACGGCACCCAGCCGCCGATGACGAATTCCTGTCGTGATGAACATTTCGATTTGACCCAGCTCTTGCCGCGGCCGGAGCGATAGGGATCGCTGGCTATCTTGGAGACGATCCCTTCCAGGCTCAACCGGCAGGCATGGCTCAGCAGCAGATCGCCATTTTCGTCAAAATGGCTGCTGAAGCGGAGGATCCCGGTTTCGGACGGAATGATCTTCTGCAGCAAGTCCTTGCGACTGACCAGGGGGCAGGCCGTTAGATCATAGCCATCGAGGTAGATGAGATCGAATGCGTAGAAGACGAAACGGTCGCTGCGCCCCTCGCTGAGATCGGCCTGCAGGGCGGAAAAATCCGAGGCGCCGGCGGCCGGCTCGACGACCAGTTCGCCATCGATGATGGCTGTGCCGACGGGGAGATCCTTGAAGGCGCTGACGATCTCCTTGCCGAATTTCTGGGTCCAGTCGAGGCCGCTGCGCGTCAGCAGCTTGACGCGGCCTGCCTCGATGCGGACCTCAAGCCGATAGCCGTCGAATTTGATCTCGTGAAGCCAGCGCTTGCCCGTGGGCGGCTTGGATACCAGCGTCGCCAGGGCGGGTTCGACAAATGCCGGCAGAGCAGCCTTCCTGACGCCCTTCAAGGCGGATGGCTCAACGGGCTTCGCATCGGCTTCCCGCTCAGGCGCAACTCTGCTCGGCTTCTTTTTATTCCTGCCCTTGTCGTTGAAGCTTTCGTCCTTGGCTCGGGCTATCCTGCGATCAATCTTGCCGGTTTTTGACGACCAGCCCGGCTTTTCGCCGGCAACCTCATCGATAACCCGTCCCGTCTTTGCCGATTCCGGTCGTTCCTCGAGGATATCGGGCGCACCCTCCGGACGGGCCGCATCGTCCTCTCCTTTGATCAACAACCAGTTTTCCCGCTTCTCACGCGGCTTTCCGGCCATGCGGATGAGGTGCCACCGGCCGCCGAGTTTTTTTCCGTGAAGCTCGAATTCGAGATGTCCCTTTGCCAAGCCCTTGTGGGGGTCGCCAAGCGGCGTCCACGAACCCTTGTCCCAGACGATGACGGTGCCGCCGCCATATTCGCCCTTCGGGATCGTGCCTTCGAAGCCGCCATATTCCAAGGGATGATCTTCGGTCTGTACCGCCAGCCGCTTCTCGCCGGCCACCAGACTTGGCCCCCTGGTCACCGCCCAGCTCTTCAGCACGCCATCCAATTCGAGGCGAAAATCATAGTGGAGCCGGCGCGCGTCGTGCTTCTGGATGACGAAGCTGTTGCCGGCTGATGCGGCCTTGTTCCTGCTCGCGCGGCCCTTTGGTTCCGATGTTCTGGTGAAATCGCGTTTGCGGTTATAGAGCTCCAGCGCCATGATCAGCTCGCCTTGCGTTGTGTCCGCGAGGAGGAGGCGGTACGGGATTTTGCCGCCTTGCCGGATGTCGCCCCAGATTTCTTGCCAGAGTGTTTGGCGCCTGCCTTGGCTTGGCCAGCCATGCCGGCGCTCTGGCGCAGAGCCTCCATAAGATCAGTAACCTTGGCGACTTTCGCCGGCTTGCGTTGCGGGATCTTTTTGCCTTCAATCTTGGCTTTTACCAGTTCGGCGAGCGCGGCCTCGTAGCGGTCGTCGAATTCACTGGCATCGAAACTGCCTTTCTTGGTGGAGATGATATGTCTGGCGAGATCGAGCATTTCGCCCTTGATCTTCATATCGGGCACATCCTCGAAAGCTTCCTGTGCCGAGCGAACCTCATAATCGAAATTCAATGTCGTGGCGATCAGCCCCGCGCCATGGGCGCGGATCATCAGTGTCCGAAGGCGGCGAAACAGAACGGTGCGGGCAATAGCGGCAACCTGCTTCTTGCGCATTCCTTCGCGGATTAGCGCGAACGCCTCTGCGCTCGCCGGAGCGGAAGGGGCTAGATAATAGGGCCGGTCGAAATAGACATCATCGATTTCATCGCATGCTAGAAAGGCTTCTACGTGCAAAACCTTATCGCTTTCCGGCACCGCCGCGGCGACTTCCTCGGGCTCAAGGATGATATAATCATCCTTGTTGACTTCGTAACCCTTAACCTGATCCTCGCGCGGCACCGGCTTTTCGCTCGCACTATCGATGAATTCGCGCCTGACCCGGTTGCCGGTCGCCCGGTTCAGCGTATGAAAGGAAATTCGTTCCGAGGTGGAAACTGCCGTATAGAGCGCGACCGGACAGCTGACCTCCCCGAATTTGAGATATCCTTTCCATTGCGCGCGCGGGCTCATGGGGATGCTCCATTTTCACGATGATATTCAACGATGCCGAAACGCCATTGTTCCGCGGTTTCGGATTTCGCTGCTGCCCTGACCGGCCTGCTTTCCCGATATTGGCCCGATATGGGATTGACGTCATGCGCAACGGTTCCGAGCCTGGCGCCTCGGACCTATTTTCCCAATTGCTTGGCCATCTGCAGATGATGTTCGAGCGTAAGTGTCGTATTCGCGGCCCGTGCTTTGAAAGCAGCTCTGTCTCAGCCAAGCTTCCTGTCAGAGCACGAGACCGGGCTTCCTGGCCTCGACGATCGTATCCTCCTTCGCCTTCCTCCTCAGCGTCTCATCACATTCATGATCAGCGAGACCACGAAGAAGATGAGGAAGATAAAGAACAGGACCTGTGCGATGGACGCAGATGCGCCTGCTATGCCACCGAAGCCGAGGGCACCTGCAATCAAAGCTACGACGAGGAATATCAGTGCATAATAAAGCATTTCGCTCTCCATTGGTTGCTGCAAGGAGAACGGAATTGTGAGTGGTTTGTTCCTGTGGAGGTTGAAAGCGTCACACTGCAGCGGTTGCCTGCCTCGACCAAGCCTGCTCGCCGCCGTTGCCGGGCGGCGGCGGCTCGGCGGCGTCCAGATACATCTTTGCCGGTGCCGTCAGCACAAACCAAAGGCTGGCGCCAAGCAGGAATGAGCTCGCGGCCTCATCACCGGCGGAGACGCAGAAGGGGAAGATGATGGCGGTGAACAAAACGGTCAGGCGTGTCGCCCATTCCGTTTCACGCTTGCGGGTGGCTGTCGCCGCGAGCGCCCGATAGGACCGCATATCGTAAATCCGCCCCACCCGGCCCAGGGCCAACAACCGCAGTGACGGAAGCGAAAGCATCAAGAGCGTGCCGAGCCCGAAAACGTAGATCGGACCGTTTAAAAACAAGCCGCATGCCGACAGAAGGGCAAGTATGACGATGAGGTTCCACAAAGGGGAGAGCTTCTGCGGAGAATGGCCTGTCTGTCTGTGCCATAGGTGCATGACCGCCGATCCGCCGCGCAGCAGTGGTCGATCAATGTAATAATTGAGGAATTCCATGAGGCGCCCTTCTAAACCTGGCGCAGACACATCAGAAAAATCCGGCGTCAGCATGGCAGAATCGCAAATCCGATAGGGCAATTGAGCTTGCTCGATGTTTTTCTATTGCGAGACGGAGGAACTATCCGCGGTCAACAGGGTTCTCTGGCTGTCCACTTGGATTGAGCAGGAAGAGGAGCCGTCTTTCAGCTAATCCTCCAGCACGGGATATCAACGACCCGGAAAGCCCTTACCGTGAAACATCTTGACCAAGCCATCCATATCGCGCTCGAGGCTCACGAAGGGCAGACGGACAAGACTGGACGGCCTTTCTTTGAACATTGCCAACGCGTCGCGCTGCTGGTTTCCGGTGATGAGGCCCGTACGGTTGCATATCTTCATGATGTTGTCGAAAAGGGAAGAGGGTGGACGCTCGATCGCCTGAAAGAAGAGGGCTTCCCGGCAAGGATTCTATCTGCCGTCGATGCCTTGACGCGGCGGCCGGGCGAGCCGGACGAGCAATTCATCCATCGTGCGGCAGCGAATGCGTTGGCTTGGCCCGTCAAGCGGGCCGACCTTGAGGACAATCTTTGGCAAAGCGAGCAGATAGGCAAGGACGCTGCAAAATATCAGCGCGGCTTGGACATCCTGCTCGAAATGGTGGGCCGAAAGTAGGGGTCATCTTCGACAGTATCATGGTTTTCGGGTCCCGCGCCGGCTAAAGTAAGGGATTAAAATCCGCATGCTGAGCTCCTTCGGGAACCATAGTCTTTTTCCCATGTTGGGATCGTTGACTAAACGAGGAGCACGATCATGGTTCTGAAAGCCTTAGCACTGAACGCAACCTTGAAGACCGGCTCCAGCGAAACATCCTCGACGGATCGAATGCTTTCTCTTGTGGGAGAGGCTCTTGCGAAGGAGAAGGTGGAGATGGCGACGATCCGTCTCACCGACCACAATATTCTGCCGGGTGTCAAATCGAACGAGGGTGCGGCGGATGCATGGCCCGGCATCCGCCGGATGATCCTTGCGGCCGACATTCTGATCTTCGGCACCCCAATTTGGATGGGACAGCCGTCGAGCGTGGCAAAACGCGCATTGGAACGTATGGATGCCTTTCTGTCAGAAACGGACGAACAGCATAGGATGGTATCGTATGGTCGCGTCGCCGCCGTGGCAGTCGTCGGCAACGAAGACGGCGCTCATCATGTCTCCGCGGAAATCTATCAGGCCTTGAATGATGTCGGTTTCACGATCCCGGCCAACGCTGTCGTCTATTGGGTAGGGGAGGCAATGGGTAGCACCAATTTCATCGATCTGGAGGCAGTTCCAGACAAGGTCACCAGCACAGTGAACATGCTGGCACGCAATACTGCCCATCTCGCACGACTGTTGAGCGAAAGCCAATATCCCGGCATCGGCAATTGATCTGCCGACGCCAGCCAAAGAAGGATTGCGAGCCTCACGGATCGCGGCCAAAATCCTTGCGGAGTTCGGTTTTTGCCTTCTCCAACGTTGCGCGCCGGGATTTCGAAAGCTGATCGCCCGCGCGATTGATATAGAAGTTCAACATCGACATGGCGGATCTAAACGGACTGGATTTGCGGCGGTCGCTGCTTTCGGCGGATTCTTTAAGTGAATCGGCAATTTTCTTGGCGCTGCGCTCGTTGAATACGCCTTTCTTCAGGTCCATAGCATCACTGGTCTCATTGACGCGCCGTGACCATTTCTTCGATTTAACTTTGGGCATTGCTGCATTCCTCGTTGAAATTCGCGGTGCCGCCAGCAACCCCGAAAGGCTGAGCTTGCCGGCGCTGGAATCCGAACAAGCGAGCTGCCGTCATGTTCCCCGTCATGGAGGCGAACATCGGCATCGGGCTGTAGATTTCCCCTAGGCAATCTTGAAGAGGCGACAGGCAGTATTAGTTTTGTGGCCAGAATCTGTCGCGCCTGACCGAAACAATGGTTGCCGAGGGAGCTGCCGATTGAGCGAAACCGAACGCGAGCTTCGCTATGCATCCTGGCATAAGGATGCCGTCATTTACCAACTCCATGTGAAGTCGTTCTTCGACGCCAATGGAGATGGATTTGGCGATTTCGACGGATTGACGCGCAAACTGGATTACCTGGCATCGCTAGGTGTCAACACGATCTGGCTTTTGCCGTTTTATCCATCTCCCCGCCGTGACGACGGCTATGACGTGCTCGATTATGAAAGCATCAGCCCGGAATTCGGCACGCTCGACGATTTCAGAAGGTTCGTGGAGGCGGCCCATGCCCGCAACATGCATGTCATTACGGAGTTGGTTCTCAACCATACCTCTGATCAGCATCCCTGGTTTCAGCGTGCCCGAGACGCGCCGGCCGGGTCTCCGGAACGGGATTTCTACGTCTGGTCGGAAACGGACGACAAGTTCGCGGAAACGCGCATCATTTTCGTCGACAGCGAGAGATCCAATTGGACCTGGGACCCGGTTGCGAACGCCTATTTCTGGCACCGCTTCTACTCCCATCAGCCGGATCTGAACTATCACAATCCTGCCGTCATCGAAGCGGTTTTGGATATTATGCGCTTCTGGCTCGATCTCGGCGTGGACGGCTTTCGCCTCGATGCCGTTCCGTATCTCGTGGAGCGAGAAAACACCAATAACGAGAATCTTCCTGAAACGCACAGGCTGCTGAAGCACATCAGAAAGACGCTTGAGGCGAGCCACCCCGGCGTCATACTCCTTGCAGAAGCAAACCAATGGCCAGATCAGGCGCGGGATTATTTCGGAACAGGGGACGAATGCCACATGGCCTTCCACTTCCCGCTGATGCCGCGAATATTCACCGCGGTTGCAATGGGAAATTCCCAACCGATCATCACCATGGTGCAGCAGACCGATGGCATCCCTGAGGAATGCCAGTGGGCCATTTTCCTCAGAAACCATGATGAGCTGACCTTGGAAATGGTCACCGAGGCCGAGCGCAATTTTCTTTGGGACACCTATGCTTCCGACGAACGCGCCCGATTGAATCTCGGCATCCGGCGCCGCTTGTCACCGCTCATGGATCAGGACCGGCGTCGCGTCGAGCTTCTCCACATGTTGTTGTTCTCCTTGCCCGGGAGCCCGGTGCTTTACTATGGCGATGAGATCGGCATGGGCGACAATGTCGATTTGGGAGATAGAGATGGTGTTCGCACACCGATGCAATGGTCCAGCGGCAAAAATGCCGGATTTTCGGGCGGCGATCCGAAGACCCTCGCACTGCCGCTCATCGATAATCCCCGTTTCGGCTTCCAGGTGATCAATGTCGCCGCACAGGAGAAGGACCCGCATTCGCTTCTGAACTGGGTCCGTCGCATCCTGGCAATCCGATCGGCGCATCAAGCCTTCGCAAGGGGCGCGATTTGCTTTGTGAGTACGGAAAACCCGGCCGTCATCGCATATGTTAGAGAATATGACGGTGAATGTGTTCTCTGCGTCGCGAACCTGTCAAATATCGCTCAGGCTGCCATGCTCGACTTACATCCATATTCAGGCAGTCGTCCCAAGGAGCTGTTTGGGAAGACGGCATTTCCGGCTGTGGGCAAGCATCGTTATCCGATTATGTTTCAGCCCTACGGTTACTTCTGGTTTCAGCTGAAGCCCCGATCGAAGTGAGGCTTCCAGCCATCAAAGCACGGTCGGCTCCCCCTTGTTCCCCCATTTGAGAATGCTAGCTCTGGTCGCATGACGATCTTCGATTCATTCGGCGGCGACCGACCCAAAGGCTTACCCCAAGATGTTGCGACCAATGGCCGGGAACGGATCAGGCGCGCCTGGCCGAGTTCAACGCGTCGTCTGCGGCTACATAGGGCGGAAGTTCCAGATTAGAGCGGAAATCGTCTCCGACATAATCGGTGTCGATGATCGACCGCCGCCGCAATTCGGGCAGCAGCCCGTTCACCAGCAGATCCTCCTGATCCGGATTGCCGAAGCCATGCAGGGAGAGAACATCAAGAATGCCGCTCCGATAGCGCTCCTCGATCGCATCGGCAAGCTGCTCCGGCGTGCCGGCAACCGACCAGTGGCCCGTTTCCTGCGCCTGAATGATGAGCTGCCGCAGGGTCAGTCCCTCACGCGCATAGCGGCGGAAGATTTCCACGCGTCCGCGCCGCCGGTTGATGCTGGTGACCTCAGGCAGGAGTGCCTCCGGCAAGGGCTTGTCGAGCGGCAGTTCGGAAAGATCGAGATCGCCGCCGAGCATGTCCGCCAGTTTCAGGCGGCCTTGTTCGTAGTCGATCCGCTCGTGCTTCTCCTTCAGGCGTCTTGCGACATCCGCATCGGAATCGCCGATCACCGAATGGAAGGAATTCATGATGAAGGGGAGGCCGGCTGCGCGCCCGAAGCTTGTCGCGCGACGCCGCAGTTCCGTGGCGAAAGCGATGGCATCCTCGAGCTTGGGCTGCGAGGTATAGACCACCTCGGCATATCGCGCGCCGACGGTGACACCGGCTTCCGACTGGCCCGCCTGAAACTGGACGGGGCGGCCCTGCGGCAAAGGCGGCACGTTCAAGGGACCGTCGACCTGGAAATGCTTGCCGCGATAGTTAATCGGATGGAATTTTGCCGGATCGATCCCGATTGCACCAGACGCCTTGCGTTCGGCGGCATTGCGTTCATTGGCATCATAAAGCGCATTGACGATTTCGATGAATTCAGCAGCCCGCTCATAGCGTTCCTCCGGGCTTGGTAACGTCTCGCCGAAATTCTCTTCGCCGACAGAGGAGGTCACGGCATTCCAGCCGGCGCGCCCGCCGCTTGCATGGTCGAGCGTGCCGATCTGGCGAGCCAGATTGTAGGGATAGTGAAAGGTGGTGGAGACGGTGGCGATCAGACCGATGTGTGAGGTCACCTGGCTCAAGGCGGCAAGAGCGATGATCGGCTCCTGAATGCCGGCGGTTCCGGCAAGTCCCGCCGGGTCGATATGGAGCAGATCGGCCGTGAACAGCCCGGTGATCTTTTCCGCTTCCGCCTTACGGGCGAGCTCGACGGCACGCTTGATGCCGGTGACGGGGCTTGTGTCGTTTCCGGCGGAAATGACGCTGCTCGCTCCGGTGAATGTCTTCAGGCGTCGGGGACGATTGTGGGTCATCGCGAATTTCCTTGATCGTTTGAAATTCCGGCCTCGGCCGGTGTTGGAATTGTGCTTTTCAGGGCAGGGCCGGAACCGCTTCCAAAAGCGTGCGAGTGTAGCTGTGATGTGGTTTGGTGAAGACATCCTCCACCGCGCCCGCTTCGACGATGCGTCCCTCTTTCATCACGAGAACGCGGTCCGTCAGGTGATGGATGACGCCGAGATCGTGGGAGATGAAGAGGAGTGAGGTTCCGGATGCGGCCTGAAGTTCGGCCAGAAGATCGAGCACCTGCGCCTGCACCGATACGTCGAGCGCACTGACCGGCTCGTCGGCCACGAGAAGACGCGGGCGCGGCGCAAAGGCGCGTGCGATGGCGACGCGCTGACGTTGGCCGCCGGAAAGCTCGCGTGGATAGCGCTTCAGGAACGCCTCGCTCAGACGAACCGCGTCGAGCACCTCAAGCACGCGTTCGCGGCGCGCGGCGCCGAAGATGCCGGCACTATCGAGGCTTTCGCCGATGATCTTCTCGACCGTATAGCGCGGATCGAAGGAACTGAGCGCATCCTGTGCGATGAGCTGCATGCTGGAGCGCCTGGCGCGGCGCGCGGCCTCGGTGACATTGCTCCAGCCGCCGCCGTCAAGACGAACCGATCCATGATCCGGTTCGACAAGGCCAAGAACGATCTTCGCGACCGTTGTCTTGCCGGAACCGGATTCACCGACGATGCCGAGGGCTTCGCCGGCTGCGAGGTCGAAGGAGACGTCGTTGACGGCGAAGATGCCGTCCGATCCGCCATAGCGTTTGACGAGATTGCGGGCTGACAGAATGTGGTGGTGGCGATCGATTGCTTTTGCAGGCAAGGGGACGCGTTGCCATGCATTGGGTCTCGGGGCGGCTTGCACCAGCTCGCTCTCCGCCTGTGTGACGGATGCTGGCGATAACCGGAACCCCTTAGAGGCGGCCGAAGGCACGGCATCCAGCAATTGCCGTGTATAGGGATGGCGAGGGCTCTTCAGTATCTGTTCCGTCGAACCCTCTTCGACAATCCGGCCGTCGTTCATGACAAGCACGCGATCGGCAAGATGGGAGACGACGGCCAGATCATGACTGATCAGGAGCAGCGTATGGCCGGCCTTGCGTCGTTCGAGCAGCAGGTCGAGGATCTGCTTTTGAACCGTCGCATCCAGCGCCGTCGTCGGCTCGTCGGCAATCAGCAGTGAAGGCCCGCGTGCTATTGCCGTGGCGATAAGAGTGCGCTGGCGCAAGCCGCCCGAAAGCTGGTGCGGGTATTGCGGCAGCCGCCGATCCGGATCGGGGATGCCGACCGACTGCAGCAGCAGGCGGCTGTCTTCGCGCCGATCGGGCCGGCGAAAGAGACCGCGCCCGCCGAAGGCGTCGGACAGTTGCTGCGAAATCCGCCTCAGCGGGTCGAGGGAGACAAGGGCATCCTGAAGAACGAAGCCGATTTTTTCGCCGCGAAGGCGCTGCCATTGCCTTTCATCGAAGTCGCGAACATCGTTTCCGTCGACATCGAAACGGTCGGCGCCGACAACAGCATCCGGCCCGGCCAAGCCGATGATCGAGCGCGCCGTCACCGATTTACCGGAGCCGGATTCTCCGACAAGCGCGACGGCTTCGCCCTTGTCGATCCTCAGATCGAAGCCGTGGACCACCCTGTTGTCGCGGCCATCCCGCGGAAAGCCGATCGTCAGATTGCGGATGTCGAGCACCGGTGTCACGATGGCCTCCTGCCTTCAAATGCAAGTTGCCAGCGTCTTCCAAGCACACTTATGGAGATGACCGTCAGCGTGATGGCGAGACCTGGCCAGACGCCGATCCACCACGCCACGCGAAGATAATTGCGTGCCTCGGCCAGCATTGCTCCCCATTCCGGGGCGGGTGGCTGCGGACCCATGCCGAGAAAGCTCAGGCCTGCGGCCTGTATGATCGTGGTCCCGAGACCGATCGTCGCCAGGATAGGCACTTGGGCGAGCGCATGCGGCAGGATATGGCGGGCCACCAGCACGCTGCGTCTCAGCCCGAATGTTCTTGCCTGCTCCACGTAACCACTTTTGGCGATCACGAAGGTCTGCGCGCGCACGACCCTCGCAAAGCGCGGCACGGAGGCAAGGCCGAGCGCGAAGATGAGGTTGACCGTGCCGGGTCCTGTAAAGGAGATCAGCACGAGAGCCAAAAGCAGGTCCGGAAACGACGAAATTACATCCAGAAAGCGCGAGATGGCCTCATCGACGAGACCGCGGGCAAGGCCCGACAGAAGCCCGAGAAAGGCTCCGACGATCGCCGCGATGGCGACGGCGCTGACGCCGATGAGGATGGAGTAACGCGCGCCGTAAACAACCCGCGAGAAGACATCTCTGCCGAGATGATCCGTGCCGAACCAATGTTGCGTCGACGGCGGCAGCTGTGCCTGCAAGGGATCGGCTGCGATCGGATTGGCAGTGGTCAGAACTTGTGGCCAGATGGTTGCGATCGCCACCAGCAGCAGGAAAATCGCCGAAAGGGTAAACCCGGGATTTGCGACGCGCCAATAAAGTCGTTGTTGGCGCTGATCGGTTTCCTGTTCGGGAGAAGAGGAGATGCTCAATGGCCGACCTCCGCACTCTGATTGCGCAGGCGGGGATCGAGCAGAAGGTAAAGCACGTCGACCAGCGTGCTGAGGATGACGTAGATGAAGGCCGACAGGATGGCGACGGCGAGCACCACGGGCAGGTCATGCGTCAGCACGGCGTCGACTGTAATCCGCCCAAGCCCGGGCCTGCCAAACACCGCTTCGGTGATGACGGCGCCGGACAGCAGATTACCGACAAGCCAACCGGCGAGCGTCACGGCGGGAAGTGCGGCGTGCCGCAAGCCGTGACGCAGCCTCAGCACGAAGTCATTGGCGCCCCAGCTCTTGACCGTCAGCATGAAGGGTTCTTCCAGGGCCTGTTCGAGCCCTTGGCGCAGCACTTGTCCGATGACGGCGCCGAGCGAAAGGCCAAGCGAGAGCGCCGGCAGGACCAGCGCCGAAAACGTCCGGTCACCGGCCACCGGAAAGATCTTCAGCGTGAATGAAAAGACGAATAGCAATAGGATGCCGAGCCAGAAGGACGGCGTCGAGATGAGGATCAGTTCAAGACTGCCCGCGATGCTGCGGGGCAAGCGCTTGCCGGCTGTGAGCAGAGCGCTGGCAACGGCGAAGACGACGGCAACGACGAGAGCGGCTGCAGTAAGCTTCAATGTCGGCAGCATCTGCGATAAAACGAGGCCGGAAACATCCGTCTGCAGGATATAGGACCGTCCGAAATCGCCGTGCAGAACCCGCAGGAGATAGGTCAGGTATTGCGCCAGCAACGGCTTGTCCAAGCCCCATTCGAGGCGGA
Organism: Rhizobium pantanalense; assembly: GCF_030182525.1. Taxonomy (NCBI): domain Bacteria; kingdom Pseudomonadati; phylum Pseudomonadota; class Alphaproteobacteria; order Hyphomicrobiales; family Rhizobiaceae; genus Rhizobium; species Rhizobium pantanalense. The sequence continues at coordinate 31,952 of NZ_JAQJCH010000013.1, forward strand.
TGGCCGCTTCTACCTCCGGCGTGCGCAATTGCTCGCCGATCAACAGGCTGACAATATCGCCGGGCGCCAGATGGATGCTGATGAAGCTCAGCGTCACCGCTGCCCATAGGACCGCAATGGCTGATCCAATCCGCACTAGAATCTGCGATGTCAGGCTGTTGCGCTTCAGCCGGCGCCTGCGCGAAAACCAGGCCGAAGGGCTCTGCTCGAAAGCCGTCGTATTGTCAGCACTCATGCTCGGTCACTCCTCCACCGCCCCGACGGCTCGCGTTGTCGGGGATATGTGTTGACGGTACGGTTCATTCGCTGCGCCAGATATCGTAGGCGCTCTCCGGCAATTGCTTGAAGGGCCGGAAGCTGATGCCCTTCACATAGCTTGCAGCCGCCACCTGGTCCTCGGGCTCGTAGAGCGGCAGGGCATAGGCCTGGTCGAGAATGGCGAAGCGCTGCAGCTTCGAATAGAGATCGAAGCGCTTCTTCTGGTCCAGCGTCGAAGCGGCCTCGTTCAGCCATTGCGACAGTTCGGGTGCGAAGGCGCGGCTGTAATTGATGCTGCCGCCCTTATCGAGCGGCAGATAGTGATACTCGATGTCGATCGCATCCGTCGGCGTATTGGAATTAGCGATCGAGCCGAACTGACCGGTCTTGCGCCGATCGGTATAGGTGCCGGCATCCACGAAGACGATCTTGAGGTCGATGCCGGCATTCTGGCGTGCCTGTGCCTGCAGGGCCTGCAGCAGGACGTCACGCTGATCGCGCACCGTCGCCTGAGCCTGGATGACCTCGATGGTCAGCCGCTTGCCGTCCTTCGTCCTGAAGCCATCGGCGTCCCGCGCGTTCCAGCCAGCCTCGTCAAGGAGCGCATTTGCCGCTTTGGGATCGGGTTTATATGCCGCCTCGATGCTCTTGTCGTAGAATTGCGGATCGATCGGCGATGTGATGCCCCATGCGCGGGTGCGTTCTCCGCGATAGACGGCTTTCAGCACCGCATCGACGTCGATCGCTGATATCAGAGCCTTGCGCACCTTGAGATCCTGGGTCGGTCCCCAGGTGACATTGAGGAACAGCGAATAGGGCGTGCCGGTATTGAGGGCCGTCTGATAGCTGAAGTCCGAATTGTCCTTGAAAAGGCTGGCATCGTTGCCGGCGATCCCTTCGATCACGTCGACCTGGCCGGAGGTGAGTGCCCCGGTCCGAACGGAAGATTCGGACAGGAAGCGGTAGGTCACCTCGTCCAGATAGGCCGGACCATTATGAGCCGACGTCTTGGGTGCCCAGTTATAGGCTGGATTCTTGACGAACTGAATGTCCTGTCCCTTGGCATAGCGCTTCAGGACGAAGGGACCAGTTCCCGCGATCTCCGGTCCGCCGGATTTCAGCTGCGTCGAATTGAAGGCCGCGGGCGAAAGGATTTCCAGGCTCGCGGCATAATCGAGAAAGGGCGCATAGACCTGGTTCAACGTGAAGGAGACGGTATGGTCGTCCAGTGCCTTTGCTTCGACGATGCGCGAGACCGGGCCGGCGCTCACGCTGCCGCTATAGGCCGCGTCCTTGAGCTTGGTGAAATTGGTGATGACTGCCTGTGCATCAAGCTTCTGCCCGTCGGTGAAGGTGACATTGTCACGAAGCTTGAACGTGTAGGTCTTGCCGTCGTCGGCGATCTTGTATTCGGTTGCAAGCCAGGGAACGTAGCCGCCATCTGCAGTCCGCGCCAGCAGCGACTCATAGGCGTTGCGCAGCAGCAGCTTGGTCTTGTCCTGCCCGTTGAGCTGCGGATTGAGCGTGGCCGGTTCCGTCTCGACGCCCCATGTCAGCTTGCCGCCGTTGATCGGCGTGCCGTCCCCAGCCATGCCAAGGCTCGGCAGCGCCCCCGTCACAAGCATGGCTGCCGTCAGGCCAAGAAAATGTCTGCGCATAAGCATTTCCGAGTATCTCCTTGAAATAATCAATAGCCGCCGCTCAGGCTGGTTGATCGAGCCAGATGTCGTAGGCGTTTTCGGGAAGGCGCTTGAAGGGACGGAATCCCGCTCCCTTGACGGCAGCCGTTGCTGCAATCTGATCTTCGGGAACATAGAGCGGCAGGCCGAGCGCCTGCTCGCGGAGTGCGAAACGCTGGAGCGCCGAATAGATATCGAAGCGCTTCTTGACGTCGAGCGTAGAGGCGCCCTCGGCAAGCCAGGCGGATATTTCAGGCGCCACGGTGCGGCTGTAATTGATCGATCCGCCCTTCTCACGCGGCAGATAGTGAAAATAGAGGGTAAGGCCGTTTTCCTGCGTCGTGGTGGAGTTCGGAATGATGCCGTATTGGCCGTCGTTCTGCCTGTTGGCATAGGTTCCGGCGTCGACATAGTGCAAGACGACATCGATGCCGGCATTCTGTCTGGCCTGTGCCTGGACGGCCTCGAGAAGAACGTCGCGCTGGTCCCGCAAGGTCGCCTGCGACTGGACGATCTCGATCGTCAGCCGTTTGCCATCCTTCATCCGGATGCCGTCGCCGTCTTTGCTCGTCCACCCGGCCTCGTCGAGCAATCTGTTGGCAAGCTCGGTATCGAAGCCATAGCTGCCCTCGATACTCTTGTCGTAGAAATCCGTGTCTGCAGGCGTCAGGACACCCCATGCGCGCTTGCGCTCACCACGGTAGACGGACTGAATGATCCGCTCGACATCGATCGCTGCCAGAAAGGCCTTGCGTATCTTGACCTCGCTCGTCGAGGTGTTGGTGACATTCAGGTAAAGCGTATAAGGCGTGCCGGTATTCAGTGCACTTTGATAGGTGAAATCGGGATTGTCGCGGAAAAGTGCTGCGTCATTGCCGGAAATGCCCTCGATGACATGCACCTGGCCGGAGGTGAGTGCGCCGGTTCGAACCGCCGATTCAGGCAGGAAGCGATAGACCACTTCATTGAGATAGGCCGGCCCCTGATGACCGGCATTGCCGGGAGCCCAATTATAGGCCGCGTTTCGAACGAAACGGATTTCCTGACCTTTGACATAGCGATCGAGGATGAAAGGGCCAGTGCCTGCAATGTCAGGCCCGCCTGCCTTCAGCTGCGGTGATGAGAATGATTTCGGTGAGATGATCTCGATGCTGGTCGCGCCATCGAGGAAAGGGGCATAAACATCGTTGAGCTTGAGTACGACCGTATGAGGATCGAGCGCGATTGCCTCGGAAATATGTGAGACGTGGCCGGCACTGATGCTGCCGGAATAGATTGGCTCCCTCAGTTTCTGGAAGTTCGTTACGACGGCTGCAGCGTCGAATTTCTCCCCGTCGCTGAAACTCACGTCATCGCGGAGATTGAAGGTATAGGTCCTGCCATACTCGGATACCGTATAGTCTTTCGCCAGCCAAGGCACATAACCGCCATCCGGGGAGCGGGCGAGAAGGCATTCGTAGGCATTGCGCAGAACCAGTTTCGCCTTGGCCTGGCCGTTCAGATGCGGATTGAGCGTGGTCGGTTCTGTCTCGACGCCCCAGATCAGGGACCCGCCGCGCGCAGGCTTGTCATCCGCCAGCGTTTCAGACGCTTGCAGTCCGGCAGACAGAGACAGAGCAGCAATCGCTGAACTCTTCAGAAAATCTCTTCTGGTTACCACGGCATTCTTTCCCATGTCATTTTGCCGATGTCATCTTGGATCGCCTCCCAATCAGGCCGCAGCGGCCGTGCGCGTGCCGGCCAGCAATTCGATGGTGTTGAGGCGGTGGGCACCTTCGGAGACCGGGCAGTCGATCACAAATTCTTCGATGCCGAATCCCTTGTGGAGGCGCTGCAGCTCCAGATGGACGTCGGCCGGCGTTCCTCGAATGACGCGTGGACTTCTCTCTTCGATCCGATAGTCGGTCGCGCCTGCCTGGCGGACATATTCGAGCGCCTGCTCGCGGCTGCCGACATTGACGCTTTGTCCATCCTTGATTTGCAGGTGGAACCGGCGCGTGTCGCCGACGAGACCCTCGGCAAGCGAGGTCGTTTGCGCTGTGACCACGCTGACCGCAAGCAGTGCAGTCTTGCCACCCGCCTGTCGATAGGCCGACAGCGATTGCGAGATCGCTTCATCGTCACCATGGATGTGGCCCGCATAGACAAAACCCCAGCCGAGACGAGCGGCCAATCTCGCGCTATCGGGGCTCGCGCCGAGCAGGAAGCGGCCGGGCGGCTCGTCGGGTGCTGGAAAAGCGGCAAGGTCCTCTGCCTTGCCTTCCGTGCCCTGTTCGTGCCGCAAGAAGCCATCCAGTTCGGCCAATTGCGCTTCGAACGATGGTTTGCGCGCAGGATCGTATGCTTTCTGAAGAGCCCCGGTCGAAAGCGGAAGCCCGCCCGGGGCCTTGCCGACCCCAAGGTCGACACGTCCCGGCGCTAGCGCCGCCAGTAGGTTGAAGTTCTCGGCAACCTTGTAGGCGCTGTAATGCTGCAGCATCACGCCGCCGGAGCCTATACGGATGCGCCTCGTATGTGCCAGCAGGTAGCCGATCAATACTTCGGGGGAAGAGCTTGCAAGTTTGGGGGAGTTGTGATGCTCGGCAACCCAGAAGCGCCGATAGCCCAATTCTTCAGCTCGTCTGGCAAGCGCCAGGCTGCGCTGCAATGCTTGCGACGCCCGCTCGGCGCCATCAATCGGGCTCTTGTCGAGAAAACTCAGGGCGTAAGACATCTGTCCTCGTGGGTCGTCGGCAATATCAATTGTCTTAATCTATATTTTTAATGGATTATTAGATCGAGCAATGATGTTTCAATCGACGGCTGCACAATGAAAGATCATGCCGTGCGAAGCGCTCCTGAAATTATACGTCCTGAGGCAGCGAAGCATTGGGTGATCGAGAGATGGCAGGGTCGATCGGTGGGTCCCGATGATAGGCTGCCTCTGGATAGGCTTCAGCTATCGGCAGGAGGCATTCCCTTGGCTGATATGTCGGCCATGGGAATTTTCGCCCTTCGGCAAGGATTGGCATTGGATCTGCGGCTACGGAGGCGAGTGAGATGGATTAGCCTAAACATCCCGACGATTCGCGGAACCAAAAGCGCACGCCCGCGTAGATTTAGACGGCGAGCCTTCGTTCGGTTCTGGTGAGGAGCGGAATGCCATGAACCGCTTCAATACCCAGAAAGGGTAATTTGCTTTCCCTCCACGGCGACACGCAGCGTGACTTCGAAAGGAGGACCTGATGTCAAATTATACACCTCTGGTCCTGTTTTTCGTCTCTGCGGGGCTGCTGATATGCATGATCGGTATCGGCTTGGCGTCTCTTATTCAGTGAAAATATCCGGATAACGCCTCTGGATGAGCGAAATCTGGTAATCGAGCCGAAGAAGCTCGAGGGCAACTGAACGATTGAAGCCGAAATCCAGGACATGCCGGGCGCGACTTGCTTTTAGGCGAGTTTCGAGCCCGACCAGCCATATCGGATTTTCGTGAAGGTATCGAAAGCGTGTTATGGATATTTACGTCAGTGGTTCTAAACACGGTGAGGAAGGCAATCGAATTTTCGCTCAGATATCGGAGCCGCTTTGGAATCGTTGCGCTTCTATTGTTAGCGAGATGCTCTCCATAGAAGTTACAGACTCGGACGCGAAACATGGGACGACATGGGCATATCACGGTTAGGGAATGGCGGTTCGCGCAAAACCAGTCTCTATGAGGAGCTCTTCGGGCGGCTGAAGGCCGAGATTCTCGATGGGACGGTGCCCGAGGGCGCAGTGCTGACCGAGGCTGCCCTTGCGGACCTGATAGATAGCAGCCGGGCGCCGGTACGCCAGGCGCTGCAGCTCCTCTTCGAGGATGGATTGATCACACGGTTTGACGGTCGCGGTTTTATTGTCGGCAAGACGGGGACTCTTCCGAAGCGGATCAAACTTGCGGACTATCTTGGCAAATTGTTCGCCGAGGATGACGACAGGCCAATCTTCGCCTGGCAGGCGCTCTATGAAGATGTCGAAAGCATCGTTGTTTATCGCTCCTTCTTCGGCCGTTATCGCATCAATGAAAACGAGCTCGCGCGGCATTTCGGCGTCGGGCGCGGGGTAGCACGCGATGTGCTGCTGAAACTCGAAACGCTTGGCATCACTGAGAAGGACGATAATTTCCGCTGGTCGATCGTACCGCTGGACAGCCAGCGCATTCGCGACCTCTACGAGGTGCGCGAGCAAATCGAGCCGGTGGCGCTCGCAAGCGCCTTGGGCGGACTTTCGAACGAACATGTCGATAGGATGCTTTCACGGCTGGTGCTGGCGCTCGCGGATTACCCCGATGTATCGGCCTCGACCATGTACGAACTGGAACTGGACCTTCATCTGCGCAGCTTGCAGGCTTGCCCGAACAAGGAGTTCCTGAGCATCCTGAAGCGGACGCATTGCATCCTGACCCTCAGCAAGCACATCATCGGCAGCCGCATCAAAAGGCCGGAATACGAGCCCTTCCTGTCCGAGCATATCGGTGTCTTCAAGATGGTACAAAAGCGGGACGAGGAGGGACTTCGCAAAGCCATGCGCGATCACATCAGCAATTCGCAGCCCAATGTGCAGGCGCGTGCCGCTTATATCCGCGACCATTATCAGCCGGACGAATACAGTTTCATCCTCTAATGCGCGGCGGTATCAGGTGATGGCGCCGACCTGCCAGGGGACGAATTCATTGTCGCCATAGTCGAAGGTCTCGCTCAGCGTCTTCTTGCCGGAGGCGACGGCGATGATTTCCTCGAAGATACGTTCGCCCGCCGCCTCGATCGTGTCGTCGCCACTAACGATGTCGCCACAGTTGATGTCCATATCCTCGCGCATATGGTTGTACATCTCGGTATTGGTGGCGATCTTGACGCAGGGTGCCGGCTTGAAGCCGGAGACGGAGCCTCGTCCCGTCGTGAAGCAGATCACATTGCAGCCGCCGGCGACCTGGCCGGTGACGGCAACGGGATCATAGCCGGGCGTGTCCATGAAGACGAAACCGGGTTCATCGACGATCTCCGAATATTCGTAGACGGCCTTCAGCGGCATGGAGCCGCCCTTGGCGACGGCCCCAAGCGACTTCTCGAGGATCGTTGTCAATCCGCCGAGCTTGTTGCCGTAGGAGGGGTTGTTGTTGAGCTCCGCACCGTTGCGGCGGGTATAGTCGCGCCACCAGTCGATCCGGGAGAGCAGCTTTTCGGCGACCGCGGGCGTGACCGCTCTGCGCGTCAGCAGGTGTTCCGCTCCATAGATCTCCGGCGTTTCCGCCAGAACCGAGGTGCCGCCATTTCGCACGAGGAGATCGGAGGCATAGCCGAGCGCCGGATTGGCCGAAATGCCTGAATAGCCATCGGAGCCGCCGCATTCCAGGGCGAGCTTGACGCCCGAAAGCGGCTGGACGGTGCGCGTGGCGGAATTGACCTCCGGCAGCATGTCCTTGATCATCTCCGACGCGGCGGCGATCGTCTTACGGGTGCCGCCGAGATCCTGGATCGTCATGGTGCGCAGCCGGTTTCCTTCCTCCAGCTTGTAATGCTCCAGGATGGGCGCGATCTGATTGGTTTCGCAGCCAAGCCCGATCATCAGGATGCCGCCGAAATTCGGATGCCGCGCATAGCCCTGCAGGGTACGGGCCAGGTAGCGATAGCCCTCCGACTGGGTGTTGATGGCGCAGCCGCCGCCGTGAGTGAGCGCCACCACGCCATCGACATTGTCGAAGCCCTCGAGCCCGCCGGTGCGATTGAAATGTTCGGCGATATATTTCGAGACGGTTGCCGAGCAATTGACCGTCGTGATGATGCCGATGAAATTGCGCGTCCCAACGCCGCCTGCGCCGCGGTCGAAGCCCATGAAGGTCCGACAGTCCTCGCGCGGCAGCATGCCGGTCTCTTCGATATCAACGCTGAACTGATAGGGATGATCGGATTCGATCACCGCCAGGTTCTGCAGATGGACGTGGCCGCCGGCCGGAATGAACTGTGTCGCGACGCCGATCGGCTGGCCGAATTTGCGGATCTCCTGGCCGGCCTGGATGTCGCGAACCGCCACCTTATGGCCACGCGGGATCTGGTCTGCAGCAATCAAGCCGTCGATGCCGGTCGGGCTGCCGGCGCGGATCATCACGCGAGCGACCGCGACATCGTCGATTGAGTTGAGCAGGATGACAGGCGAAACGGCGGACATGGGAAGTTCCGTATGGTTGGATTAATGTCTATTGCTAGCAATAGACAATTATTCGAGGGAGGACGTCAAGCAAGATCGACGTCGGTGGGCGAGGCTTGTTTTCAGTCGCGTGGTTGGCGCGCCAGCCAAGCGGAAAGATCGGCTTCCGCACGTTCGAGCGCGCTGTGGTTGAGCAGTTTTCTTAAGAGCGCCACGGCGACCGCGCGCGCTCTCAGATTGAAACGGCCATCATCATCCTGACCGCCGAGCGGCTGATAGACGCCGAGTTTCACATAGAGTTGCTGCAATCGGTTCTGGACGCTGCGGACCGAAAGATTGCGCCTGTGGGCGATCGCACGATCGGTCAATCCAAGGGCGATATCGATCAGGATCTCATACTCGGCTTCGGTGAAGCCGTTGACATTGCCGAGGCTTTTTTGCTGCATGCCGCGCACTTCGCGGTCGATCACGCATTGGCTCTCGATGAAGATGCTGCGAAGCGCCAGCTTCAGGCGATCGTCCGAAGCCGATTTCAGGACGTATCCGTAGACGGCGCCGGCAGGCACGATGCGCGAAACGCCGCGAACATAGGCCTCGTCCGAATAGTTCGACCAGAAAAGGATGCGCGTTTCCGGTCGCTCCTTCCATATGGTGCGGGCCGCCTCGATGCCATTGCGCTGGCTCATCTGCAGATCCATGACGATATGGGCGGACTTCAAATCGCGCGCCAGCCGTTCGCCCGTATTGCCATTTTCTGCTTCCAGCACGCCATCGCATTCAGGAAGTGCGGCGCGGATCGCTTCATTGAGATAGGAGCGATGGAGCGGATCGTCCTCGATGATCAGAACCTTCATGCGGCAGCTCCTCCGACCGCCGGCGCCTTGGCAGGAAGGCTGACACTGACGATCGTTCCACCGGAGGCAGCTGCGGCCTTGATCGTGAAGCGCGCTGAGATCAGGCGCGCACGCGTCCGCATATTTTCGATACCGCCACCCGATAATCTCCGGGTATTTCCAAGTCCGACACCGTCATCCACGACATCAATGGTGACTGCACTTTCGGCCGCTTTCAGATGAACCGCGATGTTGCCGGCCTGGGCGTGGCGAATGGCGTTGTTGATGGCCTCCTGCGCGATCCGGAACAGGGCAATGGACACCGACTGTTCAAGGCAGTCGATCGCGCCGCCAGTCTCGTCGTTCAGTGTCCAGGTCAAAGTCGCGCCGCTCTCCTGGATAGACCGTTCGAGATGGTTCTCAATCGCCTGCGCGAAGCCGAACAGCTGAAGGACGGAGGGCTTGGCCTCCTCGATGATCTGGCGAAGATCATGCATGCTGTGCTGCAGCCCGCGAAAGAGCGGCTCAAGCGCTTCACCGGTGACATCGGGCTGGCGCGCGAGCCGTTCCAGGCGCCGGGAGAGGCGGGTCAGATCGGCGAGAATCTGGTCGTGCAGGTCCATGCCGATGCGCTGCCGTTCGGCCTCCAGCGCCTCGGTCAGCTTAAGGGCGCCAAGGCGCAAACCCTCTTCGCGAGCGCGGGCCTCGGCTTCGACAATGGCAGATCGTTTCGCCTGGTCGGCGGCGCGGATTGCGAAGAAATGTGGTGCCAGCAGATCGGCAATTACGCGGGCACTTTCGATATCTCGCATAGTGTAGAAGCCGCTCTGGTGGCTGGAGCAGGACAGAGCGCCGATGACATGACCCTGAACTTTAAGTGGCACGTGCAGACGGCTGTGCAGCGATTGATGAAAGATCGGATGCGAGAAAGCTCCCTGAAAATGGAATTGTGGGTCACTCCAGGCATCGTCGGTCAAGAGGTAATCGGTCTCGCCCCACAGAAGCGTGCGGATGGGGCTGTTGCTCACAGGTGCGGGAAAACGGCGACCCCAGTCTGTTTCCAAGCCGCTCTCGTAGGCGGTATGAAATTGCTCGTCCATCAGGATGATGCAGACATCCAGATGGTCATGCGGGATGACATGGCTGATCTCGGCCGCGACCGCCTGGATGACCGAGTGAAAGTCGAGCTGGCCGGCAAGAAGCCTCGATATGTTGAGATAGTGGTCGAAGACCGATTGCGGCGCCAGATCGCGCAAGATACGCCCTCCCAGGCAATGCGCCGACCTATGCTCCTCCGGTCGCTCGCAGCATGCAAATTTCCGGCTCTATTAAGCGCCTATCCGAGAGATCCGTCTTGCGGATTTGCGCATCTTTTCTGCGGGATCCCGCAAGGTCCCGCCCTTTAAGCGCCTGTACAAGCGTCACAATCTCGGACATCCTGTTTCTACTGACAGGGCAACCTTCAGTGCAAATATTATTTTCGATCGTTCGTTGAGGAGCGCGCTCGAAAATCTTGGCCTGGAAGATGAAGTACAGGCGCTTTGGGAGGAAAAAATGAATATTGCCAAGATGCTTATGGCGTCCGCCGTCATCGCTTGCGTTGCCGCGCCGGGGGCTGCCTTTGCAGATACGTCATCCAAGAAAATTGCCTTGTCGAACAATTATGCCGGCAATTCCTGGCGCCAGGCCATGTTGACGAGCTGGCAGAAGGTTACGGGCGAAGCGGTCAAGGCCGGTGTCGTTGCCGCTGCCGATCCGTTCACGACGGCTGAAAACCAGGCAACCGAGCAGGCCGCCCAGATCCAGAACATGATCCTGCAGGGCTATGACGCGATCGTCATCGATGCTGCCTCGCCGACTGCGCTGAACGGCGCGATCAAGGAAGCCTGCGATGCCAAGATCGTCGTCGTTTCTTTCGATGGCATCGTCACCGAACCCTGCGCGTGGCGCATCGCCGTCGATTTCAAAGGCATGGGTGCCAGCCAGATCGAATATCTTGCCAAGAAGATGCCGAAAGGCGGCAATGTGCTGGAAATCCGCGGCCTTGCAGGCGTCTCGGTCGATGACGAGATCTCGGCCGGCATCCACGATGCCGCCGCCAAATACCCGCAGTTCAAGATCGTCGGTTCGGTTCATGGCGACTGGGCTCAGGATGTCGCCCAGCGTGCAGTCGCCGGCATTCTGCCGAGCCTTCCCGATATTGCCGCAGTCGTGACCCAGGGCGGTGACGGCTACGGTGCCGCTCAGGCCTTTGCCGCCGCCAAGCGCCCCATGCCGACGATCGTCATGGGCAACCGCCAGGATGAACTTGCCTGGTGGAAGAAAGAGAAGGATGCCAGCGGCTACGAGACCATGTCCGTCTCGATCGCCCCCGGTGTGTCCACGCTCGCCTTCTGGGTCGCCCAGCAGATCCTGGATGGCCAAGAGGTGAAGAAGGACCTGGTCGTGCCGTTCCTGCGCATCGATCAGGACAATCTCGAAACCAATCTTGCCAACACGCAGGCGGGCGGTGTCGCGAATGTCGAATATACGCTCGACGACGCCAAGAAGGTTATCGCGGCGGCGAAGTAACCGATATCTGCGAGCCGTAGAGACAGGCGCTGCCGATAAAAAGGTGGCGCCTGCTGATGCAACGCCCGACCCGGACGATCCATGATTGTAGCGAAAGACAGTGTTTTGAAGAGACAGGATGCCGGTCCGCAGGCCGTCGTCTCCGCCCGTGGCATCAAGGTGCATTTCGGTGCCGTGAAGGCGCTCGATGGCGCCGACCTGACGGTTCACGCCGGCGAGTGCATCGGGCTCGTCGGCCATAATGGCGCCGGCAAGTCGACGATCGTCAACGTCATCAACGGCGGTCTCAGCCCACACGAGGGCAGCGTCACCTATGAGGGCGACGACAGTGTGCACGGCATCAACGCGGCACGCGCCCATGGGATACGCTGCGTCTTTCAGGAATTGTCGCTCGCGCCCAATCTCACCGTCATCGAGAACATGCGGGTGGTCCATCGCGGCCTTGCCGGCTGGAACTGGCGGCGGCAGGCGGCCATAATCGTTCGCGCCAAGCTCGACGAAATTTTCTCCGGTCACAGGATCGACGTCATGCGGACCGTCGGCGAACTCTCGATTGCCGAGCGGCAGATGGTGGAGATCGCGATCACCTTTTGTGCCGTCGGCGACACGCCGAAGCTGGTCATTCTCGATGAGCCGACCTCCTCGCTCGATGCGGGCCTTGCCGCGCAATTGATGACTTATGTGCGCAGTTTTGTGCAGGTGGGCGGCGCAGTCATGCTGATCTCGCATATTCTTGGCGAGATCCTTTCGACCGCAAGCCGAATTCTGGTTATGAAGGACGGTCGCGTCGTCGCCGATCGCACCGCTCAGGATTTCACCGTCCACAGCCTAGTCCAGGCAATGGGCAGTGTCGTCAAGGAACAGGATCGCAGGGGCAGGGGCGAGGAAGGCGCCGCATCGTCTCCTCTACTGGCGCTGCCGGCGCGAGGGGGCAGGGGCATTGGCTTCAATGCCCGCAAGGGCGAAGTGATAGGACTTGCCGGGCTTGCTGGTCATGGCCAGACCGACATGCTGCTCGATCTCCATCGCTCGCTTTCGCACAACTGGCTGCCGGGCAGGCAAGGCAATATCGCCTTCGTCGCCGGCGACCGGAGCCTGAACGGCACGTTTCCGCTTTGGAGCATCCTGAAAAATCTCAGCATCGCCTCGCTCAGCGATTTTTCGCGTCTGTCGGTCGTCGATCGCGGCCGCGAGGATCGTCTGGGTGCAGACTGGAAGAGGCGCATCGAAATCCGTACGCCGACTATGGCAAATGGCATTTTGTCCCTGTCCGGCGGCAATCAGCAGAAGGTTTTGTTTGCCCGCGCCTTGGCGACGACCGCGCCGATCGTGCTGATGGACGATCCTATGCGCGGTGTCGATATCGGTACCAAGCAGGAGGTCTATAGGATCTTGAGCGACGAGGCTTCGGCTGGCCGGACGTTTATCTGGTATTCGACCGAAATGGACGAGATACGGCTCTGCGACAGGGCTTATGTCTTTCGCGACGGCGCCATTGTCGCGGAGCTGGTTGGAAAGGACATCACGGAGGAAAATGTCTTGGCGGCTTCCTTTGCCGGGGAGGGCGCATGAGCCGTCCGTCCTCCGCTACCTTGCGCCTGCTTATCCCGGCGCTATCGCTTGCCGTCCTGCTCGCTGCGGTCTTTTATCTGCAGCCGCGCGCCATGAGCTATATCGGCCTCAATCTGCTCTTCAATCTCGCCGTGCCGATTGCGCTGGCTACGATCGCGCAGATGATGATCATGTCGGTCAACGATCTCGATTTGTCGATGGGCACTTTCGTCAGCTTCACGGCCTGTGTGGCGGCGACCTACCTGCAATCTGCCCCGCTCATTGGTATCCTCATTCTGTTGGCCGCAATTGCCGTCTACGCCGCGATCGGCATCGTCATCTATATCAGGGATCTGCCATCGATCGTCGTGACGCTCGGAATGAGCTTCGTCTGGGGTGGCTTGGCTGTTCTATTGCTGCCGGCGCCAGGCGGCGTCGCGCCCGATTGGGCGCGCTGGCTGATGACCGCGAAACCGCCGCTTGTTCCCATCGCGATCATAGCCAGCATTGTCATCGCGCTGTTTGCCCATCTGATCGTCATGCGCTCGTCCTTCGGGGTACTAATCCGCGGTGTGGGCGGCAATCAGCGATCGCTGCAGCGGGCCGGCTGGTCCGTCGTCAGCCTGCGTGCCGCGGCCTATGCGCTGGCGGGTTTCTTCGCCGTATTGGCTGGTATTGCACTGGTCGGCCTCACCACCTCGGCGGATGCGAATATCGCGTTGCGCTATACATTGCTGTCGATCGCCGGCGTCATCCTCGGCGGCGGGGAGTTTACCGGTGGCCGCGTATCGCCCATGGGCGCCGTCATCGGTGCGCTGACATTGACCCTGGCGGGCTCCTTCCTGTCGTTTCTGCGGATATCGCCCGACTGGCAGATCGGTGCGCAGGGCGCGATCCTGATCATCGTGCTTGCCCTCAGGCTCTTGCTCAATCGCGTCGAAAAGCGGGAGAAACAATCATGATCGCGCTTGCCACGCTCGGCCGCAAACCCTGGATCTGGTCCTTCATCGCCGCAATCGCGGTGTGGATCATCACCGTTCTCTTCACCGGCGGCGCTAGTTCGATCGGCCTGTCGCAGGCGGCACTCACCTTTGCGGCGTTCTCTGTTATCGTCGGCATCGGCCAGATGTTCGTCATCACGCTGGGGCCGGGCAATATCGATCTTTCCGTGCCGGCGACGATGACGCTTGCCGGCACCATCGCGCTGAAACTCATGAATGTCGAGGACAGTATGATCGTGCCGGGTTTGCTGGTGTCGGTCGTCATCGGCCTCTGTATAGGTCTCGGCAATTATGCCTTGATCAAGCTGTTGCGCATTCCGCCGATCATCGCGACGCTCTCCATGAGTTTCATCATTCAGTCGACCGCCATCTGGAGCAATCGCGGCCTGCGGATCAAGCCGCCCGAATATCTGGCCGAATTCACGACATCGGGAATATTCGGCATTCCGAATGTCGCCATCGTCGCCCTGCTGCTATCGGCGCTTGCCTGGATTCTCCTGGAAAAGACCATCTATGGCCGCTGGATCTCGGCGATCGGCCAGAGCATGTTTGCGGCGCGCATGGCCGGCATTCCCGTCGACGGAACGCGTCTTGCGACTTATGTGCTCTGCGCCATCCTGGCCTCGATCTGCGGCTATCTGCTGGCGAGCTTCTCCGGCGGTGCGGCCCTCAACATGGGCGCGGAATATCTGCTGATGTCGATCGCTGTTGTAATCATCGGCGGCACGGCCGTTGCCGGCGGTGACTCGAACGTGCCGGGCATCTGGGGCGCCTCGCTGTTCATGTTTCTCGTCGTCTCGATGCTCAACACCTATGGCTTCGGCGCAGGCCCAAGGCTTGTTCTGACCGGCCTGATCATTATTGCCGTCATTCTCGTTGCCGGCGGTCGCCCCGCTGGCGGGCGCTGAACTCTCTCCCAAAAGATCCCTAGGAAAACTGCGATGCCCAACGACGCTCCTTCCATTTACGAAATCTACGACACGCGCTTCCGCAATCTGATCGTCCCGAGCGCCGGCCTGGAGGAGCTTTACTCGGATTGCCGTTGGGCTGAGGGGCCGGTCTGGTTTGCCGACGCCGGATGCCTGATCTGGAGCGACATTCCCAACGAGCGCATGCTGCGCTGGGTGCCGGGCGGGAATGTCTCGATCTTTCGCGCACCCTCGAATTTCGCCAACGGCAATACGCGCGATCGCCAAGGGCGGTTGATATCCTGCGAACATGGCGGCCGTCGTGTGACGCGCACGGAGATCGACGGAACCATCACTGTTCTCGCCGACAGTTATAAGGGCAAGCGCCTGAATTCACCCAACGACGTGATCGTCCGCTCGGACGGAACGATCTGGTTTACCGACCCGACCTACGGCATTCTCTCCAATTACGAAGGCTACAAGGCGGAGCCGGAGCAGCCGACCCGCAACGTCTACCGCCTTGATCCGTCGACAGTGGCGTTGGACGTGGTCGCGGATGATTTCCGTCAACCGAACGGCTTGGCCTTTTCACCGGATGAGACGAAACTCTATGTCGCCGACTCCGCGGCAAGCCACGACGTCAGCGCCCCCCGCCACATTCGTGTCTTCGATGTCGTAGACGGCAAGAAACTCGCAAACGATCAAGTCTTCTGCAACATCGACACCGGCATTCCGGACGGCTTCCGCGCCGATGTCGACGGCAATATCTGGACGAGCGCCGGCGACGGCGTTCATTGCTTTGCAGCTGATGGAACTTTGATTGGCAAGATCAAGATACCACAGACGGTCGCTAATCTTACATTTGGGGGGCCGAAGCGGAACCAGCTTTTTGTTGCGGCAACGCGGTCGCTGTATCGGGTCTTCACTACGGCAACCGGGGTGCAGGCACCCTAATTGCAAGTCATGGGTTGCTACGATTAGAGCTTGCGCGCTGCGGCATCTCAATACTCGCCCCGCGGCGGATGTAGCGTAAGCTGGAGGTCGCGTAAGCCACGGCTGCCGTCGCGGCTGCCGGTTGCGGCGACGGCTGTGAAGATGCGCTCGGCGTCGTCGTACATTTTCAGATTGAGGTAGCAGTATCCGCGCAGCACCATCAGATCGACGCGCTCCTGCTGCAACTGCGCGCGCTGGTCGAGATAGAGCAATGTCTCGTGATAGCGCTTGCCTTCGAAGGCCGAGAGTGCGCGGTCGGCCAGTATGGCGACCTGCAATTCGGCGGCGCGCTGGTGGTTCATCGGCGCCTTGGTCGCAGCGACGGCGGCATTATTGGCAAGGCCGGCCCGCAGATAGGCAAGGCTCTGTCCGTAGGCTGCTTCTTCGCGCGATTTCGGATCCGTGTTGCTCAAGGCAACATCGAAGGCTTCTACCGCTTCCATTGGCCGATTGAGGTTCATCAGGCACCAGCCGCGGGAAAGAGCACTGGCAGGCGTCAGCAGCTGCGCATTGACGGTGGTGTTGCATCCCGCCGGCTGCCGTGTTGAGCGGGCAGCAACCCGGGCACGCGTCTCCGGCTCGGCATAATTCGAGGACGGCGCACGGCGGGCAGGGGTCACTCGTTGCACCGGGGTCTCAGCGTTGATGTAGGGCTGCGTTACAGGGGGCTGGGGCGCGACCTGAGAGGCCATCGGCTGCACGTTCTGCGGCCCGCCTTGCTGCATCGTTGTCTGGGGCAAGTTTTGTGGGGCAGGCTGCAGTGTCTGAATGGGAGACGGCAGCGGTTCTGACGTCGGCGTGCGCGGCGTCGGCTCGCCGAGCACGGCGATACGTTGGGAGCGACCGGCCCATAGTCTCTGGACTTCGGCGACGCCCACACGATCGTTCAACTGGTTGCGTGTAATGGCAAGGCCGTAGGCGGAAGGCTCGTCGTCGGGTTTCCAGCGCAAAGCCGTCTCGAACCAGCGGGCGGCGGCCTGCGGCTGGTTCATGGAGCGCGCAAACCATCCGAATTGCTGGGCCGTCGGGACATACTTCTGCTTCACGACCTCCGCGGCGATACGGCCGAGAACATCTTCACTGAGATTGGCCGGCGGCTGCAGCGCCATCAGATTGGCGGTTGCCGCAAGGTAGGTCGCCATCGCGTCTTTGGATTCGTTGCGCCATTTATACATGGCGTCTTCGGCTTCCTGCGGTTTGCGGTCGGCAATCAGCACCAGGGCTAGCCCCTGCGAGATCGTGGCCGAATCTTCCTTCTCATGCGCGGCTTTGAACCATTGCTCGGCGTTGGGATAATCGCTGCGGCGCAGATAGTACCAACCGAGGAGCGCATCATCGGATGCAAGGCCCTGGCTGCGGGCGACACGCTCCACCTGAGACAAATAGTCTTGCGATACAGTCAGCTTGGGATCATCATTGCCCTGCGCGACGAAACGGCGAGCCAGATCGGTCCTGATACTATCGAATTCCCGCCCGCCATTGCCGTCTGGTTTTTCCAGAGACAATAGATTCTGCATTGGCTGATAAGGCAGCAGAGCCGCCGCCTTCTGAATGGTCGCAAGTCTTTCCTGCGGATTGGTGCAGGTCTTCAGAATATATTTGTAGGCGTCCTCGCCGCGGGCTGCACGATCGGTACGGACGAAAGCTTCCGCGACGCGCCACAGAACGTCGATATCGCTGCAGGTCAGCAGGCTCGGCGTCCTGGCGCCGATGTCGATCACAGTCTGATATTGCTTTAGATCGGAGGCGTTGACGAGCCGCGTGCGTGCCTCCGCGATATCCAGACGTTCCAGCAGATCGGCGGGCGGTTGCCATCCGGATTCGGTTGTCTGGCGGTCGGCAATGGCCTTGCGCACCTCAGCATAACGGCCTTCTGAATAGAGCTGCCACATGGCTTCGAGCTGCTTGTCGCTGTTTTGCGGAATGGCCAGCGGATCGGCAGGCGGCGTCCAGTTCGGGTAGAGCGTCTGCAATCGGGAGATTTCCGCCTGGAGCCGCGCCTTGTCGCCACGGCTTGCAAAATAGCGCAACGCGCTTTCGTCGACCTTCGGCTGATTATCCGCAGCTTGTGCGGGGTTGGTTTGCTGAGGCGATTGCGTTGATTGCGGCTGCGCCTGCTGTGGAGCGGCCTGGGCGATCGAATCGGCAGCGGTCGTATTTGCCGACTTCGAGGGAGCGTCGGAGAGAACAGCCGACGGTGCAGCCGCCTGTATATGGTCGGCGAGTGTTTGCAAGTCGACCGGCTTTCCCGAGCTATTATCGGCGACGAGTATCGCCTGCGGCTCGAGACGAGCCGACTTTGCCAGCTTGATCTTGTCTTCCGGCGTATCGTGATCCTTCGTCGCGAGGGTAAATCCCGCCACGGCGACGGCCATGAAAGCCATGATCAAGGTGGACTTTATAAACACTCCGGATGTTTCTCCGTGACGAAAGCCAGGCTCAACAGCTGCAAGGTGGCTGGGTAGTAAAGCGATGGTGCGAACTGCCGAACCGAAGCAGGCAGCTTCGTTCCGGTCACCACACACGCCACAACATCGTTAACAATTCTATAACCGGGGTCGGGAAGCAGGTCCTTCGGCTTGCCGGTTGTCAGATCGATGGTGGCAGGCTCATCTTCGGTAACGGTCATCCCCTGCTGCAAACGCAAAAGCAGCGCCTTGTCGCCGATTCCGGCGCGCGCCAAGTAAAGTGCGATTCTCACGCTATTATAGCCGAATTCCGCTTCAAAGCCCTCCGCCGGCTCTGGTTTCGCCTTGAGGCTGACCCAGTCGGCGGGAAGCTTGCGCGGACCGAATTGCAGGGAGCGCAGCAGGGCAAGGCCGTCGTCGCTGAGCTTTTGCCAGCGATCGGAAGGCACCAGCAGCGCCATGACGGGGATAGCTTCGAAGACCCAATAGGATGGATTGATGATCGGTCCATCCTTGCGGCCTGGCGGTTTATAGCCTTCGACGCCTGGAATAAGCAGCGTATGCCCCGCGGACGTGATGACAAGATGGGCAAGGATGGATCTCGCCATGCTCGCGGCCGCCTGCAGATAGTCGCTGTTGTTCCAGGCGGATCCCGCTAGGGCCAGTGCATAGGCAATCAGCAGATCGCCATCGGACGCATTGTTCGTATCGACCACATGCGGGATAGCGGCCGGATCCCATTTCCAAACAGCAAGCCCGTCGTCGCGCAGCAGCAGCTCGGTGCGGGTAAAATACCAAATCTGTTCGAAATCGGCCGGACTATTGGCGAGGTAGGCAAGCAGCATACCATAGCCTTGCCCCTCGCTGTGGCTGATGCCGCCATTGCCGTTGTCGACGATACGTCCGTTCACATCGAGAAATTTCGCTTTGTAGGCAGTCCAGGCCTGCGTATCGACCGCCGCGCGTTGAGCAGCAGCCGGCTGCGCTGCCGCAAGGATAGCAGCACTGCAGACCACAAGGACAAGGCTCCGAAGTTTCATTCGCGCCTGCCGATCTTGGAAAGAACGCTTGCCGTGCTCACCCCGAGCAGGAACGAACCGACCACGAACAGGAAGGCGTAGGACAATATGTTGCTGGAAAGCCAATTTGCGGCGATCAGCCGATAATTCGTCAGCGACCAGGGTTGGGAGACGACAAAGCTGAACCGGCTGACGGGCACGGTATCGATCTTTCCCGTCTTGCCGGAATAGACGGTGATGCGGCCGCTGATCTGCGACCAGGTATTTTGCGCGGTCATCGCCTCGGCGCCTGCGCGCAGGTCTCCGGCACTTGGCGCGGTGACAACGGTCCAGGTTGCGTCGTTGGTCGGATTTGCCTCCTGTGCGATCAGGAAGCTATTGGCATTCGATGGGGTGAACACCTGCTCCGAACTGGGAATGAAGCGAAGCGAGCTCAAGGTGATATCGAAATTGCGGTGCATCCATTGCTGGAAGCTTTGCATCTGCCCCTGCAGCAACCCGCCGCTGATGCGGGAGCGCCAATCGGCAATCGTCACGGACGCCTCCGGTATGCCGCCTTGGCCCGGGGCGGGCGGGCGCCAGGCCACCTGGCTCGTGGCGGAGATGTTCATTTGTGTGAGGATCGTCGACGGCAGCTGCGAGACAGAACCGATGAACAGCGCATTGCGGGTCCCAACCGTACTCGGCGAGGCGGTGGGTTCCAGCGCGATGGGATGACCGGCCACAAGCGCCATCTGGCCGAGGAGCGTCGCGGTCGCAGACAGCGTGTCGGTGTCTGCGCGGTCGATGAAGAGCGCGGTTGGCTCGGTTTGCCGATTGTAGGGATAGCCAGTCCCGGCAAGGGCTGCAAGGTTGGGCCGCTGAGCGATCCTTGCAAAATCCGGGACGGTGAACTGGCTGGTATCGAACAATGCGAAGCGGGGCGTCGTGCTTGAGGTCGCTGCGGGGGCGCAGGCGGTATCTTCTTCTGCCAGCAACATGGCTTCCAGCGTGATCGTGTTCAGACCCGGCTTGAAATGCTGCATGGTGATGCGGATGGGCAATTGCCGGAAGATGCCGCCGCCGGTCACCGTGATCGGCTTGGTCGTGGCGATGCTGCCGTTGACGTACACGTCGATATGACTGCCCGGACGCACATCCTTGGCATAGGCCGCATCGAGCAGGATGGTGGCCTCGCCATAGGCATTCGCATAGAAATCGGACGGGATCGCCACGTTGAAACTTGTATGGAAACGCCGTCCGGAAAATTCCGTCGTCCTGACACCCAGCTGTTCGAAGGAAAGGCTGGTGCCCGAATAGATGAGCGGGGCGTCGGGTGCGGACCATCGTTGCGTTAACAGCAGATCGCGGCGGGTATTGGGGTCGCGATCGGTCGGCGAAACAACCATGTCGATCGCGGATGCGATCGCCTGCCAGGAAGGGCCGCTGATAAGGAGAAGCTGCTGACCGCTGCGTGGGTCCGTCGCAAAGGTCGCCAAGGCCCCATTTTGCGCCGTGGCCGGAACGGCAAAGACAGGCTGCAGCTCCGCCGGTGTGCCGACGACGACGGTCATCTTGCCGGGGCCCGATGCGGGTAGGGCATCCGTGCCGAACGAAAAGGTTTCGTTCGGCATTCCGCTCAAGAGCGCCAGTCCCTGAGCTAGACGCAGGATCGGCTTGGTCGTTCCCGGTTGAGCCAATGCCGGCACGACCAGATTGAACTGTGTCTTGCCGGCACCGTCGACACCGATCGCGCGGATCGCGTCGGTTGTGGAGAGTTTCTCCGCTTCGCGACTGGCGAAGGTGAGATAAGTTCTTGCGGGATCGATATCGGACCAGAGCTCGTAGGTCGACGGAATGTCGCAGTCGACGCGGTGGCGCTGCGTTGCCTCGAAGGTCAACAGATTGGCGCCGGGCTGCAGCAGCCCCCGCGGGATATCGAAGCTGATATCCGACTCGTTGTCCGAGGAGCCGATCTGTTGCTGATGGACGGCGCGGTCATTCACGAGGACCGTAAGCTGCGATGCCTCCGGGGCGACGACCACTGCGTTCTGGTAGGCAAAGGTAAGTTTCGCGGGCGCCGCCGCCTGCTCCGGCGTCAGATAGATCGACCAGGACTTGCGATCGGCTTCACCCTCCAATCGCAGTTTTGCGTAGGGAACGACATAGCGGTGGAATGCCGATGAGTCGGTGCTGGCGGTTGCCTGTTTCGCCTTTGGCGCCAATTGCGGTGTCGTCTGGGCGGGAGTGACAGGGGGTGCGACCTGCGGCGCTGCCGTCTGCGGGGTAACGGTCGGCGGTGTCATGACCAGGGGCGGAGCAACTTGAGGAGCTACGGTCTGTGGTGCAACGGTCTGAGGAACCGTGACCGGCGGCACTGCTGCCTTCGACGGCTCTGTCTGCGGTATGGTAGTTTGCGGAGTTATGATCTGAGGCGCCGTCTGCGCTTCGCCTTTCGGCCGCTCGTCGGACATGTCGAAAGGCATCGTTTGGGCCTGTGCCGTAACGGCGCCAAGGAGAAGCAGGAGGGCAGGGAGGACGCGCTTCATCAGCTTCTGGCCTTCGCATCCTGCCGCTGCTGCGTGCGATCCGAGCCCACACCCCTGAACAGGTAGATCAGACCCCGGCTGGTCTGATAGAGCGACATGCTCAGGAACCAGAAGGTTCCGCGGATGATGCCCGGATTGCGCCGCCGCGCCTGCTGAAACTTCGTCCATTGATCGGAATTGGCAAAGACGAGGTCGGCAATCAGGCGATGGTCGGCAGCACCCCTCGGAACATATTGGCAGCCGATGGCGGTAATGTCGCCCATCTGCTCGATATTGCGAACCACGACCGACAGGGTCACCATGTCGGCGCCGCTATAGGGCTGGAAGCGGATGATGGCTTCCGAGCCGACCGCGACCGGTTCCAGATCCTTGTTGAAGACGTTCAACCTGGCGCCATGGACGGAAACGTCCTCGATGGAAGCGGAATTCCAGCGGCCGTCGATCCCGAACTCGCTGCGGCGGTCGACCCGGACGCGCCGCGAAGAGGCACGCTCGCCGCGTTCGGAGACGACGCCGAGCGCGCAGCCGGAAAGGACGAGGTTAATGATGTTCCAGCCGCCGACGACGAGGGTGACGTCGGCCTTATAGGGCTCCGCATAGATACGATAAATGGTGACCGCCAGTGCGATGATCTGAACGGCGAAGATGACGAAGAACGGACGGCTGATTTCCGAAAGCCGGCTGACGGCGATCGATTCGTCCTTGGCCGTGACCTTGAAAGTCGGTTTGCGAGGATTGAGCATGACCGAGACGACGGCCGGCAACAGGTGCACCGTCTGTACATATTCGTAGAGCTCGGAAATCCACGGCCAGCGGAACGACCCGTAAAGATAGTTCTGCATCATCAGGTTCACGAGCATATAGGCAAGGGTATAGGCGAGGAACTCGCTGCCCGATGCCGTGAAGATCTCGAGATCGAAGAAGAGATAGAAAAGCGGCGCAAACAGGAAGATGACGCGCGGAAACGGAAACAGCCAGAACAGCGTCGACGACATGTAGCAGAGCCGTTGCGGCAGCGTCAGGCCGCGCTTCAGGAGCGGGAAGCGGAAGCGCAGGATCTGCATCATGCCTTGCGCCCAGCGGCTGCGCTGGCCGATGAAGCTTGCGAAGGTCGCCGGCTGCAAGCCGGCAATCAGCGGCTTGTCGACATAAATGCTGTTCCAGCCTGCACCATGAAGCGCAAGCGCGGTTTCGCAGTCTTCCGTGATGCTGATGCCGCTAAAGCCATTTTGCGATTGTAGCGCCTTGCGGCTGAGCACTGCGGCCGAACCGCAGAAGAAGGCGGCATTCCATTTATCGAGGCCGCGCTGGATGATGCCGTAGAACATCTCGTTCTCGCTCGGCATGCTGTCGAAGGTGCGCAGATTACGCTCCAGCGGGTCCGGATTGATGAAGAAATGCGGGGTCTGAACGAGAAAAAGCTTCGGATCGTCCTCGAAGTAGCCGACGGTTTCGCGCAGGAAATCACGCGCAGGCGCATGGTCGGCATCGAAAACGGCGATCAGGTCGCCATTCGAATGTTCCAGTCCGTTATTGAGGTTGCCGGCTTTGGCATGCTCATTGCGGTCGCGCGTCAGATATTCGACATCCAGATCGGCGCAGAGCCGCTTGAGCTCGTCATGGCGCGCGATTGCGGCCTGCGATTCCAGGATCTTGGTCGAATTACGCTTTTGCAATGTGCCACCATCGTCGAGCAGCCACACTTTGAGCTTGTCGGCCGGATAATCCATCGCCTTGGCGGAGGCGAGCGTGTTGGCAAGAAGATTGGTGTCTTCGTTATAAGACGGCACGAAAACATCGACGCTCGGGAAATTCTTGGTTTCAGACGCGCGCTTTGTGCGCGGCGGCAGGGGCGTTGCGACGATGAAGAGGCTGAGCATCAGCATCGCCACGTTGTACATTTCGGCGAGATAGAGCAGCAAGCCGGGAATGAAGTTTTCCAGCTGGTTGACGGGCGGTATCGTATAGGATGTGCGCCAATAGACATAGCGCAGCACGATGGCCGTACCGAAGGCTAGCGCCACGAGCCGCCAGGTTCCCTGACGCTTGAGGATCTTGATGATCGCCATCAGGGTGACAACCACGGTGCTGGCGATCAGCTGCGTTTGAAGGTTGACCGGCAATGTGATCAGCACGATGCCGCATAGCGCTATCACGGCCCATATCAAGATGCTGCGTGCAGTCTGCATCAGTGTCCCTTCAAAGGTATTGCCAGACGCCATCCTGGCGCCCCCAAGCAGCGCCGCCTGCTAGCGGCACCCCTGAGATATGCCAGTTGCCCCGTTACAGTCCGGTAAAGGCACGATGATATTACTTGCTGTATTTGCAGGTGGCGGCGCTGCCATCGAACTTGTACCATTCGCCTGCGGTTGATCGGTCTGCCCATCCGGCAGCGGTACGCGCGGGCCGATCATCGGCGGCAGAGCCGGCGCCGCCTGCGGCTGAGGCTTCATCATGACCGGTCGGCGCACGACCGTAGGGTGTGGCGCGGCGGGGCGGCTCTGGTAGCCGATGCTGATGGGTGCCGTGCGATAAGGGGTGGCGTCGGGATAGACCGGTTCGCCGGGCTTGCCCAGAACGGCATCCGCGCCGCGGGGCGTGCCGAAAGGGTTGAGTGCGGCGCCGGCAAAATGGCCGGCGATCGTATAGCCATAGACCGTGCTCAACAGCTGGCGTTCGCTCGCATGGGCGTCGCAGAGCCGGATGCGCACCTGCACCGTGCCGAAATTGCGTTGCTCCTGGGGCGGCGCAAAACCGGCCTTCACCTGCTGCCAGGCGTAAAGACAGGTATCGCCGGCATGGCTCTGGCCGGAGGCATAACCAAAGGGACCGTAGTTGTTCTGAACGAAGGTTGCTGAGCGGGCGAGCCGCACCCCAGGCACCGCAGCCGCCATTTCGCGAGCAATCTTGCCTTCGCTGATCGTATTGTAGGGCAGGCTCCCTAATGCGGGACTTGAACCCGTCAGCCCAAGAAACTGAACCTTGAGGAAATTCTGGCCTGAGACGGAGGACGAGGTGGAAAGCGCGATCGTCTGCTCGACATCCTTGCCATGCCTGCGCTCGACCACATTGACGATCGCCGGTCCACCTGGCGGCGGAAAGGCCAGCGCCTTGTCACTCGTGACCGTTTCCACGCCGATCGACTGACGAACCTGTCCGGTCGTCGTGCAGCCGGCGCCGAGACAGGCCAATATCATCAACGTTATCGTCTTTGAAAAATGCATCTTTTAGATCGCGGCAATCCTGTGTGGTCACATTCATCGGCAAATTGCGCGACGGTCTTTGGAATCAAGTCCTTGTATTCACTATAGCAAATAAAGATGATTATGGTTAACCGATGGTTAATTTTGGCCGATTGACGTACCGTAGGAGGTCAAAAATGCACGCCGAATGTGCCCCTTCGCGCCAAGTGCACGAAGGGCGATGTCTAGTCGGAGATAAAGCTGCAACTTAAGGCCGCAAGCCCATGAATATCAGACCGATTTCTTTCTTCGAAATGCGATCTGCACAGCCCGGTTCAGCGCGACCGGGAGGACCGACATGTGGTTCTCTCCGGCATATTCCTCAAAGGTTATCGTTCCTGTGGATGACGCCAGTTTGGCCCATCTCTTAGCCATGTCGCGGGCGAGTTCTATCGTGCGTGTTTCTTTTGCCCGTTCCTGTCGTTTTTGCTCTTCGGCTGTGCCTTTATGGAAGGGCGCCAAGGTCTCGCCTTCATACTGACCGGCGGAAAGATGCAGTTCCATATCGAGCCGCTCTTTGTGCCTGTCGAGGAATTCTCTCTCCATCGAAAGAATAGCGGCATCTTCCCAGTAGATCGCCGGGCTTGCGGAAATCCAGCGGCTGAAGGCATCGGGTTTGTAAAACAGGGCGTAGAGCGTGAACAGGCCGCCGAACGAATGGCCGAAAAGCGTCTGACGCGAGCGGTCGACCGGTACCTGCCGTTCTATCCAGGGCTTG
The DNA here is from genome assembly GCF_030182525.1 of Rhizobium pantanalense. Taxonomy (NCBI): domain Bacteria; kingdom Pseudomonadati; phylum Pseudomonadota; class Alphaproteobacteria; order Hyphomicrobiales; family Rhizobiaceae; genus Rhizobium; species Rhizobium pantanalense. Next base: position 57,823 of record NZ_JAQJCH010000013.1, read on the forward strand.
AGCTCTTCTTCGATGAGCGTCAAAAAGCGTTCGCCGCCGCCGGTTTTCACATCCGGCGTATCGGGGAAAAATGGCGGATAGATCCGTCCGGGCGGTGGGCTCAAATCCCAGGAACGGCGGAGCGGGTCATATGGCTCGTCCGTGGGATAGCCGATGGCAACGATGACGCCTTCCGCGACATTGGTTCCGTTCGGATAGCTCGCCTGTACTTTGACTGCGTCGACAGCGGTCGCAAAACAGGCGTTCCCGTCGGTCAGGTATAGGATCGGCCAACCCTCCGGCGGTGCCGGCTTGTCTGGGCGATAAAGAAAGATCCTGTGCGGATGATCGGCATTGTCGAACTTCAGGTCAATGAATGTGCAGCAGGGAAGGGTGACCGGCGCCAGAATGGCAGCGGCATTGTGTGACGAGGTATGGGACATGGCCTCTCCGGCTGACCGATCATGTAAGGCGCAGGAGCAACAGGCGCCGATGTTTGAAAGATGATGAAATTTCTCATATTATGGGTGGCGCGATCTGGCAAGCCGGCCAAATGCTTTGCTAAGCGCAATTTTCAGGTGTCTTCCGCAATCTCGTGTTCGGCCACCGGGGCCATTCTGCAACATGAAGGTGGAAACCAATAAAAAATATGACTCTTGTACTCATGTATTCTTGACGCCGGATGTGCCTGCGAACTAATTTGCGCCATCTTTTTCAGAAACGGGCAGGCGTAAAGGGCTTATGAGGCAGAAATCCCATAATCATATCAGTAATTTGACACGTAAGAGATTCCAGCTTGCAAGCGGCGCCACCGCACTTGCAACAGTGTTTGCTTTAAGTGGAAATGCCTTTGCACAGGACGCTGCGGCCACTGCGAATGATGGAGGTGCCACCCAGCTTGCGCCGATCGTCGTCAGCGGCCAATCGAGTGACGCAAGCGACAATACGACCGTAGCGGCAAAGAAGAGCCAGGGCGCCACCAAGATTAATATGCCCCTGGTCGAAACCCCTCGCTCGGTTTCGGTGGTGACCAGGAAGGAATTGGAAGAGCGCGGTGCGCAGGACATCACCGAGGCGGTGCGTTATTCGGCTGGCGTTCAGACCGGCTCATATGGCTTCGATCCGCGCTTCGATCAGATCTATATTCGCGGCAATGATGTCACGACCGTCGGTGATTATCGCGACGGGCTGCAGCAGCCCTATATGAACTACGCAATGTTCAGGACCGATCCTTATTCGCTCGACCGTGTCGAGATCATCAAGGGGCCGGTATCGGTTCTCTATGGTGCCGGTTCGCCGGGCGGCATCGTCAACAAGATATCGAAGCTGCCGACGGACGAGACGATCAGGGAGGTAGGTGTTCTCTACGGGACATCGGACCGCGCGCAGACGATGTTCGACTTCGGCGGCCGGGTCAATCAAGACGATGACAGCATGCTGTATCGCATCGTCGGCCTGGCGCGAAAGGGCGATACCAATTTCGATATCGCCGATGATCGCTATCTGATCCAGCCGTCCTTCACCTGGAAGCCGGACGACACGACGAAAATCACCATCTATGGTTCGGCGCAATCCACCGAGACGGACGCAAATCCCGGCGCAATGATCGGCCCCGATGGCAATGTTCTCGATTATCGCGACAGCGACCCGGATTACGATTATCAGAGGACCAAACAGCAGCAGGTCGGCTATCAGTTCGAACACGAGTTCGACGGCGGCTTCACTTTCCGTCAGAACCTTCGCTTTTCGCATCTTGATCTGAAAGCACGCTATCTCAGCACCTACAGCTGGGTCGGCGACGTCGCGCAACGCTATGCGACCGCGATCGGGGACAGGATGAATGTCTTCCAGGTCGACAACCAGCTAGAATCCAAATTCGATACCGGCCCGGCAGCCCATACCATGCTGTTCGGTCTCGACTATACCCGTATGAGCGATTCATTCGCCTATGGGATGGATGCAACGACCAGCCCCGCCTATGACTTCGATATCGACAACCCGACCTACGGAGTATCGGGTCCGACGCCGGCCTATAATTTCAGCCGGGTCGATGGCAGCCTGCAGCAATTCGGCGCCTATGCCATGGATCAGATCGAACTTGACAAGTGGCGCTTCACGCTTGGCGGGCGCCAGACCTGGGTGAAGCAGTCGACCGACACCACCATTGTCTCCACTGATACGACAACCAAAGACAGCTTCAACAAGAATGCGTTTTCCTACCAACTCGGCGCGCTCTATCTCTTCGACAATGGCATTGCGCCTTTCACGAGCTATTCAACCTCCTTCAATCCGGTCACCCAGCGCTCCGCATCCGGCAGCATCCTCGACCCGACGAAGGGGGAACAGTACGAGCTTGGCGTGAAATATCAGCCGCCGGGCACCGACATCCTGCTCTCGGCCGTTGCCTATCACCTCGTCGAGAAGAACAAGCCGGTCCTGGTCGACCCGCTGACGCTCGTCTATGAGTCGCTGGGTGAGGTCACCAACAAGGGGATCGAGCTGGAAGCCAGGGCTAATATTACCGATGGCTGGGACGTGATTGCCGCCTACTCGTACAACCATTCCGAAATTACGCGGGGCGACGATCAAGGCAACTCACCTGCGGTGACGCCGAAGAACATCGTCAGCCTGTGGTCGAACTATACATTCCAGGAGGATTCGGCTGCCAAGGGTCTGACCGTCGGCGCCGGCATTCGCTATACGGGCGAGACCTATACCAGCACGGCCAATACCGCCAAGAACGACGCCAGCTTCTATCTCGACGCCGCGCTCTCTTACGACTTCGGCGCGATCGACCAGAAATACAAGGGCCTCACCGCCTCCGTCGACGTCCGCAACATCGCCAACCGCCGCCTGACGGTCTGCAACGAGGGCTATTGCTACCTCGGACAGGGCCGCAACGTGACGGCTTCATTGAAGTATCGCTGGTAAACTTATCAGGGCGCCGTACTCTGTGCGGCGTCCCCTCCGCTCTGATAGCCTCCTTTCATCGACCGAACTCGACGGTATCGTAAGCAAGGCCACCTTGCAGCCTGAGCCATCGCGTATATCCGCATTCTCGGCAATGCGGCGATGAGGCTATAGCCTGGCAGGGAATGTGCCCGACCCAGGGGGAGGTTCCGTATGGCCGAGGTCCTTTTGTTCCACCACGCACAGGGATTGACCCCGGGTGTGTGCGCGTTCGCTGATGTGTTGCGGGGCGCCGGTCACATCGTGCACACGCCTGACCTATTCGACGGGCGCACTTTCCAGAGCATCGAAGACGGGCTCGCTTATATCGAGGGGATTGGATTCGACCATATGCGGGAGCGTGGCGTCGGCGTTGCCGACGAACTGCCTCCTGCGCTCGTATACGCCGGGTTCTCGTTCGGTGTGCTACCTGCCCAGAAGCTGGCCCAGACACGGCCCGGAGCCCGAGGAGCTCTCTTCTTCCATTCCTGCGTGCCAATCAGTGGCGAATGGGCCTTCGGACCTTGGCCGAATGGCGTCCCAGTCCAGATTCATGCGATGGAAAACGACCCGATCTTCGTAGGGGAGGGTGATATCGATGCCGCCCGTGAGATCGTGGCAAAGGCCGAGGACGCGAAGCTTTTTCTTTATCCCGGCAATCAGCACTATTTCGCCGACAGTTCACTCCCGTCATATGATTCGGGTGCAACTGCACTGCTGACGAGCCGAGTGCTTGAGTTCCTGGATCGCGTCTGATCGAAGCCAGTGTTTTGATTTGAGCTTGGTTCCTAAAAGGGGTCGTGCAGCACCACAAGCACACTGCCCGCTTTCGGCTAGCAAGCATCCCGTCTGCATTATGCCGCGCTCGGGGAGCGTCTGCTACGTCAGACTATGCTGTTCTGCGCCGCTTCATCAGTAATATCAGTAGCAGCGGGGCGCCGACGAGGGCGGAAACCAGGCCGGCGGGCATCTGGTAGGGAAAGGCGATCATTCGACCGAACCAATCAGCGAGTACCATGAGGCCGCCGCCGGCGAGCGCCGCGCCGGTAAGCTGGAGCGCGGCGCGCCGCAGGCCGAGTTCGCGTGCCAGATGCGGCCCCATCAGGCCGATGAAGCTCAAAGGCCCCACGACGAGGGTGGCGGCTGCGGTCATGGCTGCGGCAAGGGCAAAGAGGCAGGCCCGGGCAAAGTTGACGCGAACGCCGATTGCTTGGGCCGCCTGAGCCCCAAGCGGCAGCAGATCGAGCCAGCGATGGGCCAGAAAGGCAAGCGCAAGGCCTGTCGCTGCTGCTATCATCGCAGAGATTGCCTTTGATGTATCAACGAGATAGGTTGATCCGCTCATCCATTGCATAACGATTATCGCGCGCGGATCGCCGCTCGCGGCCAGCACGCTGATGAAGGCATCCAGCATGGCTCCGAGCGCGATGCCGGTCAGAAGTACCCGTTCCGGCGCGAAGCCGGACCGAATGCCGAAAAGAAAGATGGCGATAAGAACGGCGAAGGCACCGATACCACCGAAGCCCAGCTGGGCAGCCATGCCGGGAGCGGTCAGAAGGAAAAGCGCGGCGGTGACGCCAAGGGTAGCGCCTGCCGAAATGCCCAGAACCTCCGGACTTGCCATCTCGTTGCCGCTGAGCCGTTGCAGGATGGCGCCGACGACGCCAAGCATCGCGCCCGCAGCAAAGGCACCAGCGATGCGCGGCAGGCGGTAGGGCAGCACGTCGGGCCAATGGGGATAGGCAAGCAGCGTCCATGTTCCATCCGGTGCGCGCCCGAAGAAGACCGCGCCTGCGAGGAGAAGGAGGAGCGCCGGAACTGGTGCAAGCAAGAGGACGCGCGGCGTATGTAAGGCGCGGTTGGCATTCTGAGAGGGAGATGGCGCGCTGCGTTGCACGGCCTTCAGGCGCGGCAGCATCAGAAGCAGCAATGGCGCGCCGAGCAACGCGGTGATGGCACCTGTCGGCAGGAAGGTCGAAGAGGCCCCGGAAAGCAGCACCAGGGCCTCATCGGTCAGCAGCAGCAAGCCTGCGCCGATGAGGGGTGACCAGATGAGCTGGCTTTTTATCTGTCGGGCGCCGGCAAGCTGCGCGATGCGCGGCGCGATGAGGCCGATGAAGCCGATAACGCCCACGGCACTGGTGACGATCGCGGCAAGTGCAATTGCAATGCAAACGGCAGCAATGCGCGTGCGCTTGACCGACAGGCCAAGTCCGCTCGCGCCGCTATCGCCAAATTCCATGAGTGCGAGCGGCCGCGCCATCAGCAAGGCCGCGGCAGACAGGATGGCGATTTTCGGGAGAAGGGAAAGCGGAATGGTCCAGCTCTGCTGTGCCAGCGATCCGGCTCCCCAGATGAACAGGCCGGAGAGGTAGCGATCGTTCATTAGAACGAGAATGGCGGCAAGCGCTCCGCTCCAGACGCCGACGATCAGGCCGGCAAGCACGAGCGCCAAGGGCGAGAAGCCCCGTCTTGCGCCGATCAGGAAAACGACTGCCGCAGCGGCGGCGCTGCCGAACAGCGCAACTGCGTCGCGGCTGAGGCCTTGAAGGGCCGGAAAGGCGAGCATGACGGCAACGAGCGCAAGATTGGCGCCTGCGGAAATGCCAAGTGTGGAGGGCGAGGCGAGCGGATTGCGCAGCACCTGCTGCAACAGGCTTCCCGCGAGCGAGAGTGCGGCACCGGCCAGCAAGGCGGTGACGATTCTCGGCAGTGTCGAATAGACAAGCAGCAGGCGCTGCGGGTCGTAACCTGCTCCCTGCTCGAACAGGCGTGAGAGGTCAGGCGCCAGTTGATGCCAGGCAAGCAGGCTGGCGAGCACGAACAGCGTCAGCGCCACGGTTGGAGCACCGCGGACGTTATTTGCTTCGGCACGGATCATGCGAATGTTTCCAGATGGTCAAGCAATATGCGCGCGAAGCGCTCCGCTTCCTGCACCATGCCGAACATCAGTGTGCCCGGCAGCACGGAGACGCGCCCGTCTCTAACGAAAGGGAGGCTGGTCCACAGCGGACTATCCTGCAGATTGTCGAGAACGTTCGGCGGTAGCAGCGGTTCGAATGCGATGAGGCGCAGGCTTTGATCGAGCGTCGCCAATTCCTCCAGCCCGATCGTCTCGAAGCCCCAGTAATCGCCCGGCCTGGTCCAGGCATTTTTGAGCCCGATCCTGGTCATGACGTTCTGGTAGAGGCCTGCGCCGCAATAGATACGGGCATGGCGCGGGTCGACAAAATTGATGAGCGCCAATGGCGGAGGGTTGAGCTTTTTGACGCGCTTTGCGCAGTCGTCGAAGAATTGTTCCGACCGCGCAAGGAATTCTTCCGCCTGTTGCCGCCGGCCGATGGCGTCGGCCAACCGACGCGTCGCCTCGATGGCACGAGGCAAAGCTTCACCGCCTTCGGCATAAATCGTCAGCTCCAGGACCGGCGAAATTGCCTCCAGTTGCGGTTTCAAAGGCGCAAGATAGGGCGTCGTCAGGATCAGCGCCGGCTTGACGCTTGCGAGAACCTCGAGATTGATCTCGCTGGTGGTGCCGAGATCGACGACACCACCAGGCATTTTCGGTTCGACGACCCATGTGTCCCAATCGGCAAGTGAGGCGATGGCGGCGGGCGTGACGCCGAGCGCCAGCAGTGTCGACGCCAGGCCGTAATCGAGGGAAACGATCGGCCCGGATATGGTTTCTGCAGCCACTCCCGCTTGCGGAACGGCGAAAAGCGCCGCGGCGGCAAGCAGCGTGCGCCGGGAAAGCATCAGGTTCTCGAAGCCGCTTTCAGATGACATAGGCAAGCGGCGTTCCATGCACGGGATGGGCGGTGACGCCCATATTGGTGCCGTAGATCGTATTGAGCGTTTCGGCCTTCATGAGACTCGACGACGGGCCTGCTGCAATAAGGCGCCCTTGCTTAAGCGCATGCAGATGATCGCAGAAATGTGCCGCGACATTGATATCGTGCAGGACGAGAATGACGCTCAGATCCTTCGTCCGGCAAAGCTCGCGCACGAGCCCGAGGATTTCCATCTGGTGGGCGATGTCGAGTGCAGATGTCGGCTCGTCGAGCAGCAGGCAGCGGCTGTCCTGAGCGACGAGCATGGCGATCCAGACACGCTGACGCTCGCCGCCGGAGAGCGTATCCACCATCCGGCCTGCCAGCGTATCGACATGCGTGAGCTTCATCGCGGTCTCGACTTTTTCCCGATCGATATCGGTGAACCGCCCGAGCGCGCCATGCCAGGGATAACGCCCGCAGGCGACAAGCTCCTCGACGGTCATGCCGGCAGCGGAACTGGTGTCCTGCGGCAGATAGGCGACGGCGCGGGCAAAGGCGCGCATGTCGTAGGAGCCAGCGGCCACGCCATCGAACAGGATGCGCCCGCCGGTCGGCTGAATCTGTCTGGCCAGCAGTTTGATCAGCGTGGATTTGCCGGAGCCGTTATGGCCGATCAGACCGGAAATCTCGCCGGCCTTGAAGCTGATGTCGAGTGGATGAAGAATGGTTTTGCCATCGACCTCGAAACGCAGGCCTTCCGTCGTGAAGACCGTTGCGTGACTCTGATCGTTTCCGGTGATCGTTTCGTCTTTCATGATCATTATCATTCCTGCTGAAGCGCGCTGGCTTCGTGAAATTCCGATGGCCGGCGGGTGGCCGGGTTAGTTTATCGAGGTCAATGGCTTGACGAAGAAGAGGCACGGGTCGCTTTCACGCCAGAGGGTCGGGAATATCTCGGCGCGGATGAAGCCGTTTCTATCGTAGAAGGCGCGGGTCTTTTCATATTGCGGTTCGTCCCTGCCGCGCGGCGCGAGCGTCTTGACCGTCAGGAGCTTGCAATCGGAAGAGCGGGCAAAGGTCTCGGCTGCGGCCAGCAATCGCCTGCCCACGCCGCTGCGATGGTGCCGGCGCCTGGTTGCTATCACAAGAATCTCCATGGCGGCCGGCGGATGGGCGCGCAGCGCAACGAAGCCGGCAACGGTATCCGCCTCGACGCAGCCGAACATCGGCAGAGTCTCCACGGCACCCGCGCAGGCTTCGATGACATCGGGGTCGGTAAACCAGTCGGTCAATTCCGACATGATGTCACGACAGATGACGCCTTTGGATTTGGTTATCTCGACGGCTTCCTGCATCTATTCTTCCCTTTCCTGGCGATGGAGCGCGGTTCGCAGGCGATGGTGGCGAACCACCATCAGGCCCGCATCTCCCGCACCCGTGTTGTTCGGTTTCGTCTGTGGCCGCTGCCGGCGGCGCAGGCATGGTCGGCCTCGAGCGAAATTGCGGCGAGGCATCGCGAATGCGCCTCCCGCAGAAGGCCGCAAACAAGAGCGCAGGATACGCCAGCTTCCTTTGCAATGATGTTCTGGGGGATATCGTCGAAATAGTGCTCCTCGTAGAACTTCCGGGTTCTGGCGGGCATGGATTCGACCGTGCAGCGGAAGGCTTTATAGGCTTCGGCCTCGTGGAGGTGCTCCTCGGGGCTTCCATAGGACGAGGTATTGCCGCCGACTTCCTCTTCGACGAACAGGCCGCGCTCATATTGCCGGCGCCGCATATGATCGGTTGCCAGATTGCGCACCATGCGCATCACATAGGGCGTGGGAGCCGCTATATCCTCCTTCAGCGGCTTGGAGACCAGCTGCAGGAGAACTTCCTGCACGACATCCTCGGCCAGGCTCATGCAGCCTGTGATCCTGCGTGCGACGGAGAGGAGCTTCGGATAGGCGTGAAGTGCTGTTTGGAGTTGCTCATTGGAAGTCGACTGCAAATGGTTGGCAATCATGTCGGGCTCTCGCTGAAATCCAAAGTTGCATTTCTGTGTGCCCCTCTTTTTGAGAGGGAACCTATAAAACATGACAATGATAGTCAAGATAGCGGAGTCGAAAAGTGAAGCATCTTCTAAGTCAAGGTTTATCCACCTGATTTTATTTTAATTTTTTTAGCGATCTAGAAGAAAATCCCGCTTTTGTAATGCTGCCATTGCGGCCATGCCGAAGCCATTGATGTCGCGATAGCCCATTGAAAATCCCCGCTTTCTTCATCGCTGATCCGGCCGGAATGGATGAAAATCGCTTCGCCCGATATTTGGCTTTTGCCTTCTAGGGTTGTATTTTCCGGAATCAGTATCACGCTTTGCGGGTCGGCCAGAAAACCTTGGCCGAAGCTTTTCAGCGCAGCCTCCTTCTGAACCCAGCAGGCGAGAAAAACATCGTGGCGATCTCGCCCATGCAATTGACACACCTGATTGAGTTCTTGTTCGGAAAGGATCATCGGCATGATCTCGGAGGCTTCCTTCTCCGAAAACGCATCGAGGCGCTCGATATCGATGCCGATGCGGCCGCCGCGGCAGATCGCGAGCGCTACGCGGTCTTTCGTGTGCGAGAGATTGAAGTCGATGTCGGGGTAATCACGCAGGTAGGGCCTGCCGGAAGGGGTAATCGCGAGACAAAGTGCTTGCGGGGCGCAGCCAAGCAGATTGGCGATGACGCTTCGGCACAGCACCCGTCCGGCAACGAAAAGGCGCCGCGCCGCGCATGATCTGAATGCTGCGGCACGGCTTTTTTCTGCCTCGCTTAAAATCGAGTCCGGTACGGGAAGCTCGTCAGACAGGTGCAGGCTATGAAGCTCTACCTGCGCTGTCTCTTCCCCCGGTTGGGCCGTCTTCACCTATTCCGCTGCCTGTCCCATGTGAGAGGGAAGGTTCGACGGCTGCCCGTGCGTTTCCCATTGTACGATGGGATCGAGCTGATCGAGATCGAAATGCGGGCGACCGAGCAATGCATTGGCGATCACGGCGCTACGCCATGCGGCGAGGCTGAGCTGCGGTTCAGCGATGCCGTGGCTATGGCGTCCGGCATTGAGAACGAAGATGCGGTTGTCACGCGGCCCGTCCCATGCCAGCGAGAAGTCGCTTTCCAGTACCGGTTCACCGATGGAGTTGAGTTCGATGCGATTTTCGAGCGAATGCAGGAATTGGGGAAGTACAAAGCGATAGCCGGTTGCAAAGACGATCATGTCGACAACAAGCGTTTCGATGCTGTCATCGAAACCGTTGCGCATAGTCAGCGTGATTTCGGGACCATCCTGCTCGGCTGCGATGACGTTGCGGAACGGGCGCAGCGATATGCCGTGGTCGGGGTGGCCGCCTGCATCGAGCTTTCGCTCGTAGAGGCGGCGATAGAGCTTTTTCAAGGTGGAGGCGGAAACGCCGTCGCTCGCCAGCACCTGCCGGCGCGTGTGCGTGAGCCGCAGCTCCTCGGGAAGTCCGTGGAAACGCTCCATATAGCCTGGCGTGAAGAGCTCGTTGGTGAACGGTGTCGCATCAAGCGGCTCGAAATTCGGACGGCGGCTGATCCAGTGAATGGTCGAAACGGCGTTCAGGTCCAGCAGGGCATCGACGATCTCGGCGCCGCTTTGGCCGCCGCCGATGATGGCAACACGAGGTGCTTTGACATCACCGATACGTTGCGTCGCTTCGCTGCTGTGGAAGGTCATGGATTTGGACAGCTGTTCGGCCCAGGCCGGACGAGACGCAATCTTGCCGACGCCGACGGAGAGATTGCGGGCGCTGATGGCGCCATCGTCGGTAGCGATGGAGAAAAAGCCGTCATTGGCATGGACCTCTCGGACGCTCGCGCCGAAGCGGAGCGACGTCAGCCCGCGCGCGACCCATCCGAGATAGTCTGCGAATTCCTTGCGCGGAACAGCTTCATATTCAGCATTGAGAAACTGATAAAAACGTTTGTGTGCAACAAGATAGGAGAGGAAGCTCCAGCGACTTGTCGGATTTGTGGCTGTCACCAGATCCTTGAGAATGGATGTCTGCATTTCCGCGCCCGGCAGCATCATTCCCGGATGCCATGCGAAGGATGGGCGCCGCTCGAAGAAGCGGACGGAAAGTTGCGGTATGGAATCGAGCTGAGCGGCAAGGCTGAGGTTGAAGGGACCGATACCGGCCCCGGCGAGGTCGAGCACGTGCGATGTCATGATGCAGCTCCAGAATGATGTCGAAGAGGGGGTTACTTGACGGAGTCTTTGGACAGCGGCGCCGGCGCAAAGGCATGGTCGAGCCGCCGGGCGAAACGCTGGTGGAAGGGCGTCTTGCCGATGATCGTCAAATGGTTGGTGCCGGTGACGATCTCGGATGCCGTGGCATTCGGTGAATAGCGTCGCCAGTCGATGACGTTGAGGGCGCGCGTGAGAGAATCCTCGGCCGCAAAGGCATGGATGCGGAAATCGGATTGCTCCAGGCGGTAGTTTCGGAAGATCATCGCATTGTCGATGAGAATCCAAAACGTATGCTCTTCCGAGCCGATATCGGGACCATCCGTCGGCAGTTTGACGTTATGCTTGACGACATGGTGGAGGAACTGTTCGTAAACCTCCTCGTTCATGGCGGCAAATAGCCTCTTCCAGTCCTCGCGCATCGGCGTAGTGGCAAGCCAGCTCTGCACGGCGGCATGAGTGCGATCGCGGATGCCTTCCTCGAAGCGCGGCATGATGCCGACGGTAAATTCCTCGTCCATGTCGCAGACATCGACCATGCCGATCATGCGCAGATCGATATCGTTGCCGAGCTGTCGGGCGGCCTCATAGGCGAGCAGCCCGCCCCACGACCAGCCGAGGAAGGCGCAAGGCCGGCCATTGGCCTTTTTGCGTACCGCTTCGGCGTAGCGCGCCGTGATATCTTCGACGCGGGTACTCAGCGTCTTGGTTTCTGTCAGCGAATAGCAGATGAAGCCGGTCGCCGGCTGTTCCGGGCCGAGATAGTCGACAAGCCGCATATATTCGCGTGTGCTGACGAGAAGGCCCGGGAAGCAATAGAGCACCGGCCGGTCGCCGTTGCGGCGAAGATAGACGACGTCAACACCGGTCTCGTCGCGGTTGCCGTCGATGGCGAGCGCAAGATCGCGCACTGTTGGATGGTTGAACATATCGGCGATCGACAGCGGCCATTCGGGATGGCGCATCTTGAGGCGCGAGACGATGCGCACGGCCATCAGAGACTGTCCGCCAATATCGAAGAAATTCTCCGTGACACCGATATCGCCAATGTCGAGGATGTCTTTCCAGACCTCCAGGATTGCTTTTTCCTTGTCATTAGCCGGTAGCGCCATTTCGCGTTCGATACGCGGGGCGGGCAGTGCGGCGCGATCCAGCTTGCTGTTCGGCCCCATCGGCAGCCTGTCGATCAGCATGATGGTCTGTGGCACCATGTAATCGGGCAGGGCCGTCATGGCGGTCCGGCGCAGCTCCGTTACACTGAGGCTTTCACCCTCGCGCGGCACCACATAGGCGACGAGCGAGCTGCGACCGCCGTCATTGTGCAGGAGGATGACCGCCTCGGCGACACGCTGATCGGAGCGCAGCACGGCTTCGATTTCGCCAGGCTCGATGCGGAAGCCGCGCAATTTGATCTGGTGATCGACGCGGCCGGCGAATTCGACGATGCCGTCTTCGCGCCAGCGGCCGAGATCGCCGGACTTGTACAGTCGTCCGCCAGGTGTGAAAGGATCCGGAATGAAGCGATCCGCCGTCAGCTCCGGCTGGCCGAGATAGCCGCGTGCCAGGCCGCTGCCGCCGATATAGATTTCGCCGATCACGCCGACCGGAACGGGCGCGAGGTCGGCATCGAGCACATAGATGCGCCGATCGCCAACGCCGCGCCCGATCGGCGCGACCGTCCCCTCAAAGCGGGTCCCCGCAGGGATCTTCCAGATCATCGGGGTCATGATCGTTTCGGTCGGGCCATAGCCGTTGATCAGCAGTTGCGCCTTCAGGTTCTCGGTGATCATGTCGAACACCGCCTGCGATAGCGCCTCGCCGCCGAAGGAATAGAGCCGTAGCCGCGGGATTTCGGTGTTCTCGCCGGCATATTCCGCAAGGCCGCGGACATAGCTCGTCGGAAGGCTGGCATTGTTGACACCGTGCCGCTTCATGGCCGCAAAGGCATCTTCGGGCGTGGCAAGCTTGTCCTGCGTCAGCACCACACCGCCGCCTGCCATCAGCGGCACCATCCAGCGCTCATGGCCGCCGTCCGAGGTGAAGGGCAGTACCGGATATTCGCAGGACTCCTCGCTCATTTCATAAATGCGCAGAGTCGCCTTGCAATGATGCGCAAGCGGACCGTGCTCAACTGCCACTCCCTTCGGCACGCCCGTCGAGCCCGACGTGTAGATCACATAGGCAAGCTGTTGTGGGGCAATGATCGTTGCCGGCGCGTCGGCGCTCTCCGTGGACAGGTCGATAACATCGAGATTGAGGTAGGGTGTCGCGATATCGCTCGGCAGGTTGGCGATGTGCTTTGCTCGGGAAATGACGAGCGAGAGGCCTGGAGCGGTCAGGATGTGGCGATTGCGGGCCTCAGGATGATCCGGCTCCACCGGTGTGAATGCGCCGCCGGCCTTCAGCACGGCAAGAATGGCGATGATCGCGTCGATCGATTTTTCAAGGGCGATAGCCACGCGCTTTTCCGGGCCGATCCCCATCGCGATCAGCCGATGAGCCAGCCGGTTGGCGGCAGCTTCGAGTTCCCCATGCGTCACGGATTTCTCGCCCTGTGCGACGGCAAAGGCGTTCGGCCGCCTTTTCGCCTGCGCGGAGATGACCTCGTGGATCGGCGTGCCGTCGTCGGGCTCCGGCGCGTCGGGGTAGGGTGCGGAAAGCCTGTCCAGCTCTTCCGGTGATACGAAGGGAATCTGTTTGACCTGCGTACCAGGATTGGCATTCAACTGCGCGAGCGCGATGGCAAGATCGTCGGCGAAGCGTATGATCTGCTTTCCATCATGCTTCTGCGGGTCGAAGCCGATGCCGATACGCAATTTGCCGACGGATGTCGGGGAAACGGTAACGACCAGATCGGCATCACGGCGCGCCGGCGGTTCGATGGGGCTGCGCAGCGCGACTTCGTTCGAGGTTGCTTGCAGGAGACGTAGGGGCGGACGCACATCGAGGAGCGTCTTGACGAGGCCGGTAGTGTCGAAGGATTCGTCTCGTCTTATCAACGCATCGGCAAGGGCCTCGAAGGACAGGAATTGCCGAGTTATGGTCTCGATTTCCTTGACGAATGTATCGCGAACGTCCTTGAGCGTCATGGCACCGTGGAGTTCCGGCGTCAGGATCAAAACGTCCTCACTGCGGGCGGCAATTCTTTGCCTTTCCGGACGCGTGACCAGGCCGATCCTTTGAGTGCCGTATCCGGTATGGCGCCGCAGGGCGATCCCGAGGGCGGCAAGCATGTCGCCGGAGGCGTCAACGAATGACTGTACCGGCACTTCAAGCATATGCTCGAACCAAACCTCGTCGACCGTGTTCTTTCCCGCCGATGTCTGCGGCGCGAGTGACGCAATGTTCTCCTGAGCCGTCAGCCGCTGGAACCAGAAGTCGACCAGTTCCGGTGCCGCATGGCGTGGTGCACCATTGGTGATCATCCACGAAGCGGCGTCGGGCAGCACCGTCTCTGCGATATCCACCGCGTCATGACCGCCGATGTTGCGAAGGAAATCCGTCGCAAGCAGGTCGAGCGTAGCAGCGTCGGCAAGGATGGCGTGGAGGGAGAATAGGGCGCCCAGCGCCCGCCCCTCTTGCGTCAGGAGGATGAAGCGGGCCGGATTACCATCGGTAAGGTCGATCTGACGGGCCTGTTCCGCTGTGGCAGCCGCGGTCAGCGCCTCGTCCAGGTTTTCGCCTGCAGTCAACGTCGTCTCGATGATCTCAACGAAACGGTCGTTCCTGAGGATCTGCTGGACGGCGCCGCCTGCCCGTGCCTCGAATTCCGAGGTGATGAGGGGATGTTGCCGAGAAAGTTTTGATAGGCCCTCGCGCGCGAGGTTCAGGGAGATCGAAGGGAAGACGATCCCGAGTATTTGTCGCCCGTAGACGACTTCGTTACCCGTCTCCGACAGGAGCCAGATACGTGACTGTGCTGGCGATAGCGAGCATTTGGCGAGGTAATCCGTATCGTTTGCTGCCTTGGCGTTCCGATCATGGACAGTCATTTCTTCGCCATTCTCCCTGAATGTACTGAAATACTTATCTAATCAATCGAAATACAATAAAGTATTCATCTCAATATCTATTGTAGATATTAAGTTTAATCGATTGATATCTCTGACTTCTGGCGTCGATAAACTCGGATACTCCGAAAATTACATCGATGTAGCTGCATGACGAACGGTGTTTTGGAAAATTCAGGAGATTTTCAAAAAATATTTCCGGAAAATATTTTGAATTTTTGCCGATGCCGTTCGTCACCGCAGAATTAGCGCTGTGCTTGGCCTGCCGATCTCAGCCGGCGCGTTTCTGAAGATATGGAGATGAAATATGGATGCATCCCTGGCGATCAGGAGCGATAGGGCGGCGGAGAGATCCTTTGATCTGCGCCTGCCGGCTTCGGGTTTTGAGAGTAGTGCGCTTGCCTGCGGCCAGCCTCTCATCATATTGGCAGGGCCTGTGCCGGGAAGTTTCCGCGTCGAGCATCACGGAGTGAAGGTGGCCTCAGGTCATCTATCGGGGCCGGCCACCAATCTTCTGGTCTTCGATACAATCTCGACGGCGGTTCCGCCGCTTTCTGGCGAGGATATCGTCAACGCCGTGTCGGAAGCCATTCTGGTATGCAATCCGCATTTGATTTGCTTCGAGATCACGCTTGCGGATGATGATCTTGCAAAGCGACTGCTGGAGACCGGCGCGATTGAACGTAGCGGCGAGCGCCTCATCGTGCGGCCGGAATCCTTCTTCCAGCAGGCAAGGTCCTGGTTCGGAAGTGCCCCCACGACCTATCCGGAATTGCCGATCCTGACGAATGGTGCCCTTCATCCGCAGCGGCCTCCGAAGCCTACCGGCCGCGTCTACAGCCGTTTCATTCCCTGGCTGAATACGCAGCTTGGCTTCCATGTCGCCGATATCGAGGCCGATCTTCCGCATTTCCATCGCTGGATGAACGATCCGAGGGTTGCCGCCATATGGGAAGACAGCGGCGATCTTTCCTATCATCGTGATTTCATCGGAGGCCGCCTTGCCGATCCGCGCACTCTGCCGCTAATCGGAACCTTTGGCGGTGTGCCCTTCGGTTACTTCGAACTCTATTGGGCGAAGGAAGACAGGATCGGACCGCATTACGACGCCGACGGCTACGATCGCGGCTGGCATGTGGCGATCGGTGAGGATGATTTCCGCGGAAAAGCCTTCGTCAGCGCCTGGCTGCCATCGCTGATGCACTACATGTTCCTGGCCGATCCGCGCACGCGACGTATCGTCGGCGAGCCGATCCATCATCACACCCAGCAGATCCGCAATCTCGATCGTTCCGGCTTCGCCAAGGTCAAGCATATTCAGTTCCCGCACAAAAAGGCGCTGCTGGTCATGCTTCTGCGCGAGCGCTTCTTCATGGATCGGCTGCTGCTGCCGGATCTCACCGGCTTATCCACAGAGGATGGGCAGCCTGTCCTTGGCTCCCTGGCGCGAGGCGCCTGATGAAAACAGCCGTCGATATGAACGATCCGCGCGTCAAGCGGCTCGTTCTGGCGGTCGCGCTTCCGGCCGTGGCAGGACTGGCCGCCAGTGCCGGCCATCATGCGATCAACGCGATCTTCCTGGGAACGCTCGGCCCGGACGTGCTGGCAGGCATCAGTCTGATCATGCCGCTGTTTCTGCTTGTCTCGGCTGCCGGTCAGGGGCTCGGTATCGGGCTTGCGACGCTGCTCGCTCGCTACCTCGGCGAAGGGGATGTCAAAGCCGCGGCATCGGTCGCAACGACAGCGCTCGCGGCTACGATCCCGCTCGGTATCCTCTTGTCGATCCTGATCTATCTCGGCCTGCCGGATTTTGTCGGCGCACTTGGCGCCAGCGACAATCTCCTCGCCCCTGGGCTCGATTATGGGCGGCTGCTTGCTTTCGGGGTGACGCTCGGGCTTTTGCAGGCTATCTGCGATTTCATCGCGATTGCCGAGGGCAATTCACGCTTCTCGATGACCGTGTTGATCGCGAGCTTCGCCTTGAACGCGGTTCTCGACCCCGTCTTCATCTTTCTCTTCAAGCTCGGTGCGTCCGGCGCGGCACTGGCGACCATTGTGTCGTCCCTTGCAGCCCTTGCATGCTATGCCGTCTACTTCCTGCGCCGACGGGGAGCGGTGAGCGTGACCGGCGGGGTGATGTGCTGGCAACTGCTTTGGCCGATCGCGCGGATCGGCCTTCCCGCTGCCGCAACAAGCATTGTCACCGGCCTCGGCTTTCTGGTCTTGATGCGGGAGGCCGCGGTCCATGGCGGCGATACCGGCGTCGCCGCAACGGCGATTGCCATCCGGCTGATGACTTTGGGACAGCTTCCGTTGTTCGGTTTTTGCCTCGGCGCCCAGAGCGTCGTCAGTCATGCCTTTGGTGCCGGCGATGCCGAGCGCCTGAAAGCCGTGATCCGCTTCATGCTTGCTGTGACGATACCGGTCGCATTTCTCTATTCCCTCTTGCTGTTCCTGGCTGCCGAGCCGATCGCACGCCTGTTCACGGATAACCAGGAGGTCGTGGATGAGGCAATCGCCTGGCTGCGGTCCCTCTTTCCGATCTTTCCGCTTGCAGCGTTTCAATCCGTCCTGCTCGTCATGCTGCAATCGCGGGGCCGGGCCGGCCTGTCCGCGCTCGTGGGGCTTGCACCGCAGGGCTATCTGCTGATCCCGCTTCTGCTCCTGCTACCGCTTTGGATGGGCTTTGCCGGCATCTCTGCTGCTGCCGCTGCCGCAGCCATTCTCGCTGCTGTCCTCGGCGGCTTTGTCGGATGGAGGGAATGGCTCGCCATTCTGCCGGCCGACACACCGGGCCGCCTTGTTGGCCAATCGACACTTCACTCCTGACCCAAGAGGAACGCCATGAACGAGACGCCAAGATTCGACGCCTACCGCGACGCCATTCCAGATGCGCTGATGCCGCCGCGCGACGATCCGTTCGACGCGGCCGTGCCGCCGATCTACCAGACATCGCTCTTCCTGTTTGATAGCTACAAGGAGCTGGAGGACGTCTTCGCCGGCCGCTCGAAGAAGCCGATCTATTCGCGCGGCGATAATCCGACCGTGCGGCTTCTGGAGCGCAAGATCGCCGAAATGGAGGGCGCGGAAGAGGCGCGTGCCTTTTCGAGCGGCATGGGCGCAATTGCTGCTGCAGTTCTCGCCTTCGTCGGACCCGGCGATCGTATCGTCACCGTCCGGCACGTCTATAGCGATGCCTTTCGCTTCTTCGAAAAAGTCCTGAAGCGCTTTGGTATCATCATCGACTATATCGACGGCACAGATACAGGGGCCATGCTTGCTGCACTTCCCGGCGCCAAGCTCGCCTATCTCGAAAACCCGACCTCCATGGTCTTCGAGTTGCAGGATCTGACTGCGATCGCCGAGGCCGCTCGCCGCCATGGCGTGGTAACGATGGTCGACAATTCCTGGGCAACGCCGCTCTTTCAGAAGCCTCTCTCCGTCGGTATCGATATCGTCATCCACGCCGCCTCGAAATATCTCGGCGGCCAGAGCGACACGGTGGCAGGTCTGGTCACCGGCTCGAAGGCGCACATCGACCGGATCAACAGCGAAATCTATCCCTATACGGGTGCGAAGCTCGCGCCGTTTGAGGCATGGCTCGTGCTGCGTAATCTGGAGACACTGCCATTCCGCATGCGGCATCATCATGAAGCCGGGTTTGAAGTGGCGTCCTGGCTCGATGCCCATGCGGATGTGACCAACGTCATGCATCCGGCACTCGGCGATCATGCCGGAAAGCGCACCTTCAGTGGCTTTGGCGGGCTGTTTTCCTTCGAGGTTTCGGACCGCATCGATGTGGCCGATTTCGTCGATGCGTTGCGCCTCATTCGCATCGGGGTGAGCTGGGGCGGACCGGAAAGCTTGGTGGTGCCGGCAAAGGCTGCTCTCAGCATCTCGCCGGAGACGAATGTCTTTGCGCGCTTCGGCGTCAGCGACCGCACGATCCGCCTGAACGTCGGGCTGCATTCAGCCAAGGAAGTCATTGCCGATCTCGATCAAGCACTTGCAGCCGCCAAACGCTAGCCGGCCGCAGTACCGTTACATCAAGAAAGGGGTGGAGTGACACGGTTGCTCCGCCCATACTATTATCATCGTTGATGCATTCCCGCCCTGACCCGATCGAGACAAGATGACCATCCCTTCCAATGAAACGCTGAGCGCGCTTGCCGCCGAATATGGAACGCCGCTCTGGATCTATGATGCCACTGCGATCCGCCGCCGCATCGCGCAACTCTCCACCTTCGACGTCATTCGCTATGCGCAGAAGGCCTGTTCGAACATTCATATTCTGAAAGAGATGCGCAAAGCGGGCGTGCGGGTCGATGCCGTCTCGCTCGGCGAGATCGAGCGGGCGATGCGGGCGGGCTATTCTGCCGGCACTGTATCGGAAGATGCTGAGATCGTCTTCACCGCCGACGTTTTCGATCGGCCGACGTTGGAGCGTGTCATTGCCGACAAGATCGAGGTGAATATCGGTTCCATCGACATGCTGCATCAATTGGGTGAGCGCTCACCGGGCCATAGAGTTTGGCTGCGCATCAATCCCGGTTTCGGGCATGGCCATAGCAAGAAGACCAACACCGGCGGAGAAACCAGCAAGCACGGAATCTGGTTCGAGCAATTGCAGGAGGCGGTGGCGCTGACGCGGCAATATTCGCTGAAGCTCGTCGGGTTGCACATGCATATCGGTTCCGGCGTCGATTATGGGCACCTACAGCGCGTCTGCGGTGCGATGATCGGATTCTGCCGCGCGCTGGATGTCGATATCGAGGCCATCTCGGCCGGCGGCGGTCTGTCTGTGCCGTACAGGAAAGGTGAAGAAGAGATCGACCCTGCTCATTACTTTTCGCTCTGGGATAAGGCCCGGCGCGAGATCGAGGCGCATTTTGGCCATCCAATCCGGCTGGAGATCGAACCGGGGCGCTTCCTGACCGCCGATTCCGGCGTATTGCTTGCCGAAGTCAGGGCCGTCAAGATGATGGGCCGCAACCGCTTCGTGCTCGTCGATGCCGGCTTCAGCGATCTTGCCAGACCGGTCATGTATGGCAGTTATCACCATATCTCGGTCATTCCAGGCAAGGCGCCTCGCAGTGCTGCTGGAACAATCTTCCCCACCGTTGTCGCAGGCCCGCTCTGCGAATCGGGCGATGTCTTCACGCAGACTGATAACGGCACGGTGGAAACGCGCGATTTGCCCGAAGCCCATGTCGGCGACTATCTCGTGTTTCATGGTGCCGGCGCTTACGGCGCGACGATGTCATCGAACTACAACAGCCGTCTCTATGCGCCGGAAGTCCTGATCGACGGCGAGACCCACCGCTTGATCCGCCGCCGCCAGACACTCGATGAGCTGTTCATACTGGAAGCCATCTAGCCGGAACCGATTTCAAAGCAAAGAAGGAGCCTCTTCTTCGGCCGAGTGGGGGCTTTTCTGCGGTTGTGAAATGAATATAGTGACCACGACCGTGCGTCGTGGCGCTCGGCCGCTCTCACATCGTTACCGGCCGCAAGGCGCGAAAGTTCTGCACCGCTATGCTGGCCTGGCTCGATCAGAAAACCGAAATCGTCGAACACGCCGATCAATCGTCGCAATATTTCGAGCCGGCCCACGCCGCCTACTATAGCGGGAAGCCCGGCCAGCCGCTGAAGCTCATGCTGCAGGCGCGCAGCGACTTTTTGTCGATCTGGCGTCGCGCGGATTATCGCGAGCATGTGGCAGAATTCAAGCTTCTGGGCAGGCAACTCGTCATTGTCAATTCGCCGGAAGCGATCCGCTATGTAGTGGCCAAGCGCCACGAGAATTTTGAGCGCAAGACGCCGCAGATGCGTCGCGCGCTGGAATATCTTTTGGGCGACGGCCTGTTCATTTCCGATAAGGAAACCTGGAAGCAGCGCCGGCCGCTGGTCTCCGATATCGTGCATAAGAACCGCGTGCCGGCCTTTGGCGCAATCATGCAAAGTACCGCAAGCGAGCTTGCCGACCGCTGGCAAAGCTTGGGCGAGGGCGCGGAGGTCAACGCCTTGTTCGAGATGGCCGGGCTGACGGCGGAGATCATTTCCCGCAGCGTCTTCGGCAATGATCTCGGCCAGGAAAGCGCCAATGTGGTGACCGAAGGCTTTGCGAGCTACCAGTCGTTGGTCGATTCCGTCAATTTCGGTTATTTTCTCGGTTTCGATGAGGGGCTGCCGATCATCAGGACGCCGAGCTTGAGCCGGTCGGTGAAACGCATTCATCGGATCATCGATCAGGTGATTGAAGATCATCTGGCCGGCAAGGGGGACAACAGTTCAATGGTCGAGTTGCTGATCCGGCGGCAGCAGCGCAATCCTGAGCTGAAGCTCGATGTCGTAGCGCTCCGCAACGAGGCCGCCACCATCTTCATGGCCGGCCACGAAACCACCGCGGCGACCCTGACCTGGGCCTGGTATCTGCTCGCGGGTGCGCCCTGGGTGGAGGAGGCGGTCCATGCGGAAATCGAGGCTGTCTGCGGCGATCGGATCCCCTCGATCGATGATGTTGCAAAGCTCGACTGGTGCCGTGCGGTCGTCGAAGAGACGTTGCGCCTCTATCCCCCGGTGCCGATCCTGGCACGCCAGGCCGCCGAGCCGGATCAGATCGGCGACGTGAAGGTACGCAAGGCAACGCTAGTTCTGATCGTGCCATGGATACTGCACCGCACGGATTCGCTCTTCCCCGAGCCGCACCGCTTTTATCCAGAGCGTTTCCTCAGCGAGGCACGGCCGGCGCCCTACAGCTATATTCCCTTCGCCGCCGGCCCACGCGTATGCCCCGGTCTGCAATTCGGCCTCACCGAGGCGATCCTCTGTCTGGCGATCCTCGCCCAGCGTTTTCGCGTTCGGATCAGGGATGGGCATAGGGTCCAGCCCCAATGCCGCCTGACATTGCGTCCGCGTGACGGCATGCCCGTGACACTGCATAGGCGCCGGGGATGACCACCGAGACCGATAAAGAAGTCACCACCGGCAAGCGCAAGGCGTGGACCTATGAGCCGCCGAAAGCTCCGCCCCTTGTCGATTTCGCCGCTGGCGGCGACCGGCGCAAGGCATTTCTGCGCTATTGGCTTTACGAGAATATCGACAACGCCATAGATCTCTTCCTCTATTTTGCCTTCATGCTATTGCCCGCGAGCGTCTGCTCCGACCTTGGCGGTTGGCTCGGGCGCATGCTGGCACCGCGCTTCCACAAGGGTGCTTACGCGCGCGCTGCAGCCAATCTCAAGATGATAAGGCCCGAGCTCAGTGAAGCAGAGCTTGAGAAGCTTTTGAAGGCCTATGCCGATTCTCAAGGGCGGCAGATGGCGGAATATTCAGTCGTGCCGAGACTGGCACGGCGGCATGTCCGCATGATTGGCACCGAAGGGCTGGTCGAGCGTTGCAGCAAAGGGCCGGTGATCTTCATAGCGCCCCATATCAGTAACTGGGAGGTACTCTGGCATTGCCTTCTCGACATGGGACTCGACGTCACCATGAATTACGACCCGCCCAAACGCCGCTCACGCCACTATATCGTCAACCGGCTACGGAAAGGCGCTGGCCTCGGCATTCTGAAACCCGGCCGCAGCTTCGTGCGCCCGGCCCTGAGAATCCTGGAGAACGGCGGCAATCTGCTGATGTTCTGTGACGAGGGCTTCAACGGGCATATCCGGGCGCCGTTCTTCGGAAGGCCAGCCCATCTCGCAGGGAATTATGCGCTCGTCGCCCGCATGGCGCGGAGGACGAAGGCCTTGATATGTCCACTCTACATCGTTCGTGAGAAGGGAGCGGATTTCACGCTCCGAGTAATGGAGCCGTTCGTATGGCTCGAAGCAGCGGAAACGCAGGGTCAGCTCATCGAGGATGTAAACCGTTTGAACCAGATGATCGAACCGATTGTGCGCAAATACCCGGAGCAGTGGTACTTTGTAGACAACCGATTGCAATGAATGTCACTGACAGAGAGCAATCGACCCACTGAGTCGATTACCCGTCGAACGGTCTCTCAAGTAAGATGGCGCGTCTGCGTGGACGGGCAATTTGTTGTCCAGATTAATTGGGATGCTTTGCCTCAACGGACGTCGTCATGTAGCCCCAGCCAAAGGATAGCGCTTCGCTATCTGCCGCAGTACAGGCATGCCTGAGTCGCTACCCGCCTTATCTGCCCAATTCAGAAAAGCATGGATGCGGCGTGCGACCTTTTCGGGGTGGTGCTGGCTGATGTCGGCGATGCGATGGTCCAGGAAGGGATTGAGGAAGCGGTCGAGTGTCGTGGCGACATAGGCCTTCGCCTCGTCGCCCATGCCGTTTTCGGCAAAGCCGGGCAGCACTTCGCTTTCGTAGAGAGTATCGAGCCTGGCCCTTATGTCTTTGTCGGTCAGTATGGCGCGCACTGTTTCGTCCGCCGGACGACTTTCGCGTTGCCAGATTTCGGCAAGGAATGTGTGGCCGAGATTGAGGATATGCAGTTTCAGGCGCTCATAAGGGGCGAGATCGTCAGTCAGCACGATGCTTGGGTGATGACATGGTGCGCGAACACCCGGCGCGCGCTTGATCGCCCATAGGGCATAGGGTTCCGCAACGGCGCCGATCGGTTCGATCGGCTCGGAAACGATGCGATCGACCAGGGTCTCGGCGAAGGCGGCATGGTCGTCGAGCCAGGTATAGAATTCAGCCGGCACATCGTTGAGCCGGGCGCAGTCGATGACCGTCTGTTTCAGAACGCAGCCGTTGCCTGTCATCAGTTCGCAAGGAAGGATGACCAAGGGGCGACCGGAGGCCTGCCAGCGTCTGACCAGGAGCGCGGCAAGCTTGGCGGGGAAAGATCGCGGAACCTGGCCGTTTGTGACGAAGCGGTCTTCCTTCGGCCATGTCTTGTAACCGGTTTCGCCGGTGTTGGAGATGACGAATTCGGCATCCTCGGTAAAGAGCCTTGACAGCTCCTTCCAGTGTTCGACTGCAGAGAGACCGCGATCGACGCTCATGACCTGGACGGTACGATCGACGGGAAGCCCATCAGACATGCCGCGTATGATGACGGGATAACCAGTCGGATTGCCGAAGGCAGCGACGCGCCCGCTGCGGCTGCTGGCGCCTGAGACCTGAACGACGGCAATGGGGCCGGCATCCTGGCCGGATTGTCGTGCCTCGTGCACGAAGAATGCCGCATGCGCCTGCAAGAACCGGCTGGTGCCGAACTGGATGATCCGCGAGCTCACGCCACTTTCCTCCCATACTCGATGTTGATGAATAGGATCGTCTGGCTGAGGCAACATGCAACCTTCATACATCCGTCCAGTTCTGTTTTTTATCCATAGAAAACAGCGAAACCTTGGGCAGTCAATGTTTTTATGGAAGTGAATGCAGGTTGGGATGCAGCAGCAGTTCGAGGGGCGCGGACTCGATCGCATTCTTCGGTTGCTTATCCAAGGCGCCGTTATGCCTCGCTGCTGGCGTTAAATTGACGATGGGTTGGGAGCCGCGGCGCCGTCGGATCTGTCCCGCAAATACAGCGATCTCTGCCCCACGTTCTCAACTGAGTTCCTTTTTGTAAAACTAAGAAAATCTCATAAAAACTGTGATTTTGTCATATTCTGCTGTTATATATACGTGTGAAGATGCCTTGCTGCAGATGGCATCATCCACGCGATCTTAGCCGCCCATCATGACCCCGGGAAGAGTTGAATGGCACGTATCACCTTAAGGCAATTGCTCGATCACGCCGCTGAAAACGGCTACGGCGTTCCGGCTTTCAATATCAACAATATGGAACAGGCGCTCGCCATCATGGAAGCGGCCGATGCGGTCAACGCGCCCGTGATCATGCAGGCGTCGAGGGGTGCCAGGGCTTATGCCAACGACATCATGCTGAAGCATATGATGGACGCAGTCATCGAAATCTATCCGCATATTCCCGTCTGCGTGCATCTGGATCATGGCAATGATACCTCGAGCTGCATGACGGCGATCCAGGCCGGCTTCACCTCGGTCATGATGGATGGATCTCTGAAGGCGGATGCCAAGACGCCGGCAGATTGGGACTACAATGTCGGCGTGACCAAGACGGTGGCCGACATGGCGCATCTTGGCGGTATTTCCGTCGAGGGCGAGCTTGGCGTGCTCGGGTCGCTGGAAACCGGCATGGGCGAGGCTGAGGACGGTCATGGGGCGGAAGGCAAGCTGTCTCATGATCAGTTGCTTACCGACCCGGACGAGGCGGTGAAATTCGTGCGCGAGACCAAGGTGGACGCACTGGCGATCGCCATGGGCACTTCGCATGGTGCCTATAAGTTCACCCGCAAACCGGATGGCTCGGTGCTTGCGATGAGCGTGATCGAGGAGATCCATCGCAAGCTGCCTAATACCCACCTTGTCATGCATGGCTCCTCCTCGGTGCCTGAGGAATTGCAGGAGATCATCAACAAATATGGCGGCCAGATGAAGCCCACCTGGGGCGTGCCGGTCGAAGAGATCCAGCGCGGCATCAAGAATGGCGTGCGCAAGATCAACATCGATACCGATGGCCGCATGGCGATGACGGGTCAGATCCGCCGCGTGCTGCAGGAGGATCCGAGCGAGTTCGATCCCCGTAAATATATGAAGCCCGCCATGGCGGCGCTCACAAAGCTCTGCAAGGAGCGCTTCGAGCAGTTCGGCACGGCCGGTCACGCTTTGCGCATCCAGCCGCTTTCCGTTGCCGAAATGGCCAGGCGTTACAAGTCCGGTTCGCTCGACCCGGTTTTCTCCTGAGTTAGATGATCAGCGTGCGGCCGGGCTTGCCGCGCGGCGCACGCTTTCTTCGCTCAGCGTCTGGCCGTGGAATTTCGATAGCGATACAACGACATCGTCGATCTCCTTGGCCAGTCGCTGAGCATCCCACTGCAGGGCTGCTGCGGCGATTGCGCCGATTTCCCGTAAACCCTGGATCGTCAGCAGGCCCTCGATCGCCATAGTCGTACGCCGGAAGACGATGTCGGAGAGATGCACGACCATCTCCTGCCGTGCGATCCAATCGATCTCAAGCGCGCTATAACGCTGCGCGCCACTGATGCGCTGGCTGTCGCTATAGGTTGAAGGATAGGCGAGGATTGCCGCTGCCGTCGTACCGTATCGGCCGAGCAGCTCATCCGCTCTGCTGGCCTCGACGCCAGCCTTTGCCGCGACGGACTTGATCCACCTCGCACGCTCGTTGGCGTCTACCGGGAAATCTCGGCCGCCGCCGATCGCAAGCCGCTCCGTGGACGTCTTGCGGCGGATTTGAAGGCGAGCCAGCACGGTATCGGAAACCTCTTCGGCAAAGCCGCGGAATGTGGTCCATTTGCCGCCGACCAGCGAGATAATCGGGAAGGGGCGTCCTGCCTGCGGTTCGAAGACGGGGGCGGAGTGATCGCGGCTGATCAGGCCCGGCGAGGAGGCGTCCGAGGCGGGCAGGGGACGGATGCCGCTATAGCTGTAGGTCACCTGATCGCGGTCGAAGCGCAGGCTCGGAAGGAGCGACCTGACGCTGTCGAGAAAATAGTCGATCTCCGGCTCTTCGCAGCGAACATTGTCTGGATCGTCGCAAGGGATATCGGTCGATCCCACAAGCGCCTGGCCGAGATAGCCGTAGACCAGGCAAATGCGGCCGTCATCGGCTTCGAAATAGATCATATGGCCGTTCAGGCTGCGCACCAGTTCCGGATGATCGAGCAGGATATGGGATCCCTTGGTGCCGCCGATCAGATGGGTCGGTGCACCGAGAGCAGCGTTGACGTGATCGATCCATGGGCCGGCAGCATTGACTACGAGCTTCGGCTTGACCGAAAAGGCATAGCCATCCGCACGCTGGAAGGTCAGCAGGCCATCGGCAGCGGAAACCAGCCGGGTCGAATTTGCCGCCAAGGAAGCCTTGTTCGCCTCCAATCCGTCATTGACCAGTTCATAGACCAGCCGTTCCGGCCGGCTGATCTTGGCATCGTAATAGATACCGCCGGCGACGATCTCAGGCGTGACATGCGGCATTTCCTTCAGCGCCCGACGCTTCAAAAGGAACCGGTGGCGCGGCATGACGCGGTTGCGCGAGCCGAAGAAGTCATAGAGCGCAAGCCCGATCTTGATAAGCAAGGCGCCGCGGCTGCGCGGGGCGGTGGTCGAACCCGTCAGCGTACGCAGGGCCGCCCAGATGCCGCGTGTCCATGAGAAGATCGGCACGAAAGTCGGCAGTGCTTCGACGCAATGCGGCGCGTTCTTGAGCAGAAGGTTTCGTTCAAGCGCCGATTGCGCGACCAGACCGAATTCGCCTGTTTCCAGATATTTCAGGCCACCATGGATCAGCCTGGATGGCGCAGCACTCGTTCCCGAGCCGAAATCTGATTTATCGACGATCAGGCAATTGATGCCCTGCAGCGACAGATCGCGAAACAGCCCCGCGCCATTGACGCCTGCGCCGAGGATGACAACATCGACATCTCCGTCTTGAAGCTGCGGGAAGCGTTGTTTCAGATCGGCGGTCCTATCGGTCATAACATCATTGTCCTGGTGAACTGCCGCGACAGAGCCTTCTCGCGCGGCGCAATTTTGGTTTAGCCTTGGGAGTGCTGGGTTGCGAGATTGCCGATCCGCGGCCAGAGCGGCGTCATTGCTTCGGCGATGTCGCGGAAGAGGTCGTAGCGGATGCGGTAATCTGCGGTGCGGGCTGAATCCGGATGATAGGTTCTGGCGATCTTGTCGACATCGCGCGGATCGCTTTGCGGGCCGGCATAGGCGCCAATCCCGGCACCGGCGCAAAGTGCGGCTCCCCAGGCGGCGGCTTCGTCGGTTTCGGTGACGGTGACGGGCATACCGAGCACGTCGGCAAACATCTGCACGACGATTGGATTGCGCGAGACACCGCCTGCCAGCCTTGCCTGATCGAAGGAAAAACCATCGCTTAGGGCATCGACGTGAATCTTATGGTTGAAGGCGATGCCTTCGAGGACGGCGCGCAGCATATCGCCGCGATCATGCCACCCGCCAAGCCCGAAAAAGCTGGCGCTTGCCTCAGCGCCATAGGGTGAGCCGAAGAGATAGGGGTGGAACAGCGCGCTCGATGGCCGGTTGAACGCCGCTTGGATCTCGGGGCCGAGCACGGCATGGATCGACTTGCCCGCTGCTTCCGCGCTTGCAATTTCTCTGGCGCAGAGCTTGTCGAGGAACCATTCGTAGTTCGCCGACGACGCCGGCGAGATCGACATGTTGTTCCATTGGCCTGGTGCAATTGCATTGCGGCAGAACCAGCGGCCGTCGACGCTCGGTTCCGACGAGAGCGTCTCGTTGATCGAATAGGTGCCGGCGATGACGGCGACGACACCGGACGCATAGCCGCCGGCCCCAAGGGCTGAGGCGGTCACGTCGTGCAGACCGGCAACGACGGGCGTGTCTTCGGCAAGGCCGGTTCGCTTTGCGACGGCTTCTGTCACGTATCCTACGATTTCGTCGGATCGCGAGACAGGCGGTAAGGCACCCGTCACCTCCGCAATGCCGAAAAGCTCCAGGGCATCCGCAGAATAATCCTGCGTCGAAACATCGGTGAAGGAGGTGCTTGCTTCGGTACGGTCGGTACCGGCAATGCCAGTCAGGCAGAAGCGCAGCCAGTCCTTGCAGCTCAAAATGTGACCGATTTCAGAAAAGCGTTCGGGCTCATTGGCCTTGATCCAGGCAAGGAGCGCCGATGGGGCCGAGACATGCGGCAATTGGCCGGTCAGCTTCAAAGACGCTTGGGCAACAGGGGGCTTCAGCCATTGTTCGACGATCGATCCGGCGCGGCTGTCGAGCGAGAGAATGGCACGTCCGAGCGGCTCTTTTGCCTTGTCGAGCAGATAGATGCCGTCGCCGTGTGCAGTTGCGGCAATCGCCTGGATGTCGCTTGCCGGGCGGTTGCTGAGCTTGATCGCCTCGGCAATGGCGTCGGCCGTCTGGTTCCAGAGTTCGTCCATGTCCCGCTCGACATGGCGTGCCTTCGGCATGAACTGGGTCACCCGACGGCGCGCAACGGCAAGCGGCGTTCCGTCAATGTCGAAGATGACGGCTTTGGTGACCGTCAAACCGCTGTCAATTCCGAGCAGACTCGGCATTCCCGTGACTCCTGATCATGAACGAAAAGGGGTGGCCGTTGCCGGCTTCAGCCTCAGGATCGTTCCTTGTCGCCCTTGGCGACGACCACGTTGATATTCTTGTTGCGCATACGCTCCAGATGGGCGGCGGGTGTCTTCTCGTCGACGATGACGACATCGAATTCGCTCAGATGCGCGAAACTATGCAGCGCCCGCCGTTCGAACTTCGTATGGTCCATCAGCAAGATGCGCTTGGCGGCGCTGTCGAACATCGCGCGCTTGATATCGACGATCTCGGGTGACTGATGGAAAACGACATCGTCGATGATGGCCGACATTGAGATGAAGGTGACATCGGCCCGTAAGCGATTGATTTCGTTGATCGTCATCCGCCCCATGAAGGCGTTGCACCAGTTATAATATTGCCCGCCCAGCGCCAGAAGCGTCACGTCGTGCATGTCCTTCAGCGCATTCATCAGCGTTAGCGAATTGGTGATCGCCGTCAGAGGAACCTTGGCCGGCAGCTGCGAAGCCATCTGCAGGACGGTGGTGGAATCGTCGAGGAAAATTGCCTGGCCTGGCTCGATGAACTGCATGGCAGCCGCGGCGATCATCTTCTTTTCGCTCGCCTGTCGGTTGGCGCGATAGACGTCGCTCGATTCGATCAGGCTGGTGGCTGCGGCCGATACGATGCCACGCGTCTTGCGGAACAGGCCGCGGCTGACCAGCTCATCGACATCGCGATGTGCCGTCATCAGGCTGATGCCGAAGCGTTCGGTCAGATCCTCGATGCGCATAGAACCTTCCGCCATCACGGCTTCGGCGATCATCTGGCGCCTGGCGATCTGGCGCGAATGCCGGCTGTCGCTCGGCAGCTCGTCTTGCAGGAATGATACGGGGCTTGTCTTGTCTGTCACTTTGGCCTCTGACATTGAGCCTTGCGGAGATTAGCTTGCTGCGGCGAACGTTACACTATGGAAAAAAGTATAAATAACACTTCGCTATCAGGATTTCCGAAAGTTCTGTCTTATGTGCAGCCAGGGTGCCGCCCACTGCGGTCAAGAAATGGGGACGCCGGTTTGCGGCGCCCCCGATATCATTACTCGGACAGAACGAAGGGTGCCGTGTACTTATCGACATTATCCTTGGTGATCAGGATGCAATCGAAAAGCTGCTTTTCGCTCTTGGCACCGGTCTTGCCGGTCTTGATGAAGCTGTCGGCTTGCTTGACGGCTTCTTCGGAGAAGACGGCAACGGGCTGCAGGACGGTGTACTGAAGCTCACCGGCTTTG
Source organism: Rhizobium pantanalense (assembly GCF_030182525.1). NCBI lineage: Bacteria > Pseudomonadati > Pseudomonadota > Alphaproteobacteria > Hyphomicrobiales > Rhizobiaceae > Rhizobium > Rhizobium pantanalense. The sequence continues at coordinate 88,116 of NZ_JAQJCH010000013.1, forward strand.
ATGGCGGCAACAGCATCCGGCGAGCCGTCGAAGCCGCCGACCTTGACGTTGGCGAGCTTGCCGGCTTCCTTGAGAGCGGCGATCGCGCCAAGCGCCATTTCGTCATTGCCGGAGATCACGCCGGTGATGTCCGGGTGCGCCTGCAGGATCGACTGCATCTTGTTGTGGCCCTGGGTGCGGTCCCAGTTGGCAACTTCCTTCGCAACCTTCTTCAGGTCGGGATACTGGGTCAGAACGGTTTCGTAGCCGTTCGAGCGCGTAGCGGCATTGTTGTCGGAAGGCGAGCCGAAGAGTTCGGCATAATTGCCCTTGTCGCCAACGGCTTCGACCCACTGCTGAGCGCCGATCGCCGCACCTTGGGCGTTGTTGGAAACGAGCTGAGCCTTGGCAAGGCCTTCCTGGTTGATTTCAGCGTTGACGAGGAAAACCGGGATGCCGGCTGCAACGGCCTTCTTGACTGCACCGACCGAGCCATCAGCATTGGCCGGATCGAGGATGATGGCGACCGACTTGTTGGTGATCGCCGTATCGATCAGATTGCTCTCGGTGTTGGTATCGCCCTTATGCGCACCGACCGTGGCCGTATAACCGAGTTTCTCGGCGGTTGCCTTGGCGATATTCCCTTCCGTCAGCCAATAGGGGTTGGACGGATCGTTGACGATGACGGTGATCTGACCGGCGGCCCATGCGGCCCCAGTCAGAAGCGGTGCCACAGCAACTGCTGCCATGACGATGCGCAAGCCTTTTTTGAACATTAGTCTCTCTCCCTTTGATGAGCTCTGGTAATGCCGGCGAACCGGCGGTCCTTTCTCCGATCGGCATCTCACCGACCGGGGACAAGTCTTGATGCCGTGTCAGCCGGATTTGGTCCGACGACCGTACTGGATGCTGTTCATGAGCACGGCGAGCACGATGACCGCGCCGGTAAAAACCGTCTGCCAATAGGCCGAGACACCGATGATGACGAGGCCATCCGCCAGGAAGCCGATGACGAAGGCGCCCAGCATGGTGCCGCGCACCGTGCCGCGGCCGCCCGTCAATGCGGCACCGCCGATGACGACGGCGGCGATCGCCGTCAGCTCATAGCTGGTGCCGGCATTCGGACCGGCCGAGGTCAGCTGCGAGGACAGGACAAGGCCGGCAATGGCAGCGCAAATGCCCGAAAGCACATAGACCGCAATCTTGACCTGCTTGACCGGAACACCGGAAAGATCGGCGGCGCGCTCGTTGCCGCCGGACGCATAGAGCCAGCGGCCAAAGGCGGTGCGGCTGAGAACGATACCGCAGATGATCGCAAGCACGGCAAGAACGATGACGCCGATCGGGACGCCGGCGAGACGGTTGAAGCCCAGCCAGTTGAAGCCGGTATTGCCGAGTTCGGGGCGGCCACCGAGATTGTTATAGGTAAGCCCGTTCGTCATCAGCAAGGCGATACCGCGGGCGACATAGAGGACGCCCAGCGAAGCGACGAAGGCTGGAACGCGCAGGTAGGCGATGAGCACACCGTTCACCGCACCGACCACCCCGCCGAGAATGCAGGTCAGCACGACCACGGCCCAGACCGGCGGATAGAGGATGACACCGAAGCTCGACAGCGTGACGCCCTGCATCAGGAAGCCGGCAATGCAGCCGGCAAGGCCAAGCGTCGAGCCGACCGACAGGTCAATGCCGCCATTCAAGATGACGAGCAACATGCCGATGGCGAGGATGCCGAAGATCGCGACATGCGAGGCCATGGTCAGGAAGTTGCTGAGCGAGAAATAGTAGGGCGACAGGAAGGAGAAGACCGCGATGATGACGATCAGCGCAAAGAAGGCTCGTCCTTCCAGGATCAGCCGCACGAGACTGAAACTTCGCCGCTGTCCGTTGGAAACTGGCTTTTTATCTGTGATGTTCGTGACTGACATAATCAGTGCTCCATGAATGCAGCTAGTGCGCGACCACTGCTTCGCCCGAGGCGGCCATGATCTTTTCTTTGGTGACGTCAGGACCGAATTCGGCGGAAATCCTGCCGCGGTGCATGACGATGATGCGATGGGCAATGCTGAGGCATTCGGCGACTTCCGAGGTCGAATAGATCACCGCCAGACCTTCCTTGGCGCGCTCGGCGAGCAGCTTGAAAACCTCAGCCTTCGCGCCGATGTCGATGCCGCGGCTCGGTTCGTCGAGCAGGATCACGCGAGGATGGGTTGCCAGCATCTTGCCGATGACGACCTTCTGCTGGTTACCGCCCGATAGTGAGCCGATTGCCGCTTCGCCGCCGTCGGTCTTGATGTGAACCTTGCGGATGGAGTCGCTGACCAGCGACCGCTCGCGACCGCTCGAGGTGAAGAGACCCTTGGTAAAGGCGCCGATGCTGGCGAGCGACAGGTTCGAGCCGACGGTCATCGTCTGAACGAGACCGTCGCGCTGACGATCTTCCGGCACCAGCACCAGCCCCTGCGCGATGCGTCCGGCAATGGACAGACCGCCGACATCCGTGTTGCCGAGGAGGACCCGGCCGCCGCTCGACCGAAGCCGGCCCGCCACACATTCGAGCAGTTCGGTACGGCCGGCGCCCATCAGACCGTAGATGCAGACGATCTCGCCGGCGCGAACCGCAAGCGACAGACGGTCGACGGCGTTATATGCGGCGCCCGACGGACCGGGAACGGTGAGATTGTCGATCGTCAGCGCCACATCGCCCATTTTATGGCCTGCCGGCGGGCTGCCGAGGTCGAAATTATCGCCGACCATGTTGCGCACGATCCATTCAAGATCGATGTCCTTGCGTTCGGCATAGGCGGTCATGTTGCCGTCGCGCAGAACGACGGCGTGATGGGTAATCTGCAGCGCCTCTTCCAGATGATGCGAGATATAGACGATCGACACGCCGCGGTTCGTCAGATCGCGAATGACCTTGAAGAGAACTTCGACTTCGCTGGCGCTCAGCGCCGAAGTCGGCTCGTCCATGATCAGGATGCGAGAATTGACGGAAAGCGCGCGAGCGATCTCGACGATCTGCTGCTGGCCGAGGCGTAGATCCTCGACGAGTGTGAGCGGATCGATGTTTTCTTCCAGCTCTTCCATGAGTGCGCGGGTTTGGCGCTCCTCCTCGGCAAAATCGACCACGCCGCCCTTCATGATCTCGCGACCCATGAAGATGTTGTCGCGGACGCTGAGGTTCGGCGCCAGGCTCAATTCCTGGTGGATGATGGAAATGCCGCAGGCGCGCGCATGCGTGGAGGAGGCAAAGGAGATCGGGGCGCCATCGAGAATGATCTCACCCGATGTCGGCTGGATGACGCCGGAGAGAATCTTCATCAGCGTCGATTTGCCGGCACCGTTCTCGCCGAAGAGGGTGGTGACTTCGCCGCGGCGAATATCGAAATTGACGCCCTTCAGCGCATGGACGCTGCCATAGGATTTGGCGACATTGCGGGCGGCAAGAACGACTTCGCCCGTGGTGGCGCCATTGTGCTGGACCTGGCTCATTTCACATCGACCTTTACCGGGGTGACGAGCCAGTTCTTCGGATTGATGAGCTTGAAAACGCCGACGACCGTCGCCGTCTTGCCCGTCAGCTTTTCCGGATCCAGACTGCCGAGCGTCGCCTTCTTCATCTCGTTGTTGATGGCGGAGCCCGCGTCCTGATATTCGATCTGGTTGGTGAACTGGCCGAATTCGATCTTGCCCGTGGCATCGCGAAGATCTGTACCGTTGATTGCCGGACCTGTTTGGACGCGGACGGTGATGCCTTCAGGCATGCCATCGACCTTGAATTCGTTGAGGTTGGCCTTGCGCTCGCCGAACGTGCCCGTCAAAGAGACGGGAAGGACGGGACCGGTTGTGGTGGCGACGCCATATTTCTCGCCGGCCGCCTTCTTGTCGGCCAGAACCGCATTGGCGAGTGTTAGCGCATCGATAGCGCGCTTTTCGACATCGGCCTGTACCTTCGGGAATTCGGCGGCGCCATAGGTCTCCGGCTGGAAGCCCTGCTCGCGCACATCGTGTTCCGAGCCGATCTTGACCACCTTGGTATCGGCAGCGATGGCGCCGATTACGATCACCACCGCGGCGATGCCGGCGACGATCTTGAGCTTGGAGCCCGTCGGCTTGGCAGTTGCATATTGAGCTTGCGTATTCATGTTCGAACGACCTTGGGCATGTCAGCCGGATTGCCTGATGGAGAAAGGGAGAAAAGTCCGATGTGCCGGCTTAACGGATGCGCGGCTCGCGCGTTCGCACCGTTGAGCGCTCCCCTTGGCTTCGGGCGGTGCCGTCACCGGAAAGGAAATTCAACATCAGGAAGCCTCCTCAGCGTGCGGACGGCTGTCTCCTCCAGTCGCCCATCTTGGGTTCGCAATCGCCGCATCTATGCGACAATTATGATATAAGTGTGTTAACTTCTGCATTTTATATGTTATAAATCTTTGGGGGTGTCAACCGCGATTTAACAGATCCTGTATCCGACCGCGATCTTTGGATCTCAGCGCTTCCCGCCTTTTCACATTCGAGGCTTTCGTTTTGTCGGCCTTCTTCAGAGGTTCGGCGATCGGCATCATTTTGGCTGGCCCGACATCAAATTTTCTTGATAGTCATTTGATATAATTGAAAATTATAAGCAGCCCTTCTGGGCGAGCTCCCTGATTCGATCCGAGAGATCCAGGTCGTTGATCCGTGCTCCTCCCAAGCGTTGTTGCAGTCTTTCCTTGCTGCGGCTTGCCTATCAATCGCATCCATTTTATATGAAAAAAATTACAAGGCCAGAAAAATATTACTGTAACAACGATATGATTATGTTATAAAGCCGCGAGCTGATTGATGGGTCGCGGTTGTGCGTGGGATCCATTGCGTGGCTGGTATCGGGTGCGCGCTGGCGCTTCGTTCGCGATCCTCCCTTTGGGGCGGAGAGTACGATGGCGACGATGGATGTGACCTGGCGTAGATTATGCCCTTGCCCGCGTGGGGAGGAATGAAAATGTTTGTGATGGTTGCCGATACCTCTGCCAGAGGGTGTCGCGTGGTGGAGCTAGCTTGCAATGTCTAAAGGCGACGGGATCATCATCGGGATCGATGCGGGTACCTCGGTTTTGAAGGCGGTTGCCTTCGAGCTATCCGGACGGCAGATCGCTTCGGCTTCGGCGCGCAATCGCTATAAGACGGGAGACGATGGATCGGTCACCCAATCGCTCAGCCAGACGTGGTCGGATTGTCTCAGTGCATTGCGCGGCCTTGGTGAGAAGGTGGGCAACCTTCCCGCCCGAACGGCGGCGATCGCGGTTACCGGACAGGGCGATGGCACCTGGCTCGTCGGCTCCGGCAATGCTCCGGTCGGTGATGCCTGGCTGTGGCTTGACGCTCGCGCGGCATCCACCGTCACGCGCCTGAGCGCCACGGCTGACAACCGCGCTCGGTTCGAGGCGACGGGCACAGGGCTCAATACCTGCCAGCAGGGTGCTCAGCTCGCCCATATGGACCGCTTCATGCCCGAGCTTCTCGATCGGGCAGAGACGGCGCTGCATTGCAAGGACTGGCTCTACCTGAACCTCACCGGCATACGGGCGACCGATCCATCGGAGGCGAGCTTCACCTTCGGCAATTTCCGCAATCGCCAATATGATCCGGTTGTCATCGATGCGCTCGGCCTTGCCCGCCGGCGCTCGCTTCTGCCCGAGATTGTCGACGGAACCGAGATCAGCCATCCTCTGACGGAGGCCGCCGCCAAGGCAGCCGGCTTACGTGCCGGAACGCCGGTCTGCCTGGGTTACGTCGATATGGTCATGACCGCACTTGGCGCCGGCGTTCGCACTGGCGGCCAGAACGCCGCCTGCTCGACGATCGGATCGACCGGCGTACATATGCGCGCCAAGGCCGTGCCCGATGTCCAACTCAACGAAGAGGGGACGGGATATGTCATCGCCTTGCCGATCCCCGGTATCGTCACCCAGGTCCAGACGAACATGGGCGCAACCATCAATATCGATTGGTTTCTCAAGGTTGCGGCGGATTTGATGTCGGCTGGCGGGAGCGAGGTTTCCTATTCCGACCTTATTCCTCGCATCGATGCGTGGTTTGCCGAAGCGCGTCCGACGAACCTTCTCTTTCACCCCTATATTTCCGAGGCCGGCGAGCGTGGTCCCTTCGTCAATGCACATGCGCGTGCCGGCTTTACCGGACTTTCGACGCGGCACGGCTTTGCCGACATGTTGAGGGCCGTGGTCGAAGGGCTCGGCATGGCAACGCGGGATTGCTACGCGGCCATGGGCGACATGCCTTCGGAACTGCGTATCACCGGAGGGGCTGCCCGTTCGCGCGCTCTGCGAGGTTCGCTATCTGCCGCCGTCAAGGCGCCTGTGCGGATTTCGGATCGCGAAGAGGCGGGGGCTGCCGGTGTCGCGATGATGGCGGCCGTCGCGATCGGCGCTTATCGGGACATGGATAGCTGCATTGCCGACTGGGTGGCACCCTTGCTTGGCGAAGCCGAGCCGCCCGATCCGGCAAATGTCGAGCGTTATGATCGCCTGTTCGATGCCTACAAGGACGTGCGTCAGGCGATTGCGCCGGCTTGGGACAAGCTGGCCCAGCACTAGCCAATGATGAAGCCGGCGAGGGGCTTGGCCTTAGAAGATTGAATTGATGATGCCACGGCATCCTTAGGAGCATGACATGATGGAACCGGAAATCTTTGATCTTTTCGTGATCGGCGGAGGCATCAATGGTGCCGGCATTGCGCGCGATGCAGCCGGCCGCGGCCTTTCGGTTATCATGTGCGAGAAGGGCGATCTCGCGGAGGGCACGTCCTCGCGTTCCGGCAAGCTGGTGCATGGCGGCCTGCGTTACCTTGAATATTATGAGTTCCGCCTGGTGCGTGAGGCGCTGATCGAACGCGAGGTGCTGTTGAACTCGGCCAGCCACATCATCTGGCCGATGCGCTTCGTTCTGCCCCATAGCCCGACCGATCGTCCGGCCTGGCTGGTGCGGCTCGGTCTGTTTCTTTACGATCATCTCGGTGGCCGCAAGAAGCTGCCGGGCACGCGCTCGCTTGATCTTCATCGCGATCCGGAAGGGGCGCCGATCCTCGACCAATATTCGAAGGGTTTCGAATATTCCGACTGTTGGGTTGATGACGCCCGGCTCGTTGTCCTCAACGCTCTCGATGCTTCCGCCAAGGGCGCGCAGATCCTGACGCGCACGGCCTGTGTCAGCGCGCGCCGCGATCAGGGGAACTGGCTCATTCAAATGCGTAACGAACGTTCCGGCGAGGTACGGACCGTGCGCGCCCGTGTGCTGGTCAATGCCGCCGGCCCCTGGGTCAACGACATTATCGGCCGTGTCGTCGGCTCGAATAGCCAGCGCAGTGTCCGGCTCGTCAAGGGCAGCCACATCATCGTTCCGAAATTCTGGGCCGGCCAGCAGGCCTATCTCGTCCAGAACCATGACAAGCGCGTGATCTTCATCAACCCCTACGAGGGCGACAAGGCGCTGATCGGTACGACTGATATTCCCTATGAGGGCAAGCCGGAAGAGGTGAAGGCCGACGAGAAGGAAATCGATTATCTGATCACCGCGGTCAATCGCTATTTCAAGGAGAAGCTCCGCCGCTCTGACGTGCTCGAGAGTTTCTCCGGCGTCCGCCCGCTGTTCGACGATGGCAAGGGCAACCCCTCGGCCGTCACGCGCGACTATGTCTTCGATCTCGACGAGACCGGTGGTGCGCCGCTCTTGAGCGTCTTCGGTGGCAAGATCACGACCTTCCGCAAGCTTTCTGAACACGCCATGCAGCGGCTTGCAAAATTCTTCCCGAAGATGGGCGGCGACTGGACGCGAGGCGCCACGCTTCCGGGCGGCGAGATCCCGAATGCCGATTATGTTGCCTTTGCCGATACCCTGCGAGCGGCCTATCCCTGGATGCCGCGTGCGCTCGTCAATCACTATGGCCATCTCTATGGCGCCCGCACCAGGCAGATCGTCGGCAATGCGACGTCGCTGGTGGAGCTCGGCCGGCATTTCGGCGGCAATCTCTATGAGGCTGAGGTTCGCTATCTCGTGGCTTCCGAATGGGCGCAGGCGGCCGAAGACGTGCTGATGCGTCGCACCAAGGAGGGGCTGCGCATGACAGCTGAAGAGAAGGCGGATTTCGCGGCCTGGTTCGACGCCGAGCTGGCACTCGCCGCCTGAACCAACAGACTTGCCGGGAGACCTGAAATGCCCTTGACGCTTTCACTCAACACCAATCCGCTTGTCAATCGCTTTGCCGAGCCGGTCGACCTGATCGAAACGGTGGCGCGCGATCTGCGCATCCGCGATCTGCAGCTGACGCACGAATTCATCAATCCGAGCTGGCAGGTGCCGGTCATTCGCCGCCTGACGCGCGACATGCAGGCGGCATTGAAGCGCACCGGCGTTCGCGTAACCTCAGGCATGACCGGTCCCTATGGCCGTCTCAACCATTTCGGCCATCCCGACAAGGATGTTCGCCGCTATTATGTCGACTGGTTCAAGACCTTTGCCGATATCACCGCCGATCTCGGTGGTCATTCCGTCGGAACGCAGTTCGCAATCTTCACTTACAAGGATTATGACGACCCGGTCCGGCGCGAGGAGTTGATCGAGATTGCGATCGATTGCTGGGACGAGGTGGCCGAACATGCCCGAGCTGCCGGCCTCTCCTACATCTTCTGGGAGCCGATGAGCATCGGCCGCGAATTCGGCGAGACGATCGATGCCTGCCTTTCCCTGCAGGACAGATTGACGAAGGCGCCCTTCGCCATTCCGATGTGGATGATGGCCGATATCGATCATGGCGATGTCACCTCGTCCAATCCCGACGATTATAATCCATATGCCTGGGCGCGTGCCGTGCCGAAGGTATCTCCGATCATTCACATCAAGCAGAGCCTGATGGATAAGGGTGGGCATCGCCCCTTCACGGCGGAGTTCAATGCCAAGGGCCGTATCCAGCCTGAACCTTTGCTCAAGGCTTTTGCCGAAGGAGGCGCCAAGGACAACGAAATCTGCCTGGAACTCTCGTTCAAGGAGCGCGAACCGAACGATCGTCAGGTCATCGCGCAGATTGCCGAAAGCATCGCCTTCTGGGCGCCCCATATCGACACGGGCGCTGGCGACTTGCATATCTAGCCGGTGGGGCGGCCGAGTCCCGATTCCCTGAACGCCAAAATCCTTTCGAGGAGGTAGCCGGATCGGGGCGCTATGGCCGGAGAGAACAGGCGAGGGACTATGCGGAGCGAATTGAAAGGGAACGGACGATGACGGATGCAGATGCTTCGCTCGCCGTGCGGGCGGCCTGGTTGCACTATGCCGGCGGGTTGACGCAGTCCGAAGTGGCGAAACGTCTCGGCGTTCCCTCGGTGAAGGCGCATCGCCTGATTGCACGCGCGGTTGCCGAAGGCGTCGTCAAGGTGACGATCGACGGCGATATCGTCGAATGCGTCGAGCTTGAGATGCAGCTTTCGGCACGCTTCGGCCTGCAATATTGTGAGGTCGCGCCCGATCTCGGCGAAGAAGGCTTCGAGTTTCGCGCGCTCGGTCAGGCGGGCGCCGGCTTCCTGCGGCGTGAGATCGAAAGCGGCAACAACAAGGTGATCGGCCTTGGCCACGGGCGAACGCTCTCGTCAGCCGTGCATCACATGGCGCGCGTCAGCGCCAGGGACTTGCGCTTCGTCTCGCTGCTCGGTGGGCTTACCAGAAACTACGCCGCCAACCCCTATGACGTCATGCATCGCATTGCCGAAAAGACAGGCATGCAGTCGCATGTGATGCCGGTGCCGTTCTTCGCCAATACGCGCGAAGACCGCGACGTGCTGCTTGCCCAGCGCGGCGTGAAAGAAGTCTTCGATCTTGCAAATGGCGCCGATCTCAAGCTGGTCGGTCTCGGCACGGTCGATACCGACGCGCAGCTCGTCTTGTCGGGGATGGTGGAGCCTAAGGAGATCAAGGAAATCACCGCAGCCGGTGGCGTCGGCGAAATTCTTGGCCATTTCTTCGATGCCGACGGCAATATCCTTGAGACCATGCTGACCTCTCGCACATTGTCTGCCTCCTTGCCACGCATGAAAGGTGAGCGGCTGGTGGCGCTGTCAGGTGGATTGCCGAAGGTTGACGCCATCCGCGCGGTCCTCAAGAGCCGCTGTCTCTATGGGCTGATCACGGACGAGAAAACAGCTCGGGCATTGCTGGGGAGCCAGGAGTGATGATGCCTGCGAAAACATGAATTCATCACAATGTAACGAAAGAAATGTTGAATTGTGAGATTTTAGTGTTATATTTCTTGGAGTTCCATTTCGGGCCAATGGCCGGAGTGCAAGGTGAAACGGGAAGAGCGCCAGCAATCGATCATCAATCTGCTCATCGAGCATAAGACCGTCGATCTCGACGATCTGGCGGATCGTTTCGTCGTCTCGAAGATGACGATCCACCGCGACCTCGATGATCTCGAGCAGGCCGGCGTGCTGCGCAAGGTTCGCGGCGGCGCGACCATCGATGCCGGCACCCAGTTTGAAAGCGATTTCCGTTTCCGCGAGCGTCAGGGCCATGACGAAAAGCTGGCGATGGCGCGAGCAGCACTCGATCTGGTCGAGCCCGGCATGACCGTCATGATCAATGACGGGTCCATGGCCGCCGTTTTAGGCGAGATGCTGCTGCAGAAGCGGCCGCTGACGCTGATCACCAACAATGCCGCAATCATAGACCGTATGAGGAACGAAAGCGGCATTATGCTGATCGCGCTCGGTGGTGTCTATTCCGCGAAGTTCAACGCCTTTCTGGGCGTCGTTACCGAGGAAGCCCTGTCGCGCCTGAGAGCCGATATCGCCTTCCTGTCGACGCCGGCCGTTTCCGGCAGGCTCGCCTATCATATGGACGATAACGTCGTGCGCACGAAGCGGGCGATGATTGCGTCGGCAGGCAGGAGCTGCCTGCTCGTCAGCCATCAGCGCATCGGCCATACGGCCCTGCATGTGATGGCCGATCTTACCGACTTCGATGCCGTGATTACCGATCACGCGCCTGATGCCGCCGTTGTCGAGCAATTTCGCCGCGACGGCATCGCCCTTACCATCGCCTCGAACCAGGATATGACATGACAGAGAAGCCTCGCTATTGGGTCGGCACGAGCTGGAAGATGAACAAGACGCTTGCGGAGGCGCGCGCTTTCGCCGAGGTGCTGCACGCCGCCGATATCCTGCGTGACGACCGTATTCAGCGTTTCATCATTCCGCCGTTCACGGCCGTGCGCGAGGTGAAGTCGATCCTGTCGGAAAGCTCCGTCAAGGTCGGTGCCCAGAACATGCATTGGGCCGACCAGGGTGCCTGGACGGGGGAAATCTCCCCGTTGATGCTGAAAGATTGCAGTCTCGACATCGTCGAGCTTGGCCATTCGGAGCGTCGCGAACACTTTGGCGAGACCAACGAAACCGTTGGATTGAAGACCGAGGCAGCCGTCCGTCATGGCTTGATCCCGCTCATCTGTATCGGCGAAACGCTGCAAGATCGCGAAAGCGGCCGTGCAACCGAGATCCTGAGCGAGCAGGTCATCGGTGCGCTAGCGAAGCTCTCCGACGCCCAGAAGCAGGCTGAAATCCTGCTGGCCTACGAGCCGGTCTGGGCGATCGGCGAAAAGGGAATTCCCGCCGAGCCCTCCTATGCCGATGCACGCCAGGCCGAGATCATTGCGGTCGCGCAAAAAGTACTCGATCGAAAGATTCCGTGCCTCTACGGCGGATCGGTCAATCCGCAAAACTGTGAAGAACTTATATCTTGCCCGAACGTAGACGGGCTTTTCATTGGCCGCTCGGCCTGGAACGTCGAAGGCTATCTCGACATCCTCGCCAAGTGCGCCGCCAAACTCTGAGGAGCATACAATGAAGCTTGCTATTGCTGGAGACAGCGCCGGCGAAGGCCTCGCCAAGGTTCTCGCCGATCATCTGAAGGACCGTTTCGAGGTGAGCGAAGTATCGCGCACCGATGAAGGCCCCGATGCGTTTTACGCCAACCTCGCCGACCGCGTCGCCTCCGGCGTCATCGACGGCACTTATGACAAGGCGATCCTCGTTTGCGGCACCGGCATCGGCGTCTGCATCTCGGCCAACAAGGTGCCGGGCATTCGCGCTGCTCTGACCCATGACACCTATTCGGCGGAGCGCGCCGCGCTTTCGAACAACGCCCAGATCATCACCATGGGCGCCCGCGTCATCGGCACCGAGCTTGCCAAGGCAATTGCAGACGCCTTCCTGGCGCAGACCTTCGACGAAAACGGTCGCTCGGCCGGCAATGTCAAGGCCATCAACGAGGTCGATGCCAAGTACAACGCTCGCTGAGGGTGATTTCTGAAGAAAGCGCGGGCGGCTTCCCGTGCGCTGATCGGATGGTTGCCTGCTAGGCTAGATCGAGTCCGACATCAGGCGAAGGCATTTAGCGTGCCTTCGCCTGATTATTTTTGGAATTCTGTTTGGGGATCACGAAACACGCTGCGGGCGGATTGCCTGGCGCCTCAAGCGGCATTGCCCACGTCAGCACACCTTCCCGCCCGAGAGCTTCCGTCAAATAACGTGACACAGCCCGTCAGGCGGCCGGTGCCAATGGTTGTGTGGCCTGATTGCGCGCCCAGGCGATACCGTCTTCGAGCGAGGTCGCGCGGTAGGCAAGATCGGTACCACCGGAAAATGCCGCCATGAACCGACGTATCTTGCCGTAACTGTTATCAAGCACTGCATGCGGCCGTCCAAGCAGGATCGAGCAGATGTGGACATGCAGCCGGTCTGTGACGATCGCGCGGCCGCGGGAGATCTGGCGGATGCCGCGCCGCAAGCGGTTATGCGCGGCAGCGTCGAGCTTGCGCAGCCGTATCTCGGCCGGCTTGAGGGCGAGCAAAGCTGTTGCCGCACCAAACGCCTTGGAGATGCGTACACGCTTGGCGGATTCGGTCGTCCAATCTTCTTTCGGAATATCGGGATAGGCCGAAAGGTTGGCATCTCCGACCTTCTCGAGATCCGATCTCAACATGGCAAGGACGTCAAATTCCGGTTCATCCGGCCGGATCGTTCCGATGCTGAAGGCCATATCCGGGCAAAGACGCACTTCGCAATCGAAGTGCTTATGGGCGAACTCTTTCGATTCTTCGTCGCGCACCAGCAATACGAAATGCTTGTGGCGTCCGATGACGCGGGCGCTTTCCTCTATGCGTGCCTGCGACTTGTAATGGATGGATTGCGGGAACTGGATCACCTGCCGATTGGGAAATCGTTCCAGAACCCGTTCACGAAAGTCCTGATGCGCATCCCAGATGTCGCCGAAATTGCCGCCGCCATGAATGAAGATTGGGCCGGTCGGCATGGTGCGCTCGAGTTGCTCGGGCGAGAAGTCGTCGATCCGCGAGACATAGGTCGGCCGCTTGCCATATCGCCGATTGAGATAGGCCATTTCGCCCAGCCAAATGGCGGAGTCGCCGCAATTGCGGATGTCAGGAAAATCGAGGATCGCCAGCGGCTCATCTTTGCTGATGTAATCCTTCAGGCAATCGTGGATCATGTTGTCCAGTTTCGCGATCAGCTGTTGATTTGATTGTAACGTCATTTCCCCATTCCCCCGTTTAGATGACAGGTCAGTCTCCGGCCGACATCGGCCGCGCGTTTCAGGCAGGGCGAAGTCTTGGCAGCACTTTGCCGAGTATGTTTCGTACCTCCGTTTCCGGGCCGGCCGGCCGCCTCATCAACGTCCACAGCAGGAGCGTCGAACCGCAATAGAGCAGGCCACCAAGCAGGATCAGGATGGCGAGATGCGTCACGAGCACGAGCTTGTCGTCCGTATAGGCAAGATGGCTCGAAGCGAGCGAGACGCCTGCCGCCATGATGGCGACGCTCACGAGTGCCCGAAGGTTCACCGACAATTGCCTGGCAACGCTGATGCCGGTGAAGCGCCGCACGAGCATCATATTGACGGCGGTACTGAAGAGGCCTGTGAAGACGCGGCCGGCAATGACCCCCGGCAGACCATAAAGCAGCAGGCCGCCGATCATGATCGGCACGCGCAGGCAGAACATCTGCGTGTCCCGGACGAAGAGCACGCGCGTCTCGCCTTTGGCCATGCCAAGCGGCTGCACCAGCGAGCCTAGCGTCTGCAGCGCAAAGACAGAGGCCAGCGACTGGATGATGAAAATGACAGGGGCCCATTTGTCGCCGAGCGCGAGCCTCACCAACGGATCGGCGGTCACGGCAACGCCGATGCCGGCTGGAAGGGCGACGGCGGCAACCAGCGCCTGCACGCGCTGATAAGCGGCAGCGAGCCTGCCTGGATCGTTGTGAATGCCAGCAAAAGCCGGATAGATCGTCTGGGTAAGGGGCGCGGTCGCCTCCCGCGTCGGCATCATGGCGAGGTTGCTGCCGACCGAATAATAGCCGAGCTGGATGCCGCCAAGCATCTTGCCGACAAGCAGATAGTCGAAGCGCCAGTTGAGCGTGCTGACGATCTGGCCCGCGGTCAGCCAGGCGGAGAAGGAGAAGAATTCCCGCATATGCTGGAAGGTGATTCTGGGCCGGAACGGCAGCACGAGATAGGAGACGATGACATTCGTCGCCTGGCTGATCAGCGTCCCGACGATCAGCGCCCAATAGCTTTGATAGATAACGGCGATCGCAACCGACGCGACGAAGCCCGCGAACTTCTGCGAGACGGCGAGCACGAACTCCTGCCAGAAGATCAGATCGCGCTGCAGCATGATGCGCCGCGGATTTGTAAGGCCGCCCATCAGCATGCTGATACCAAGAGCGAACATGACACCCGTCAGCCTCGGCTCATTGAACAGGGCGGCCGCCGGATAGGCAAAGATCGCAAACAGGATGCAGATCGCCAGCCCGCGTGCGGCATTCAGCGTCCAGGCAGCACTGAAATGGGATTCATCCGGTGCATCATGGCGGATCAGCGCCTCGGAAAGGGAAAGCTCGGTAACGGTCGTGACGATCATGAGGATCGTCATGCCCAAAGCAACCACGCCGAAGTCGGCGGGCGCCAGATAGCGGGCCAGTACGAAGGTGCTGAGTGTTGCAAGCCCGTTCACGATGGTTCGAGACAGGCTTAACCACATGCTTCCCTTGACGAGCCGTCCCGTGATGCTGCTCATGCGATACTGAAGTCCCACTGCGCTATGAGGCGACCTCTTAACCGCACGAATATTCCTTCCCATAACAGCGTCTTAACCGCTGGAATGGCTGCACAGGATTATACAGGATCATATGGTCGCTATGGATGGGGCGGACCCCGGCGTATGAGCGGGAACTAGTTCAGCGAATCCTTAAGTCAACATTTCCAGTTCATTTTCACGTCAGTTTTAGTTCATTTTCGCATCATTTTCTTTGCGGTGCAGCATTTGCCCCTCAGAGGACCAAAATTGGTAAGGTTGATGCTGAGAAACGCCCCCTCTGCAGGCACGAAGGCTTCGCTTTAGATTGCTGACAGCGCCGGAGGACGCAAAAGCCCGGGCGATGAGAAACCGCCCGGGCTTCTTGTCTGCGCGTTAAGCCGAAGGGGCTTTATTTGCCGCTTCTGGTCGCGAGCCACCGCTTGAATTCGACATTCGTGTCGGTCTGGATGGCGCCGACGCCGGCGTCAACGAGTGCTCCCCAGACGCCTTCGGGGTCGCCGAGTGCGCGGCTGTCGTTGAAGTCGAGATTGTAGGAGACATCGAGCGTATTGATCCAGAGCCGGATATTTTGACGCTCCAGTTCCTCGCGCCCGGCGGCAAGATCGGCAATGTCGGTAAATTTCACTTCGACCATCGGCGCCTTGAGCGGTTCGATCATTCTGAGGTCTTCGATGAATTTTCCGGGCCGGACGGGAAACATCGGCATATGCGGGATCGAGCCGAACCAATCGGCGTCCAGCACCGGGAAGCAGCCGCTTTGCGGCTCTACATCCGACTTGATGATGACGTGATCTTCGGCACCCAGCCGTCGCACTGCAGCAATGACCTGCGGCAGTTCGCGGGGGAATTTCGTGTCGATATTGACGAAGACGCGTCCGCGCGCCTCCTCCAGCGCCTCTTCAAGCGTGGGAACGCGTTCATCCGTCAATGCTGCCATCTCTCCACCGGCGCCGGCGCGCAGTTGGGCCGCGCGGATTGTGGCAAAGCTGCTCGCTCCGACGACACCCCCGGCGGAGGTGGTGCGGTCCAGCGTCTTGTCGTGAATGACGACGAGATGGCCGTCGGCAGTCGCCTGCGTGTCGATTTCGACGAATTCCACGCCAAGCTCGGCTGCCGCACGGATTGCCGCCAATGAATTTTCGGGAGCTGCCGACCAAAGCCCACGATGGGCAATCGTCAGAATGTTTGGATTGGACAGGGAGAGGAGTTCGTAAATATCGGCATTGCGGGATGAAGGCGACATGGCGGTCTGGCTATGCATGAGAAAAGCTTTCGTGAGCTGTCGGTTTTCAGGCTGAATGAGCGGATGCGAGGTTTGATGTCGAATGTGAGCACCAATGGCTATGGCCGACGCGATGTGTTGGCGTCGATCGCTGCTATGGTTATTAATACACATAAGGTGTAATATTTATGACGAGCGGCCGCGAATAGGTGGGGATTCGGATTGTGCCCGGACAGGCGAGCGGCTAGGTCGGAATCATAGTATCGGGATTGCAGTCATGGCAGCGCTTGAAAAATCCCCACTGGCAAGCGAGAACGAGCGCCTCATTCTCGATATTGTCCGCAGCTGCGAGCCGATCCCGCGCGCGACCATTACTGCCCACACCAATTTGACGCAGCAATCCGTGCATCGTCTCGTCCAGGCGCTGACGGCTCGCGGCTTGCTTCGCGCCGGTGCGCCGTTCAAGGGCGCACGCGGGCAGCCGAGCCCGACGATCGAATTGGAACGGCAGGCGCTCTATTCGGTCGGTATTTCCGTCAATACCGATGCCGTGACGCTGTCGCTCGCCGATTTCGGCTGCGACGTCGTCGATCAGGAGGTGTTGAGGGGCGTGCCCGCCGATCGCAAGGCAACGCTGGCAATCCTTGCCGAGAAACTGGGGTCGATCCTGGCGCGCCGTCAAATATCGCGTGCAAATCTCATCGGACTTGGCTTTGCCATGTCGGGCTTCTTTGTCGGCGATGATCGTCGCTTCAATGCTCCGGAGCCGCTGCGCGACTGGTCTCTGGTCGATCTGCAGCCGGAGCTCGAGCAAGTGTTCGCATTGCCGGCCTGGTTGGAAAACAACGCAACGACGGGCGCAATCGGTGAGAGCCTGCGCGGTGTGGGGCGCTGGTGCAAGACCTTCGCATACCTGTCCTTCAATTATGGATTTGGCGGCGGTCTTGTTCTGGAGGGAAGGCCTTATTTGGGCTTCCACGGCAATGCTGGGGAATTCAGCGTCATCTACGATCCGGACGAAATGCTGCGCCGGCCAGCTTTGCAATATCTCATCGCCACATTGCGGGAGAGGGGCGTCGAGATAGGCTCCATCGAGGAACTGAAACAGAATTTCGACCCTTCCTGGCCCGGCGTCGAGAGCTGGCTTTCCGAGACCATGCCGATGGTCGACCGTCTGATCGCCACGCTTGCCGGGGTGATCGATCCGCAAGCCATTGTCTTCGGTGGCCAGCTGCCATCCGAGCTTGGACGAATGATGATCGCGCGCGCCCGCCTGCCGTCGCAGCGTCCGCACCGCTATAGTGCCGCACCGCCGGGACCTCGGCTGGTTCTCAGCGAAACCAAAGGTGATGCCAGCGCAATCGGCGCGGCCCTGCTTCCGTTGAAGTTCCGGTATTTCTTGTGAGCGTGCCGACCGCCCGTTATGCAGGATTATCGGATGACGCCGCTTGACTAGCCGGTATCCGCCAGCTTTCCGGCAAGTCGGCAAAATAACCCCACGAGGCCCAGGGGAGATCGCCTCTGTTGCTTGGTCGCGTCGCGAGCCGCCATTCCGGTGGATCGGGGAAGCCATGCCAAATTAACCGCATCAAAAGCATGTCCTCACCGTCACACGTCGCATAAAATTCGGCATCAAAACTGCGAAGGTCGCTTGCTTCCATGCCGAACAGCGACTGGTCGGCACCGAATATGGAAGCCCAGGCAATCGCCTTTGCAGCCCTGTTCTGAAATCCGGCGAATTGTAAGTCCGCCACCTCGTCGGTGGCGTCCCATGGGTCAGCCTCCCAATCGTTTGATGTCGAATTCATGCGGTCCGCTTGCTTCATAAACTGTCCATTCGACTCGCTTCGCCACATCGAGAGGGAAGTCTATGGCGACTTGGCGCAGTCTGCCAGCAAAAGCCTCTTTCACTGAGGTTACTCTGTGCAGATGCCGCCAATATGCTTGCTTGGTAGGCGGATCAAATTCGTCCGGACGTGCTGGAACGGTTGGTCGAGGGGATTTCAGTTGCGCATCATCAACCGTTCAGTGCTCTGTCAGAACCGCTTGCTAATGCACGGCCCATATTCTCTGGACGACCGCATTGGCGCGTAAGACTGCAATCATTGTCGGCAACGGAAAGCTGGGACGCGATATCGCCGATATCGTGGATGAGGCGCAATTTGTCATGCGTTTTAACGAGCCGGTCCTTTCCGAACGCATGAGCGGCGAGCGCACTGACATGATCATGCTGGCCGCCTCGAGCAAAATCTTGTATCGGCGGCTTTTGGATCCAAATTTCATGGATAACGCCGCGCTCAAGGCCGCAAAGGTCTTCATGCTGGCCTATCACCCCGATATCATCCGCAAATATCACCCCCGACCCAACATCTTCCAGCGTCTGCAGGGTCGAAAGGCTGACTGGACGATGCAGGCAATCGAGTTGCTGGGCAGGGCCGGCAAGGAGATCCGCATCATGCCACCGCAGACCTATATGGATGGCTGCGGCGAGCTCGGCATTTCCGGGTCCTGCATGCACAAGGTCTTTCCCAGCACCGGCTTCCTTGGCATCCATTATGTCCTCGCAAGGTTTCCCGCGTCCGAATGGGACATCAAGCTATGCGGCTTCAGCTGGGAAGGGTGGAAGCGGCATGATTGGCAGAGCGAGCGCAGCTGGGTCGAAAACAAGATTGCCAATGATCGCGTCAGCCGGATCGCCTGATTAAACCGATGCTCTTCAGGGCAAAATTCTGCCGGCCTACTGGCTATTGTCGCTGCCGAGCAGCCCACGAAGCTCCGGCAATTTGTCGTTCACCAACCAGCCATAATAATTTTCTTCCGGCAGTTTCTTCCCGCCCGAAGCATCCGCCGCCTGCCGCAGGGCAGCCGCACGGCGGCGCGGCTGGCCGACATTGTAAAGCGTTGCCGTCAGGCCGGGATTGTCGGTGATGTCGAAACCCTGGGCGCGATAGGCGTCGATGGCATCGCGTACGATCGCGGCGATATAGATTACGCTGCGATCGGGGTCCATGATGTCGCGGTAGATCGCCTGCGGATCGTCGACGGAAAGCTTCGGCAGGCCGCTTGTCGCGTGGACGAGGTCGGTGACTTCAAGGGCGGTCAAAGGGCTGATCTGGCCAAGACCGAAGGTCTGGCCCGCAAAGAAGGGCTGAAAGAAAGCGCGCTGGAACGTCATGTTTTCATAAGTGACCCCATCGATGACCTTGCCTCGAAAACTCTTGTCCCAGGTCTCGTCGCGGCATTCCCACAATTCGGCGCTGCCGGTGAAAGCGTTGCAATGGGCGAATTCCGGCTTCTTCAGGAAGGTTTGGACCGTCACGTCCTTATAGGCGAACTTGAAATCGGACTGCGAATAGGCGAGCGCCTTGACGTAGTAGGACTTCACCCTGTTGACGATCGTGATGTTGTAGGTGTGTTCGCCGACAAGGGCGCCAACGATGTGGATGGGGTCGATCTGATAGGCCTGCCCGGCCTTCCTGATCGAGGCCATCAGCTCCTTGTCGTCGCGAAGCACTCCGACGATCTTCTGGTATTTTTCGTCGTAGGTAGTGTTGAAGGCCTTGGCCCGCAGTACCGAGGTATTGGGTATGGGCGGCTGAACGCTGTTGCGATTGCCTGGCGGCACACGCACGAGCTCACGCGCAGAAACCGCGTTCGTCAATGCAAGGATAAAAAGGAGACTGAGTGCCGGGAGTATCGACAGGCGTGTTCGCATTCGCAAAGTGGCTTTCCAAAAATATTCCCCGGCGCGGGGACGATCTTGATACGCGATCGCTATCTGAAGGCAAGAGCACAAGCTTCTTCCGCCTCACGAATCACAATAAACTTCGATCAAAGCAGCTCTCGGCTGCAGAGGCATAGGGATATGGCCGTCCAGGGTTGCGTCCCGTGGTCCGGCTTTCGAAAGGATGTCGATGCAACATCTCGTGATTGCAGGGAGCATCTTGCTTGCAGCCGCCCCCGGCGAAGCCTTGCCGACGATGGCGGATGTTCCGGCGCTGGCCAAGGCAGCGGTCGCGCGGCGCATAGAGGTTCCGCCCTCAGCCATCCACATTCTGGAAGCCAAGCCGAGCGAACGAATGCCAGGCTTCGTCGTTTGCGGTCGTGTCGATACGGGAACTGCGAATGACGGCGCCGGTGCGGAAGGTGCAGAACGCTTCTTCGTCGTCATACCCGGCAATTTTGCTATTCTGGACCAGGATGGGAAAGGCTTGGTCGACAGCTATTGGGCCGCCAATCACTGCGAATGAGACGCCAGCGCCTTGCTGATCATGGCGAGCTCTTCGGGCGTGCGACCGGATTCCAGCCGAACCCAATTGTTCGGATTATCGGCCGTCTGGCGCTTGATGAAAGTGTAGCCCGTTCCGCTCCAGTTTTTGACCGTATCGGTGAGATTGTCGAGGATGAGATCGCCATTATTCGTGCGTGCCATCAGGACAAGATGTCCCTCGTTATGGGTATCGAGAACCACCGTCAGCAGTAGGGCAGACCGTGGCCAGCCTGCTTCCACGAGCAATTTCTTCTTTAAGAGAACATAGTCATTGCAATTACCGGCACCGTCATCGGGATAGGTCCACCAGTTGACGATGCCAAGCTTATAGATGCCGTAATGATCATTGTCGCCGATGCCCTGGATCTCGTGATTGACGAGGCTGTTGATCTGCTGCAGCTGCTGCCAATGGTCATGATCGAGAGTGGCGAACTCCACGCTCTTTTGGCCGGCCACGCATTCGGCTGGCTGCGCTTTGCAGAAGCTGGTCCAGCCGACGGGCACGCTCGCATCCGTCACCTCGCGTGCAAATTGGTGCGCGTGCGCCGCAACGGTATTTGCCACGGGTTTTGCCGTCGTCGCCGTCGAAAACAGCAGGCCGGCGACGAAGAGAAAGCTTGCAGCGACGAGGAGTGAACGCATACTCGGCTCCATGAGTTGGGCTCATGAAATCGGACGCGGTCAAATTTATTCGAAAAAAGATTATTCGCATTTTATCGAACCGACGCTTTTAGTCAGTGCGGCAATCGGGGACGCTCATTCATGCGCCGATTTTATGATTTCTAGTCGGTTATGAAGCGTGTTCGGCAGCGGATACGAGCCGAATGCCGGCAAAAAGACATGGAATTTCATTCACATATTGGATTATCGGAAGAACATCTGGCGCGTTTATGATTTGTTGGTCTTAAATGCGAATCTCCATCGCGGATGGACGATGGAACAGCCAGAGAATTGCTCGGGAGGCCTAATGATCGACGATATTCTCGACCGGATGACGCTTGAAGAGCAGGTTTCGCTGCTGTCCGGCGCTGATTTCTGGACCACGGCGCCGGTCGAGCGCCTTGGTGTTCCGAAGATCAAGGTTACGGATGGGCCGAACGGAGCCCGCGGTGCCGGCTCGCTGGTTGCCGGCGTGAATGCCGCCTGCTTTCCCGTCGCCATCGCCCTCGGCGCGACATGGAACCCGGCCCTAGTCGAACGCATGGGCGTGGCGCTTGCCGGCCAGGCCAAAAGCAAGGGCGCCTCGGTGCTGTTGGCGCCGACGGTCAATATTCATCGCTCCGGCCTCAACGGCCGCAATTTCGAATGTTATTCGGAAGATCCGATACTGACGGCCGCGCTTGCCGTCGCCTATATCCAGAGTGTGCAAAGCCAGGGCATTGCCGCTACGATCAAGCATTTTGCGGGCAATGAATCCGAGATCGAGCGCCAGACGATGTCGTCGGATATAGATGAGCGCGCTCTTCGCGAAATTTATCTGCCGCCGTTCGAGCAGGCTGTGAAGAAGGCCGGCGTCATGGCGGTCATGTCCTCCTATAACCGGCTGAATGGCACCTATACGAGCGAGCATCCCTGGCTGCTGACCAAAGTCTTGCGACAGGAGTGGGGTTTCGACGGCATCGTCATGTCGGACTGGTTCGGGTCGCATTCGACGGCGGCGACCATTAATGCCGGGCTCGATCTGGAAATGCCTGGTCCGACGCGCGACCGTGGCGAAAAGCTGGTGGCGGCGGTCCGCAATGGCGAGGTCGAGCCGAAGACGGTACGCGAAGCCGCCCGCCGCATTCTGACATTGCTGGTGCGTGTCGGCGCCTTCGAGAAAGCGCCCGATTTGAGTGAGCATGCGCTCGATCTGCCGGAGGATCGTGCTTTGATCCGCGAGCTCGGAGCCGAGGGTGCCGTGCTCTTGAAGAACGACGGCATTTTGCCGCTGCAGAAGGCAGGGCTTGGGCATGTGGCAGTTGTTGGGCCGAATGCCGCCGAAGCTCGTGTCATGGGCGGTGGCAGCGCCCAGATTGCCGCCCACTACAGGGTCAGCCCCTTGGAAGGCATTCGGCAGGCGCTGTCGAATGCCAACAGCATCCATCATGCGCCCGGCTGCCGCAACAATCGCCTCATCAATGTTTTCTCCGGCGAGATGCGGGTGGAGTATTTCAAGGGCCGCGACCTTGCAGGACCGGTGATCGCCACCGAAACGGCAAGCAAGGGCGAATTCTTCTGGTTCGATTTGCCGTCCTCCGAACTCGATCCCAATGCGTTCTCCGCCCGTATGACAGCCTCCTATGTGCCGACGGAGAGCGGCGAACATGTATTCGGTATGACGAATGCGGGCCTTGCCAAGCTCTTTATCGATGGCAAGCTCGTCGTGAATGGCTATGACGGCTGGGCTCGCGGCGACAATTATTTTGGCACGGCCAATGTCGAGCAGCGGCAGGGCATCCATCTGGAAGCCGGGCAGCGCTACAAAGTGGTGGTGGAATATTGTTCTTCGGCGCCGACCGAAGAGGGGATCAATCTGACGGCGGTACGCTTCGGCGTGGAAAAACCGCTAGGCGAAGAGGCGATGCTCGATGCCGTTGAAAAGGCAAGGAATGCAGATGTCGTTCTGCTCTTCGTCGGTCGCGACGGCGAGTGGGACACGGAAGGCCTCGATCTGCCCGACATGCGCCTGCCGGGTCGTCAGGAGGAACTCATAGACCGTGTGGCGGCCGCCAACGCCAATACCATTGTCGTGCTGCAGACCGGCGGTCCCATCGAGATGCCGTGGCTCGGCAAGGTTCGGGCCGTGTTGCAGATGTGGTATCCCGGCCAGGAGCTGGGCCATGCCGTTGCCGATGTGCTCTTCGGCGAGGTCGAACCCGGCGGCCGCCTGCCGCAGACCTTCCCCAAACGCCTGTCGGATAATTCCGCCATGATTGGCGACGCATCCGTCTATCCCGGTAGGGACGGGCATGTGCGCTACGCCGAGGGTGTTTTCGTCGGATATCGCCATCACGATAAGCGTGGCGTCGAGCCGTTGTTCCCCTTCGGCTTTGGTCTTGGCTACACGCGATTTTCCTGGGGCGAGGCCCAGGCTTCGGCAACAAGAATGGGCGCGGATGGCATCACCGTGACGGTCGATATCACGAATATCGGCGACAGAACCGGTTCGGAGCTTGTGCAGCTTTACGTGCGCGCGCCTACTTCGACGGTCGAGCGGCCGGACAAGGAGCTGCGTGCCTTTGCCAAGCTTCGGCTGGTGCCGGGCGAAAAAGGCACGGCCTCACTTGTCGTCCGTCCCCGCGATCTGAGCTATTTTGACGAGCAGACCGGAACATTTCGAGCTATCGCCGGTCGCTATGAGCTTCTCGTGGCTGCCAATGCTCTCGATATCCGCTCCGCCGTTGCGATCGAGCTCGCAAACGAATGGATCGGAGAGGTTTCGGACCGTTCGATCTGATATTGCGAACGGCTGCGGCCGACGAAATCGAGCATAGCGTAAAGAGGGCGCAGCTCTGCGCCCTGCAATTGCTGCAGAGATTGCATTGACGCGTGCGGAACTTCCTAGCGACGCCGCATGCGATGGGGCGGAAGCCGGCCGGAAAAAGCCGATGCCTCGTCGTCCTCTGCCGATGCTTCTACTTGAAAGATTTGCCCGACGGGCTTCGGCCGACCGAGGAAGAAGCCCTGCGCCTCGTCACAGCCCTCGACCCGGAGGATTTCGAGCTGATGGTTGGTCTCCACGCCTTCCGCGAGCACAGGGATATCCAGGCTCTTGCCGAGCGTGAGCACGGCGCGGACGATCGCTTTTGCCTGAATGCTGTGATCCACTTCGCTCATGAAGGAGCGATCGAGCTTGATCTTGTCGAAGGGGAAGGAGCGGAGCGTATCGAGCGACGAATATCCAGTTCCGAAATCGTCGATGGCAACGGTCACGCCAAGAGCCCGGATTTGGCGCAGGACATGCAAGGTCCGAGTTTTATCGGCAATGATCGTGGATTCGGTAATTTCAAGTTCCAGCCGGGATGGCGCAAGGCCGGTTTCCAGAAGGATCGTATGAATGAGCTTTGCGAGATCGGCGTGAGCGAACTGTACGGGCGAAAGGTTGACGGCGATCTTGTAGGGCTGCTCCCATGAGGCGGCTTGCTTGCAGGCGGTGCGCAACACCCATTCGCCGATGACAAGGATCGTGCCGCTTTCTTCCGCAATGGGGATGAATTCCGATGGTGGCACAGCACCACGCTCGGGATGATGCCAGCGGACGAGGACTTCATAGCCGCAGATCTGCCCGGTGCGAACGGAGGTCTGTACCTGATAGTGCAGGTCAAGCTGGTCCAGCTCGACAGCGCGGCGCAGGTCCTGCGCGAGCGTATGGCGGGCGCGGGCGGCTTCATCCATCTTCGATTCATAAAAGCAGACGGCACGGCCGATATCGGCCTTGGCGCGGTACATTGCGAGATCGGCATTGCTGACGAGGCGCTCCTGGTCGACGCCATCGTCCGGATAGACGGCTACGCCGATGCTTGCCCCCGTCGCCGTCTCGAAATCGTCGATCCGGATAGGTTCAAACAGGACCTTCTCCAGCCGGGCCACGAAATCCAGCAGCTCGCTCTGTTCGCGAAAGCGCTTGGCGGCGGCAAATTCGTCACCACCGACACGGGCGACGAACTCACCGTCCCTGACGAGGCGCAGCAGCCGGCGTCCGATCGCCTTGAGTGCCTGGTCTCCGGCCTTGTGCCCACGCAGGTCGTTGATTTCCTTGAAGCGGTCGAGGTCGATGCCGATGACCGCGAGCTTTACGCCGTCTTCCTTGGCATGTCCCATCTCGCGCTGCAGATGGTCGGCGAAACTGCTGCGGTTGGGCAGGCCCGTCAGCAGGTCGTTGAGGGCCATATGCTGAAGCTTCTCGATGGATTCGCGCGAGGCGCGCTCGTCGATCATGTAGCTTGCCACGCCTGTACCGATAATAAGCAATCCGCCGCCGGCAACGGCAACCGCCATGGCCTTCAGTGCATAGGTGTCCGCGATCGCAGCGCCAGTTGCAAGCGGCGTGACCGATACGGCCGTCATTGCCGTAAAGTGAAGCGAGACCACGGCGACGACGAAGAGAGCGAGTCCGACGGCCGGGGAGAACTGCCAAGGCCGGCGTACCGCCTGATTGAGCGCAAGCGCTGCAAAAATCACGGAAAGGGCGATGGAGCCGACAACATAACCCTGATTCCATTCAACGATGCCATCGACGTGATAAGCCAGCATACCGGTATAGTGCATGGTGCTGATGGCGAGGCCGACGACGGCTCCGCCGAATTCCGGTGCGATGCGCGGCAGGCGCGACAAGGCGATCGCAAAACCGCCGGCACAGCCGATGGCGGCCAAAAGAAAGGAGGCCATCGTCAGAATCGGATCGAAGGTGACCGGTGCGCCGACCTCATAGGCGAGCATGGCAATGAAATGCGTGCACCAGATCGACGAACCGGCAGCCACGGCGGTCAGGAAGATCCAGCCGCCGCGTTGCAGGTCGCGCGTCTTTTCGGCTCGGCGGAGCAGATTGAGCGTGATCCAGCCGCCACTGACGCAGACGAACGCCGCCAGGAGAACGAGCCACAGATTGTGTTCCGTCAAGATGCAGGAAAGAACGCGCACGTAAAGATCCCAACTATAGCCATCAGGGCGCCATGCTGTCCTAGCATGGGCAGCTGAAGCCGACATCGATAGCTGCTGCTTTCACAGGTAAACGCTGAAAATCAAGTAAAGATACTTTGCGTGAAATTGCAATTTCTGCAACCTCCGGCTTCGTCCCAGCTGTACGTCTTCTTTACGAAGTATCGGATTTTGCGCGTCTTTCTCGTTGTTGGATGCGGAGATTCATCGAGCTCGATTTCCATCCGCAGATCGCGTTGTCCACGGATATATTGCGGATTCTTGGTAAATTTCTTCTGAATATCAGAAGTATAATTGGGAAAATATCTCTTATGAGAATATCAATATTTATTGAATATAATATACATAAGTATATTTGAAAATAATAATACTTTCGTTTGACGTATGTTTTGATGCTGCAACTTATAATGTAGAGAGCACGCTTGTGAAGAGATTTACAATTTCCCCAAAGTCGCTTGATGTCGTGCGCATGCTCGCGGGACGGCTGTTTCTGGATAGGTCGGGCAATTTCGGGATCACCACAGCACTGGTTGCCGTTCCGTTGATCGCGGTGGGTGGTCTGGCGCTCGATGTTACCAATGCGATGCTCGTCAAAACGGAATTGCAAAATGCAGCCGACGCCGCTGCTGTGGGTGCAATCGCAGATTCATCTCCGGCGGTCGCGGCTGCCATGGCCATGACAAGCGACGGGACCATCAATATCGGTCAAAGCGATGCCAACAAGCTTTTTCTCGGCCAGGCGTCGAGCGATCTCCAGAACATACCGGTCAGCGTCAGCGCCGGGGTAACCCGCACCGGCAATATCGTCTCATCGACGGTCAATTTTTCGGCGAACGTACCGACCACGCTCAGTCAGGTCATCGGTAAGACATCCATCCCCGTCAGCGGTTCGGCATCCGCACAGTATCAGACGGCGAACTTCATGGATTTCTATATGTTGCTGGACAACACGCCATCCATGGGGATCGGTGCTACCATGACCGATATTGATAAAATGGTGGCAAACACGTCAGACAAATGTGCCTTTGCGTGCCACGACAGCAATACAGACGACAATTATTACAATCTTGCAAAGAGCCTTGGCGTCAAGACCCGCATCGCTGTCGTCGGGCTGGCGACACAGTCGCTTACGGATACCGCTAAGACGAACCGGGTAACACCTGATCAATACAGAATGGCTGTCTATACGTTCGGTGCTGACGCTACGAAAATTGGCTTGACCAACGTATCGCCGCTATCATCCGATATGGCGCAGGTTAAGAGTGCCACCAGTACAGTGGACCTGATGACTGTCCCAGGACAGAGTTACAACAACGACCAGGATACGAGCTTCGATACGATGCTGACGCAGCTCGCGCCGATCATCGGAACAGGCGGCAGTGGCAAAACCACTTCCGATCGTCAGAAGGTCCTCTTCCTAGTCACCGACGGCGTCGGCGACAGCTACAAGCCCAACACCTGCACCAAGCCAACGACGGGTGGGCGCTGTCAGGAGCCGCTCGCCACCACCTTCTGTCAGCCGTTGAAAAACCAGAACATCAAGATCGCAATCCTCTATACGACCTATTTTCCGCTGCCGACGAATGGCTGGTACAATCAATGGATCGCACCGTTCCAATCGCAAATCGGCACCAATTTGCAGAATTGTGCCTCACCCGGCCTCTATTTCGAGGTGAGTCCGACGCAAGGCATCTCGGACGCGATGAACGCCCTGTTTCTGAAGGTCATTCGTACGCCACGTATCACAAGCTGACGGCAAAGCATTGAATTGTCAGGATAATGGAAGCTGAGGCGGCTTGGCGTTTCACGGAATCGCCAAACCGCTCCATCACTTTGTTTCGTAATTCCGGACGGAAAGCCACCGCGCAGTTTCCGGAATTGCTCTAAGTCAACGCCAGCGACTTGAGCAGGCCGACGATCTTCTGGCGGGTCTTCACATCCTTGATCTTTGCAAAGGCTCGGTTGAGCTCGATACCTTCTTCGGACGAAATGAAACCGACGAGGTCGTTGCGGATCACTCTTGCTTCCTCAGTCGAAACAGGATTGTCGAAGGCTGCATTATCGAAGAAGTGCGAGATGGGGACGCCAAGACAGTCGGCAACATGTTGCAGGCGACTTGCGCCGACACGGTTGGCACCTTTTTCGTATTTCTGAACCTGCTGAAAGGTCAGGCCCAGTTTTTCGGCAAGCGCCGATTGGCTCATGCCCAGCAGGCGCCGTTGCGCGCGGATGCGTTTGCCGACTTCGATATCGATCGGGCTGGGCGGCTTTCTCTTCGAAATATCTTGCACGAGTTCCTCTTTCACACCGGGAAGCTGCCACTCGAACCGACGGAAGGTGAGGGCGAATGCTCCGACCCCCGCGTGCCCCTCATTGGCGAGCTTTCCGTCTATGACTGCCGGGTGAGGTGAGAGACGGCAATCGCGATTCGACTGGATCGCGATCCAGCGCTGCATTTCGTGCGTATTCGGTACAATGGCTGCGCGATTTGACCATTCGTTAGCATGTCGAAGTGAAGCAAATGGCGCATTTTGCCCAGACGGGCGTCCGACTCAACGATCGAGCTGTCGTACCGTGTCGATGAAAGCCCTGAGCTTCGGGGCCAGCTCGGCACGGCGCGGAAAGTAGAGAAAAAGGCCTGCTTCCGTCACGGCATAGTCGCTTAAAAGGTGGACAAGCCTGCCGGATGCGATCTCCGCCTTCACCAGCGGTTCGAAGACATAGGCCAATCCCACGCCTGCAATGGCCAACTCTATAGCCGAATGCGATTCGGTGACGATCGCCTGGCCATTCACCGCCACCGCGACATCCCGCCCCTCCTCGACGAATTCCCACTGATAGAGGCCTCCGGATCGGATCAGGCGGTAGCCGATACAATTGTGGTCGGAGAGATCCGCAAGCGTGTTTGGACGCCCGAAATGCCCGATATATCCAGGCGAGGCGACGACGATGGATCGGAAAGGAGGGGTGAGGCGAACGGCGACCATGTCCTGCGCGATCATTTCGCCGACACGGATGCCGGCGTCGAAACCCTCGGAGACGATATCGGTCAGCCTTTCATCGGAGAAGATTTCCACTTCGACTTCGGGATAGCGTTCGGCCATCGCTGCGATCACGCGGGTGACTGCCAGCGGCAGGCTGATGCGGGATGCGTTGATGCGCAACAGGCCGCTTGGCCTGCCCTTGACGGCCCTGATGCGCTCGATGCGGTCATGAATGTCCTGCAGCGCCGGGGTGATGGTGGCGATCAGGCTCTTGCCGGCTTCGGTCAGCGCCACACTGCGCGTCGTGCGGGCAAAGAGGGGTTGCCCGAGCCGTTCTTCCACGAGCCGAATGGCATGGCTGACGGCCGACGCGCTCATGCCCAGCTCGCTGGCGGCGGCGGCAAACCCTCCGCGGCGGGCTACAGCGGCGACGATGGGCAGATGTGGCAGCAGATCGCGATCCATTGCTGCGCAATATCGCATAATGCATGCAAATTAAATGATCTTATCGAATGGCTCGAAAGCGGCGACTCTACATGCATCACGCGTCGGGTCGGTCGTCGATACGCCCGGTTAGCCAAAGAGGAGCATAGCGATGAGCATGGAATTTTATACGCTGGGCAATAGTGGATTGAAGGTAACACGGCTCGCCCTTGGCACCATGACCTTCGGCACGGAATGGGGGTGGGGGGCAGATAAGGAAACGGCACGGGCGATCTTCAATAGCTATGTCGACGCCGGCGGCAATTTCTTCGACACCGCCGATGCCTATACCGGCGGTACGTCTGAGGCTTGGCTCGGTGAGTTCATCGCCGAGCGGGCCTTGCGCGACGATGCCGTCATCGCAACCAAGTTCACCATGAATCTTACCGCACAAACGCCGAATGCGGCCGGCAATGGCCGCAAGAATATCCTGCGGGCCGTCGAAGGATCATTAAAACGGCTCAACACGGATTACATCGATCTCTATCTCATGCATTGCTGGGATCGCCTGACGCCGCCAGAGGAAGTGATGCGTACCTTCGATGACCTCGTCCGCTCCGGTAAGGTGCGGCATGTCGGCTTGTCAGATGTTCCGGCATGGTACGCCAGCAGAGCCCAGGCAGTCGCCGAACATCGCGGCTACGAGCCGATCTCCGCACTTCAGCTTGAATATTCGCTGGCCGAACGCAACATCGAAAATGAATTCGTGCCGTTCGGAACGCGTTACGGCGCCGGTATCATGGCCTGGAGCCCGCTTGCGAGCGGTCTACTGAGTGGCAAATATCGGCCGAGCAGTGAGAGGCAGACCGCGGGCCGGCTGGAAACCGTGCGTGGTACGACCAATCCAGGCTTTCAGAAATTCAACGAGCGCAACTGGGCTGTTGTTGCCGAGCTGGAGAAGGTGGCGACCGAGCTCGGCCGCAGCATGGCGCAGGTGGCCATCAATTGGGCGATGACCCAGCCTGGCCTCGCCTCGATCATTATCGGCGCCACGAAACTGGAACAACTGAGGGACAATCTCGGCGCCCTGGAGTTCACGATACCGAACGAACTGCGGCGGCGCCTGGACGAGGTCGGCACCCTGCAGGCGACTTTCCCCTATTCCTTCTTCGGCTCCGAGATCCAGGGCAGCCTGACAGGCGGTCAAACGGTAGGCGGCAAGCCGGCGGGTTACTATCCCGATCTGAATATTTCGGGGAAGTTTGCGGGTGTCAGCTGACGGCCTTACAAAACCGGTACGCGCCGGCAGGTGCCGGCGCGTTGCCATGAAATGTTGCGGGACGCCTTGTTTCCTCCCGGTTCTGCTGCTAGGGAGCCGGCCGTGGCTTTGAAGAGCCATGAAATCCGGTCGCAGCCCACCCGGTCAAAACAAGGGATCATACATTATGAAGACTATCGTCATCTGCTCCGGCGGATTGGACTCTGTTTCGCTCGCCCATAAGGTCGTGGCCGAACATCAGCTTATCGGACTCGTCTCCTTCGACTACGGCCAGCGACATCGCAAGGAGCTGGAATTCGCCAGCGCTTGCGCCAAGCGCCTCGGCGTGCCGCATGAGATCATCGACATCACCGCCATCGGCAAGCATTTGACCGGATCGGCTCTGACAGATGATGTCGCGGTGCCCGATGGGCACTATGCCGAGGAAACCATGAAGGCGACGGTCGTGCCGAATCGCAATGCGATCATGCTGGCGATCGCCTTCGGGCTTGCGGCTGCGCAAAAGGCGGATGCTGTTGCCGTCGCGGTTCATGGCGGCGATCATTTCATCTATCCCGATTGTCGCCCGGGTTTCATCGACGCCTTCCAGCAGATGCAGAACCATGCGCTCGACGGCTACGCCAGCGTTTCGCTCTATGCGCCCTATGTGACGATTTCGAAGGCGGATATCGTTGCGGACGGTGCCCGGCACGAAACCCCCTTTGCCGAAACATGGTCCTGCTACAAGGGCGGCGAGCACCATTGCGGCCGCTGCGGCACCTGCGTCGAGCGGCGCGAAGCCTTTCATCTCGCTGGTATTGCGGATCCGACTGAATACGAGGATGCCGATTTCTGGATTGCCGCAACATCAGGCTTTCCGGCCGAAGAGGTGAAGTGATGTACCGCATCACCAAGGAATTCCATTTCTCCGCCTCGCATCAACTTTCGCATCTGCCCGATGATCATCAGTGCGCGCGCATGCACGGGCACAATTACATCGTCGTGGTGGAGCTTTCGGCCGCCGAACTCAATCAGAACGGCTTCGTGCGAGACTATCACGAGCTACAGCCGTTGAAGCGCTATATCGATGAAACCTTCGATCATCGTCATCTGAACGATGTCTTCGGACATGATCGCGTCACATCCGAATATCTCGCCAAGCATTTCTACGACTGGTGCAAGGAACGATTGCCGGAAGCATCTGCCGTGCGGGTGAGCGAGACGCCGAAGACCTGGGCGGAATACCGGCCATGAGCGGCGCGCTCATCCGCGTCAGCGAGATCTTCGGGCCGACGATTCAGGGTGAGGGGATCCTGATCGGCCTTCCGACGATTTTCGTTCGCACCGGCGGCTGCGATTATCGCTGCTCCTGGTGCGATACGCTGCATGCCGTTGACAGCGACTATCGCGATCAATGGCGGCCGATGCCGGTCGATGAGATCTGGCAAGAGGTGACGAGGCTTTCCGGCGGCAAGCCGCTGACGATCTCGCTCTCCGGCGGAAATCCCGCGATCCAGCCGCTCGGCCCGCTGATAGCGCGCGGTCATGCGGAGGGATATCGCTTCGCGCTGGAGACTCAAGGGAGCCTGGCCAAGGAGTGGTTTGCCGAACTCGATGTGCTGGTGCTCAGCCCGAAGCCACCTTCGAGTGGCATGACGACGGACTGGACCGCCTTCGACGACTGTCTGCGCATGGCCGGTGACAGACCGCAAATCGCTTTGAAGATCGTCATATTCGACGATCTCGACTATGAATATGCGCGGGACGCGACCGCTCGCTATCCCCAACTGCCCGTCTATCTGCAACCCGGCAATCACACGCCGCCGCCAGCCGATGCGGAAGACGCGCTTGTCGATATTGACGGCATCGTCGAGCGGATGCGCTGGCTCGTGGAAAAGGTCGGCAATGACCGATGGTTCGAGGCAAGGGTGCTGCCGCAATTGCATGTGATCATCTGGGGAAACAGGCGCGGCGTTTGACCAATTGCAATCGGGCCATAATGTGTCTGCGCCATCCGTCAACATCCGAAATTCGCATTTGGGGCCGAAGCCGGCAAAGCCGCATCGGCTCTATGTCATGATTTTTTGTCGTGATCGTCGTTGTCGCCGGTCTTTGGCGTCGCCGGTTTGAGTTCGGCGTCGAAAATCCCGGCAAGCGTCTTCAGGATCTGCAGGACGCCTGGATGATCGCAGGTATAATATCTGAACTGTGCCTGGCGGCGCACTTTCACGATACCGGAATGATGAAGGCGGGTCAGGTGCTGGCTGAGCGCCGATTGCGATATGCCCAGCTTCTTGGCCAGGCTATTCACATCTTCCTCGTGGCCGGACAGATGAATACAAACCTCCAGGCGCTTGGGATTGGAGAGCTGGCTGAGAAGATCTGCATGATAGATGAGACGCTCGTCTTCTGTGGACTGATCTGAGTACATCGCGCGGCCGATCGTTGGTGTTACACTATAGAGCCCCCAGCATCGCGAGCTATAAACGCAAAAGTTGCAAAATTATGGCCTAAATTATTGCAAAAACTTTGCGCGTTCGCTGAGCAAACGGCCCTCCCACGAAGGCTGATCGCAATTGATCAACCCTTCCTTAGCCGACAACTAGGGTCCTATTGTATTTTGGGAATATGTCTCTCCGTTCGATTTGCAATGAATCTGTAACAAAATTGAACGAACTGCCTTGTTTTTGTCCGGCTTTTGACATCGCAGTGCTAATTAAGCGGTCTATCTTCTGCGCTAACGAACAGGAGGTAACCATGACCCAAAGGGACTTGACGATCGCCGAAGTTCTTAAAGATCCGCTGATCCGCCAGGTCATGCGTGCAGATCGCATATCCGTAACCCGGATGGCGGAACTGCTGCGGGACGCTGCGCGCAGGCAAGAACGCGCCTTGTCGGCCAATCTCGCGTCGATAGCACATGTGACGGCACGTTCCGTACCGCAAGCCGACTTGCGTTGATATCCCACCATCCGACAGCGACAATCGCCAGATGATCCCGGCGACTGTCGCTGCAGCATTTCCTTTTATAAACCTCTCTACCGGTGTCCATGCAGCCCAGGATCGCTGGCTTTTCCTGAGCCTCGATAAAACTGCCCCAGTTGCTGCGCCGCTCTACGGATCGCTTCGTA
Organism: Rhizobium pantanalense; assembly: GCF_030182525.1. NCBI lineage: Bacteria > Pseudomonadati > Pseudomonadota > Alphaproteobacteria > Hyphomicrobiales > Rhizobiaceae > Rhizobium > Rhizobium pantanalense. The sequence goes on from NZ_JAQJCH010000013.1 coordinate 122,180, forward strand.
ACGCGGGTCCCAGCGTGGCGTTAAAGTGCGCCGCTTCGATTGAGCGAGATCGAATAGACGCTGGTCGTCGCCGTCATGAACAGCTTGTGCTTGCCGCGACCGCCGAAGCAGAGGTTGGAGACCGTTTCCGGCACCAGGATCTTGCCCATGAGATGACCGTCGGGGGCGATGCAATGCACGCCGTCGGCCGCCGACGACCAGAGATTGCCATCGCTGTCGAGGCGCATGCCGTCGGCGCAGCCCGGCGAGATCGCATGAAATACTTCGCCGCCGGACAGTCGCCAGTTTTCACCGACATTGAAAACTCGGATATGCTGCGGATCGTTGCCATGCATACGACCGGTATCGGCGACATAAAGCTTCTTCTCGTCCGGACTGAAGGCGAGGCCGTTCGGGCAGTTGAAATCCGTCAGGACGGGCTGCATGGAGCCATCTGGATCGACGCGATAGACATTGCAGGGCAGTTCCTGCTCGCTCTTATATCCTTCATAATTCGTCGCAATGCCGTAGTGCGGATCGGTGAACCAGATCGCACCGTCGGAAGCGACGATCACGTCGTTCGGTGAATTCAAGCGTTTACCCTGGTAGCCATCCGCGATGACCGTGATGGAGCCGTCATATTCGGTGCGCGTGACACGCCTGCCGCCGTGCTCACAGCTGACGAGCCGGCCCTGCCGGTCACGCGTATGGCCGTTCGAAAAATTCGAAGGCTCGCGAAAGACGCTGGTGCCGAGCCCCGGTATCCAGCGCATGATGCGGTTGTTGGGAATATCCGAAAAGAGCAGGCAGTTCAGATCTCCGAACCAGACAGGCCCTTCCACCCAGTCGAAACCGGTGGCGATCTGCTTGACGGGAGCATTGCCAAGAACAAATTTCCCAAAGGCCGGGTCGATGATTTCGAAGAACGACATTGTGACGATACCTCCCGTAGTGCTAAATCGCGCATTGATCTGTTATCGATAACATATCTCGATGAGTCCGCAATGAGGAGGATAGTGCATGAGCCACGTTCTGACGTCGAGCATCTTGAGTGACGAAGGTGTGATGACCTTGTTGAACGCCGCCATTTCAGCGGCGACCGCGATGGGCCAGCCGCAATGCATCGTCATCGTCGATCAATCCGGCGTGACGCTCGGCTCCTTTCGCATGCGCGGTTCGCGTTTTCAGTCGCTGAAAAGCGCCGGTGCCAAAGCGCAGACGGCGGCCTCCATCGGCGCTCCCAGCCATTCGCTGCCGGACCATGCGCGAGTGCCGCTGGCAATCGCCACCGACGGCGGGATGACGGGGTTGCGCGGCGGCTTGCCGATCCGCGTGGGCGGCGCGCTTCTCGGCGGCATCGGCGTCGGTTCGGGTTCCGGCGAGCAGGACGAACAGGTTGCCCGCGCCGCGCTCAAAGCGATCGGCGCCGATCTCGATTGAACGGGCGCGAAACCCCTCATCAGCTTGAACCGAGTGGATTTCGCGCTGCTTTCGTTCAGTTGAAGGCGATCTGCGCCTTCATGGCCTGGCTTCGATCCGACGCGATCTCGAAAGCACTGATCGCATCGGCAAGCGGTATCGTGTGGGTGATGAGCGGCCGCACATCGATGAGGCGCTTGCGCATCAGATCGACGCCAACCTCAAACTCCTCATGAAAGCGGAAAGAGCCACGCAGTTCCAACTCCTTGGCCGTAATCGCCAGCATCGGCAGGCTCATGTCGCCGCCGATACCAAGCTGTACGATGATCCCTCGCGGTCTCAGTGCCGCAATGCCACCGGCGAGGGCTGCCGCCGCGCCCGAGCATTCATAGAGCACATCGAACGTGCCCTTGTCGGAGGAATAGGCGGCAAGCGCTTCGGGGTCGTCCTTCGTGTTGATGACCCTGTCGGCACCTGCTTGCCTCGCGAGCGACAAGGTGAAATCCGAAAGATCGGTCGCGACGATCTCGACGGCGCCGGCGCGGCGTGCGGCCAGGATCGAGAGGACGCCGATCGGGCCGCAGCCAGTCACGAGAACGCGTTTGCCGAGAAGCTCGCCCGCACGGCGCGTGGCATGCAAGGTCACGGCCAAGGGTTCCGCCATGGCCGCTTCACCCGGCGTCAAGCCATCGGCCGGCACGCATTGGATGGCATCGGCCACCAGCGTCTCGCGGAACGCACCCTGGATGTGCGGGAAGGGCATGGCGCTGCCATAAAAGCGCATGTTGAGGCATTGATTGGGCAATCCCTGCAGACAGTAGCGGCAAGTCCGGCATGGACGCGATGGGGAGACAGCAACGAGTTGACCGATCTCGAGCCCTTGCACGCCGGAGCCGAGGGCGATGACGGTGGCGCTGACTTCGTGTCCCAGGATCATCGGCTCCTTCAGGCGCACGGTGCCGAAGCCGCCGTGATGATAGTAATGCAGGTCGCTGCCGCAGACGCCGCCGGTTGCGAGCTTCAGCTTGACCTCTCCCGCACCCGGTTCTTCCTCCGGATAATCCTCGATACGCACATCCTTGGCGGCGTGAGCGATAATGGCCTTCATGTCTTTCTCCTCAAAGAACGGGTGTCGGCAGCGCCTGGCCGGCGAAGTGGGCGGCGAGATTGTCGCGCACCAGCTGACCCATCGCCTTGCGCGTCTCGATCGTGCCGGAGGCATGGTGAGGCTGCAGCAGTACATTGTTCAGAGCCAGGAAGCGTGGATTGAGTTTCGGCTCGCCTTCGAAGACGTCGAGGGCTGCCGATCCGAGCTTGCCGGTCTCCAGCGCGTCAAGCAGTGCCTCCTCGTCTATATTGGACGCGCGGGAGATGTTGATCAACATTCCTTCCGGGCCAAGCGCCTCGATCACCTTATGACCGACAATATGCCGCGTCGCCGCTGAAGCTGCGAGCGTGACGAACAGGAAATCCGATTGTGTCGCGAGCTCGACGGGATCGGCCACGAAGGTCATGTCGGAGGCGTAGGATTTCGCCTCGACGTCCGAATAGGCAATCTGCATGGCGAAGCCCTTCAGGCGTTTGGCGACTTCGAAGCCGATGCGGCCAAGACCGAGCACGCCGGCACGCCGCCCCCAGACGCGGCGCTTAAGGGGATAAAGCCCCTTTTGTGCCCAGCTGCCGTCACGCACCCATGTCTCCGCACCGATCATGCCGCGCGACAGGCAGAGCATCATCGCAATTCCCAAATCCGCGACATCATTGGTCAGGACGTCGGGGGTGTTGGTGACGCGAATGCCGCGCTCGCGGCAGGCCTGCAGGTCGACGGCATCGAAGCCGACGCCATAGACCGAGATGACTTCCAGTTTGGGGCAGGCCTCGATCATGGCGCGGTTGGCACCGAGTTCGCCGCGTGTCGCAATACCCCTGATCGATGGTCCGACCTCAGCGAGCAATTTGTCCTTGTCGGCAGCCTCGAAATAGCGATGAACCTCGAACGCCGCGTCGAGTGGCTCTTGATCCCATTGCGGGTAGGGGCCAATCTGCAGGATTGGTGGCTTGCTCATCTTGTATGTCCTCCCTTGACATCAAATGTTATCGATAACATAAACAGGGGAGACGGCCATTGTCGAGATAAAAACGGAGGAAACGATGTCTCTCGGTCTTTTCGATCTGAAGGGGCGGCGCGCCCTGGTGACGGGTTCTTCCCAAGGTATCGGGCTTGCGCTCGCAAAGGGCCTGGCGGCTGCCGGCGCCGAGTTGGTGCTCAATGGCCGCGACAAGGAAAAGCTTGCCAAGGCGGCTGAAGGCTTTGCGGGCAAGGTGCATGTGTTGCCATTCGATGCCACCGATCATGACGCCTCGCGTCAGGCCGTCGATGCCTTCGAGGCGGATATCGGCGCGATCGATATTCTCGTCAACAATGCCGGCATGCAGTTTCGCACGCCGCTGGAGGATTTTCCCGCCGATGCCTTCGAGCGGCTGCTGCGGACGAACATCTCGAGCGTCTTCAATGTCGGCCAGGCGGTCGCCCGTCATATGATCAAGCGCGGCGCCGGAAAGATCATCAATATCGCCAGCGTGCAGACGGCGCTGGCGCGGCCCTCGATTGCGCCATACACGGCAACCAAGGGCGCCGTCGGTAATCTGACGAAGGGCATGGCGACGGATTGGGCGAAGTATGGGCTGCAATGCAACGCCATCGCGCCCGGTTATTTTGATACGCCGTTGAACGCAGCTCTCGTTGCCGATACCGATTTTTCGGCATGGCTCGAAAAGCGTACGCCAGCCGGCCGCTGGGGCCGCGTCGAAGAACTGGTCGGCGCCTGCATCTTCCTTGCTTCCGATGCCTCCTCTTTCGTCAACGGTCATGTGCTCTATGTCGACGGCGGCATCACAGCTTCGCTTTGATGGCGCAATGCAGCGCCACTTCGTCCTCATGGGTGTCAGCGGCTGCGGCAAGTCGTCGGTCGGCTCGGCGCTCGCAGCGCGTCTTACCGGCATCTATGCCGATGGTGATGATCTTCATCCTGCGGCAAATGTCGCCAAGATGAGTGCCGGCATACCGTTGACCGACGCCGATCGCTGGCCTTGGCTCGACAAAGTCGGTCAACACCTGGCTTTGGCGCAGGATACGACGCTGATCGGATGTTCGGCGCTGAAGCGTATCTATCGCGAGCGGATTCGCGAGGTTGTCGGCGCGCCGGTTTGTTTCATTCACCTTGCCGGGACGAGGCAGACCATTCTTCGACGCATGCAGGCAAGACGGGATCATTTCATGCCGCCGGCATTGCTCGACAGTCAATTTGCAACCCTCGAGCCGCCTGGATCAGACGAGCAGGCGATTACCGTCGATATCAATCAGCCGCTGGATCAAGTCGTGACGGCCATCTTAATTGCATTGGAGGAGACGCAATCATGAGCAACAAGGTGGCGCTGATCGGCGCCGGTGCAATGGGCGGCGCGATCGGCGCCCGCCTGGCGGAAACCGGCAATCAGCTGACGGTTTTCGATCTCGATAAGGATAAGGTCGCGGCTCTGACCGCAAAAGGCGCCACGGCAGCCGCCAGCGCAGCCGCGGCGGCAGCCGTTTCCGATTTCGTCGTCCTCAGCCTCAATTCGCCGAAGATCGTCCACGCCGCGGTATTCGGGCCTGAAGGTGTTGCCGCAGGTGCAAGAGCAGGCACGCTGATCATCGATATGTCGTCGATCGATCCCGATGCAACAAAGGCTCTTGCTGCAGAGGCTGCGGAAAAGGGATTGCGATGGGTGGACAGCCCGCTGTCCGGTGGAGCGCCGAAGGCCCTGATCGGACAATTGACGCTGATGGCCGGCGGCAGCGAACAGGATGTCGCGGATGCGCATCAAGTTCTGCGCCATGTGGCCTCGAATTACACGCATATGGGTCCCGTCGGTGCGGGCCAGACCACAAAGCTCATCAATCAGGTTCTTTGTGCGTTGAATTTTCTCGCGGTTGCGGAAGCAACGCAACTGGCGCTCGATGCAGGCGTCGATGCCGCGAAAATCCCGCAGGCACTGAAGGGCGGGCGGGCCGACAGCGCCATCCTGCAGGAATATATGCCGCGCTACGTCAGCAAGGATTATCGCCGCACCGGCCGCATCGACAATATGGTCAAGGATCTGAACGGTGCTCAGGATCTGGCCCGCCGGACCAATACCGCCATGCCACTGACGGCGGTCTGCGCCGAGATACACCGCATGCTGACGGCTTCCGGGCTTGGCGGCGAGGATCAGGCGGTACTGATGGAATTCTTCAAGGGGCCGAACAAGGAGATCGCCGGATGATTACCCGATACGCATTATTCGAGGGCAAGGTCAAAGACGGGGAGGCGGAGGCGTTTCGAACGGCCGTCATGGAAACCATCCTGCCGAAGTGGAAGCAGTTTCCGGGTGCCCTCGATGTGCGGGTGACCTTTGCCGAGGCGCGCGATGAAGGCGCCCCGGAGTTCCCGATGATTTTGGCCGTGAACTATCCGGATATGGCCGCCGTGGAGAAGGCGCTTGCAAGCCCGGTACGCACCGAGGCACGTGCGGCGACGGAAGCGGTTCTCTCGCGCTTTTTCGAAGGACGCATCCATCATCATGTGACGCTTGCCCATGAGTTTGAATTGTAGACCGCCATCGCAGGACGCTTTCCGATGCGCGGCGCCGATCGTGTCTTGCGCGCGTGGCGGGATAGCTGAAAGCGCCTCTTGCTATTCTGGGAAGAGGCATATTACTCTGATGGTAACGATAACATAGGCCATTGATGAGTAACGATCGCAAAACGCCGACCATGGCAGACATAGCCCGCGTCATGGGAGTTTCTCCCATGACCGTGTCGCGTGCCTTCAAGGCCGATAGCCTGGTCAGCCCTGAGACGCGCGAGGCGATCCTGCGAACGGCGGAGGAGCTGGGCTATGTCTTCGACAGCACGGCGTCCAACCTGCGCTCGCAAAAGTCCGGCTTTGTCGCCGTTACCATTCCATCCATCAACAATGCCAACTTCGCGGATACGGTCGGCGGTCTCTCGGACACCTTATCCAAGCGGGACATGCAGATCCTGCTTGGCTACACGAACTACGACGTCGAAGAGGAGGAGCGGCTGATCGAGCAGCTGCTCCGCCGCAAGCCGCAGGCGATCGTCGTGACCGGCGGCACGCACACGGAGCGAGCACGTAAACTTCTGCAGACCGTAGCGATCCCGGTGATCGAGACCTGGGATATCCCGACCGATCCGATCGGCCATTATGTCGGCTTCTCCAACCGAGCCGTCATGCGCGATATGGTCGATCATTTCGTCGCACTCGGCTGTCGCCGCATCGCCTTCATCGGTGGTGATGTCCAGCGGGATTCACGCGGCAGCGAACGCAGGCTCGGTTTCATTGCGGCGATGCAGGCACACGGCCTTGATGCATCGAGATTGATCGCAGCCGGATCGCCGCCGATCTCGATGCGGGAGGGCGCCAATGCCATGGCGAAGCTGATTGAGCTCTATCCCGATACGGAAGCCGTCGTCTGCGTCTCGGATCTTGCCGCCTACGGTGCACTCACTGAATGTCGGCGGCTTGGAATTCCCATACCTGAGCGCTTTTCCATCGGCGGTTTCGGCAATTATGAAATCGGCGAGGTCTGCGTGCCGACCTTGACGACGATCAACGCCTTCGCGCGTGAGATCGGCGAGCGGACTGCACAATTGATCCTGGAGATTCTCGATGGCACTCAGCCGGTTCCCGATGTGAGGATCTTGCCGCAACTGATTGCGCGCGATAGCAGCCGCCAAGCTTAGTGTTGTTGTCGAATGACGTGGCCCGGCCTTAAGCCAGGCCACCTCCCGTCACTGGGATCACTTACCCCAGATCTTCTTATACTTGTCCTTGTAACCGTTGTCCGGATCGAAGGTGTTCTTCGGACCACCGTCGGATTGGATATTGTCTGCCGTCACGACATGCAGCGGCGAGAGATAGCCGGACCATTTTTCGCCGGCGAAGGCACGATTGAGCTCGTCAACCAGCTGCCAGCCCTGGAGATTAAGGGGTTCGGCCACGGTGACCTTCTGGAATTGACCGGCGCGGATGCGCTCATAGGCCGATTGCGAACCGTCGCCGGCAGCGACATTGATCGGCGCATCGGTGCCGCTTTTGCCAGCGGAGGCGAGCGATGGACCCATGAAATCGAAATAAAGGTCGTTGATCGCAAGCGAATGCGTCCAGCTGTCGCCGTATTTCTGAAGGAGGGAGGTCGTGAGCTGTGGCATACGCTGCGATGTCTCGGCAATCGGCGTATCGACATATTCAAGCACCTTGCCGCCCAGACGCTCAATCTCCTGCTTCATCCTGTCCGCCTTGGCGATGGCGATCGCATAGGTGGAGTCGGTGAAGATGATGACGCCCGGTTTGCCCTTGGCATCGACGAATGCCCAATCAGCCGCCGCTTTGGAGACTTCCATGGCATCGGTGCTGACATTGGCGAAGAGGCCATTCTTGTCGTCGGGGCCGATGGTCGGGCCGGCATGCCAGGCGACCAGAGGGATTTTGGCGGCCTTTGCCTGTTCCAGCGCAGGGGCCTGTTCGACGGCATCGAAGCCATCAATGATGATGCCGGCAGGCTGCAGCGCTATCGCCTGACCGAAGGCCGCCGTACGCCCGCCGATGGAGCCGGCGCCGTCGAGAACCTTCACTTCCCAGCCGATCGCCTTCGCCGCTTCCTCGACACCGTTGCTGACGCCGAGAATGCCGCCATTCTTGAGATCGCCCGCGAGCACGACGATGGTCTTGCCGGTCTGCGCCTTCGGGCCCGTTGTCGGGCCGTCCCATTTGGTGACCTGGGTTGCGTATTTGTCGACGACGGCCTTCGCATCCGCCAGCGGATCGGCATAGGCCTGGCCGGCGCATAGTACCAGGATCGCTGTCGTGGCCTGCAGGAATTGTCTACGATTCATGTCTTCTCCTCCCTTTGGACATTCGAACTTCAGATGATCTTCATTTCTCCACCGGCTTGGCGGAAAGTTGTGGTGCCTGGGCTGGGGCCATGCGTCCTGCGTGGCTACGGCGGCGCTGGGCGTAACCGGCAATACCGATCGCGACGAGCAGGGTGACGCCGTTGAACAGGGGCTCGACATAGAAGGAGCCGCCGAACTGCTGGATGCCGGCAATGCCGACTGCCAGAATGATGACGCCGATCATCGTGCCCCAGACGTTGACGCGGCCCGGCTTAATGGTGGTTGATCCTAGGAAGGCGCCGACCAGCGCGGGCAAAAGATATTCAAGCCCGACGCTTGCCTGACCGATGCGCAGCTTGGAGGCGAGCAGAACGCCTGCGATGGCGGCAAGCGTGCCCGAGGTGACGAAGGCGCCGATGACGAAGCGGCGCACGGGAATGCCGTTGAGCGCGGCCGCCTTCGGATTGGCGCCGATTGCATAGATGTAGCGGCCGATCGGCAGGTATTCGAGGATGATCCACATGACGAACGCGAGGGCCAGAACATAGATGCCCGTGATCGGCAGGCCGAAGACCATCGTGCCGTTCAGCGCATAAAACCCCTGCGGCAGCATGCCCACGACCTGCCGTCCGCCCGTATGCCATAGCGCAATGGCATAGAGGACCGTGCCCGTGCCGAGCGTTGCGATGAAGCTGTCGATCTTGGCGATCTCAACCAGAAGGCCGTTCAGGAAGCCGGTCAGCGCGCCAAGCGCGATGACGATCAGAACGGCAACCGGCCACGGCAGGCCGAACATCGTTTGAAGGCTGATCGCCAGCACATGCCAGAGCACGATGCCATAGCCGATGGTCAGATCGATGCGGCCTGCAGCCATCGGGATCATCGCCGCCAGCGACAGGATGGCGATGATCGTCTTGTCCGAAATGATCGAACGCAGATTGAGCATCGTCGGGAATGTCTGCGGCAGCAGAACGGAAAAGAGCAGGATCAGAAAGACCGTCAGGATGACGAGGCCATAGACGGGCAGCAGGCGCTGGATCTTCTGGCCGAGGCTCATGGCCGAAAGCTCGGCGCGGGTCGGCTCGAGCGCATTGGATTCGATCGATTGCATGGTGTTCTCCTCCGGTTCAAGCCGCTTCGGATGCAGATGCGGCAGCGATGACCGCCGGTGTTGTAAGATCGGCACCGCTGAGTTCGCGCACGATCCTCCCGCGCGAAAACACCAGGGCACGATGGCAGATGTGAGCGATTTCCTCGAAATCGGTGGAGACGACGAGAACGGCTAGGCCCGCCTCGACCGCCTCTGCGATCAGGCGATAGATATCGGCCTTGGCGCCGACGTCGACGCCTGCAGTCGGATCCTCGGCGATCAGCAATTTGCGGCCCGTCGCTAACCATCGTCCCACGACGACTTTCTGCTGATTGCCGCCGGATAGCGCCTCGATGGCAAGGCTCTGATCGTTAGGCCTAAGACCGACACGGCTCCCAAGCGAATAAGCAGCTTCTGCTTCGCGGCGTGGAGACAAGAACGAAAACAGGCTTCGTCCGGAGGCACCGGGGTTCAGGAAGGTATTTTCACGCAGGCTGAGCGACATGGCGACGGATTCTTCCGTCCGATCCCTGGCGATCAGCCCGATACCCGAAGCCATCGCGGCGACGGTGCTGGAAAGGTCGGGTGCGGCCCCATTCAAGCGAACGCTGCCTTGCGATGGTTCGCAACCGAACAGCGCGCGTCCGATCAATTCCTGACCGGCGCCGCGCAAGCCGACGAGACCGAGCAATTCGCCCTGTCGGATATCGAAGGATACAGGACCTGCGCCGCGGCAGCTGAGCTCTTTTACGGAAACGATCGCGGGCCCGGCGCTTCTTTCTGCCTTGACGAACAGTTGGTCCGCCTTGCGCCCGACGATCATGCGGATGAGCTCATCCGGCGTCGTCTCGGAGACTGGCTTCTGGCCCATCAGTTGACCGTCGCGCAGGACTGCAACCCGGTCGGCGATACGGAAGATTTCGTCGAGCCGGTGCGAGACGTAGATCATGGCCACGCCGCGCTCTTTCAGCGGACGGATGGCGGCAAAGAGCTTCTCGACTTCATCGGCGGGCAGGCTAGCTGTGGGTTCGTCAAGCACGAGCACGTCGGCTTCGACAGCGAGTGCGCGGGCGATTGCCACAAGCGATTTTTCCGTACGGGTCAGCTCCTGGACGCGGGTCGACGGATCGAAATCGCAGCCGACGAGTTTTAGCGCTTCCGCGGTGCGCCGCTCGGTCGTCCGCCAATCAATCAGCCGTCCGCGTAAGGAATAGCCCTGGGCGAGCCCGACATTCTCGCCCACCGTCATCCATTCGATCAGTCCGAGATCCTGGTGAATGAAGGCGACCGACTGGCGCTGGTTGGGTTGGGGCGGGCGATGATGATAGGGCTTGCCGCGAAACAGGATCTGCCCGCCATCCGGCTTGTAGATGCCAGCCAAGGTCTTGATGAGCGTCGATTTGCCCGCGCCATTCTCTCCGAGAAGCGCGAGAATTTCGCCCCGCTGCAGGTCGAGAGATACGTTCGACAGGGCGCGTGTTCCGCCAAATTCCTTGGTGATATCGGAAAATTCGAGCAGCTTTCCGTTGTCCATCCTGCTCCTCCCAAAGCTTCGATGAGAGGAGGCTATGTTATCGATAACATTCCGTCAAGAGGCTCAAAGACATCTAAGGAACACTCAGCTACTTGGCGCCAGCGCACGCGGAAGTCGGCGTATTAGCCGAGATGTTGTTTTAGGTATAAAATATATTCCTGAAGGTTAGATCGTATTATGAAATAATATACGTATAATCAAAATATATACAGTGATGATATGCTGATATATCCATATGGTTGCAATTGTAATATTTATTGTTTGGCGAATTGATTTTGTTTATCATCCAGATTTATTTCAAACGGAGATGTGAGCGAGGATTTACTTTCAGGGATATAATTGAAGCCTGAAAGATAATCCGCCGATGCGGCACATGAGAGGATTATTTGACCTACGCGACGCTCTCGGTGTTCAAAGTCGATAAGGCCGATGCCGAGGAGATGACGGCGCATTATGCGAGAACCTTGTTTCCCGCCATTGTCGAGCCTCTCAATGGCCGCGGCACGATTTCGGTGGCGGATCGTCACTATACGATCGGTTCCTGCAGCATTTGGCGCGGCAAATGTCTCTCCGGCATGAGCGTCAAATTGTCCGGCGGTCCCGATGCCTACGGCCTTTATCTACCGACCGCTGGCAGGATGCTGATCGAGACGGAAGGGCGGCAGCTGGAGTCGCTGCCGGGCAGGGGCCTGCTGGCCGATATGTCATCTTTTGAACATCTGACATTGTTCGAACAGCGCGGTCATATGGGTATCGCATTCGAAAAGCCGGCTATGGTTCGGCAGCTCAGCGAGTTGCTGGACGCACCGGTTCGAGATGATCTGAAATTTACCGGCCCCGTCGATCTGATGTCGGGGCGAGGTATGCAGATCGCAACGCTTGCAAATCTCCTCTGGCAGGATCTCGCGACAGGCGGCGCAGAACGATCCTCGGCCGCATTCATCGAAAGCCTCCTGCGGGCGATGATGATCGCTTTGCTTGAAACCGTCCCGCACAACTATTCGGCACAATTGCTGCGACCGGCATCACCGGCTATCCCGAGGCAGCTGAAACGCGCAATGGAATATATGCACGCCAATGCCGGTGCAGACATCAGAATGGCCGATATTGCCCGGGAAACCGGAACGAGCGTGCGATCCTTGCAGGCGGCGTTTCAGCAGTTCAAGAACACAACGCCTCTTGGCTATTTGCGGAACATACGACTGCAGGGTGCACGCAAAACCCTTATGGATTCGGGCCGTTCGCGGCTGATTGCCGACATTGCGCGCGATTGGGGATTTTCTCATATGGGCCGCTTCGCAGCACTTTACTATCAATCTTTCGGCGAGATGCCGTCCGAGACCGCCAGGCAACCTCGGCGTAGAAATGAATAGCGCTGCGATCTGCTTGCGCGAGGAAGTTGCTTTGCTGGAGCGGGTCTATTCGCCGACGGCGTTACAACGAATGGGTGCGGATTGAGCATCCGGACATTTAGTTATTGCATCGACAAACTTGAAAATCGGAACGACAAGAGCTGGCTAACCAATATCGAGTGGGCATTGGTGAGAACAATTTAGCAAGAACACATGTTAGTAGGCTCTTAATCGCTTAACCGCCCGCCTTACCCTCCACAAACGTATCCCGCATCGCCCGCAGAATAATCACCGCCGAAGCTGCCCCCGGGTCGATATGCCCGAGCGACCTTTCCCCCAGCCGCGCCGCACGGCCGCGGGCGGCCACCATGGAGCTTGTGGAGTTCGCTCCCGCTTCGGCGGCCTCGAGGATGGCGCTCCACATGGCGGCAACATCGCGTGAACCCGCTTTCGCATCGATGGCGGCCTCGGCGGCGGGGATCCAGGCGTCGAGCATGGTCTTATCGCCGCGCTGGCCCTTGCCGCGCTGCTGGATGCCGGACCGCATCTCGTCGATGATCATGGCCTGGCAGGCCGTAGAGAGGGATTCATCCGCCTTCAGCGCTTGCGAGGCCCGCCGGAAGGCGGTGGCATAGAGCGGGCCGGTCGAGGCGCCGACGGCATCCAGGAAGGCAGAGGCTGCGGTAGAGAAAATCTCCGAGGGCGATACCTGCGCAAGATCGAGCTTTGCGAGCTCCGCATTCACGGCCATGAAGCCGAGAGACATGGTGATGCCGTGATCGGCGTCACCGATTGCGCCATCCAGCTCGGAGAGACGGTCTTTTTCGGCATTGATCGCGATCGATATGCGCTGAAACATGGTGCCCAGGCAGCGGGCGGCTTTTTCCGGCATCGTCTTCCTCCCGGTCCCGGCCATGTCTGTTGTCGCCGGGCACATTTTTATAGCTTTATCCGACTTTCAGCGCGAAGGTGTCGCACGGATGGTTCAGCATTTCGGTCAATTCCTGATCGAGATGCAGGATGGATATGGATGCACCGACCATGTCCAGCGACGTGCAATAATGTCCCACCCAGTTTGCCTCGACCTTGATGTCCTTGGCGCTTAGCCTCTGTTCGACGCGGCGGAACAGGATGTAGAGTTCCATCAGCGGCGTCGCGCCGAAGGAGTTGATGAGCACGGCCACCCGATCGCCCGCAACCGGCTTCATTTCGGAGAATATCCGGTCCATCACCCGGTCGGCGATCTCGTCGGCGCTCATCATCTTCTCGCGGGTCACGCCGCGTTCGCCGTGAATGCCCATGCCGAATTCGATATCGTCGGGCCCGATTTCGAAGTTATGGCGTCGCGTCTGCGGCAGTGAGCAGGGCTCCAGCGCGACGCCCATCGTAAAGGTGCGGTCATTGGCCTTGCGTGTCACCGCCTCGCATGCGTCGAGCGACAGGCCCTTGTCGCAGGCGGCGCCCGCGATCTTGAAAATGAAGAAATTGCCGGCAACCCCACGGCGTCCTTCGCGGTCCTCGATCGGCGAGGAAGAGATATCGTCCGTCGTCAGCACGGTGCGAACGTCGATCTGCTGTTCCTGCGCCATTTCGGCGGCCATCTCGAAGTTCATGACGTCGCCGGCGTAATTGCCATAGACGAAGAGTACGCCTTCGCCGCCGGACGACGCCTTGGCGCATTCGAGGATCGGGGTTGGTGGAGGCGAGGAAAAGATGTTGCCGATGGCGACGGCATCGGCAAGCCCCTTGCCGACATAGCCAAGAAAGCAAGGCTCGTGACCGGTGCCGCCGCCGATCACCAGGCCGACTTTGCCCGGCCTCGGGCCGGTTCGCGCCATCAGCGCGCGGTTCGATCCCTTGATCGGCACGATATGCGAGGCATGTGCCTTGACGATGCCTTCGAGCATCTCGTCGACGACATCGTCGGGATTGTTGAGGAATTTCTTGATATGCGTTCGATAGCTGCTGGGCAGGGCAATGCTGTTGTCGGTTCTCGGGCGCTGCTGGGCTTTCTGATCGAATTCGGTGACGCCATCCGCATTCAGAATGCCGCGCCCGGTGGCTGCATCGGTAATCAGCACGTTGATATAGCCACCGCGCAAGGCGGCGAGAATTGCGGGCACCTTGTCGAAGCCGCCGGCGACGGCGATGCGTAGCCCGATGGATTTCAGCATGTCGAGGGATATGCCGATGGTGCGGTCGTCGAGCGGCCCTGCAACCGACAGACCCTTGGCGTCGATGAAACGGCCGGCAAGAACGCCGACGGCATTCTTGGCCAGATAATCCTGCAGGGAGACGGACTCGAAGAAACCGCTGCTGTGAACCGTCGAGTTCGGCCGCAACGACGCCACGCCGAAGATCGCCTTGTTGGCTTTAGAGAGCGTGGCAAACTGATCCTCGACCAGTGGTTCGCGCAACAAGATCTCCCGAACCTCAGGCGCCGAAACGATCGCAGGAGCCGTGATATTGATCAGCCTGCCTCCCGTCACATTGGCAAAGGCACTGGCACAGAGTTCCGGCGTGTAGGCAAAGAGTGCGCGCGTGCCGCCGGTTGCCTGGACGATGGTGACATCCTGCAGGTTCGGTACATTGGCCTGCTCCGCGACCGCGAGAACCGTTCGGCCCCAGGCGACGGCAAGCGTGTCGCCGGATTTCAGCAGGCGGGCGATGGCCTGCGCGCCAGCGGTTCCAAGGCGGTCGATCAGCGGTCGCGAACCGTCGTCGCTGGGCACCACGAGACAGTCGTGCAGGCCGAAATGGCGCTTGAGTTCTTGTGCAATGGAGAGCGAACTCAGGCGAGAGGGCTCGAGTGAGATATTGACGATGCCGCGGCTGCGGGCATCGGCGAGATAGCTGTTCACGGTCGCCCGCGAAATGCCCATAATCTCGGCGATGTCGCCTTGGGTCTTGCCATCTTCGTAATAGAGCCAGCAGGCCCAGACATAGGGGTCGTCGCCATAGCGCAAGGGCATGCTATCGGTCGCATCCGGCACGCCCGTCTTGCTTGCACTGTTCTTGCCGACCGAAGATGCTTTGCCTGTCATGATGATTCACTGTTTCCCGTTTTCGCCTGAAGATGAAAGCAATGACGCATGTTTGCAAATGCTTCTTCTTGGGGAAGGGCGGCGCGCGACCCCGTGGTGGAGCACGGGATCGCGTAGCCTTGGGAGAGCCCTGTTATTGCAGCCGTGCGCGCGCGCCTTCCGAAAGCTCCTTCAGGATGATGGCGCAGGAGGTGGCGCCGGCGTCCAAAACGCCAAGCGAACGTTCACCCAACCGGCTGGCGCGGCCAATCTTGGCAACGAGGTTAAGCGTCGAGTCGCGACCAGCCTCGGCAGCTGCGACCAATGCATCGAGCGCCTCGGCAAAGGACTTGCCCACAGCATTGGCAGCATCGAACGCCTCGATTGCCGGAACCAGCGTGTCCAGAAGCGTCTTGTCGCCGACTTTGGCGGAACCGATCGACTGGATACCTTCGAGCCCGGCATGCAACGCCTTGCTATAGGCTGCGCTATCGATGGCCTCGATGCCGTCGAGCTTTTCGGCAATCTCGGTGAACATGACGCCGTAGAGCGGGCCCATGGAGCCGCCAATCTCGGTCATCAGTACCGTGCCCAGCGTATCGAGCGAGGCTGACAGCGACTGGTTCTTGCCCTTCAGGCGTTCCGCGGCCATGCCGAAGCCCTTGGCCATGTTGACGCCATGGTCGCCGTCGCCGATCTTGCCGTCGATCTCGCTGAGATAGGCGCGGTTCTCGACGATACGATCGGTCATCGCCAAGACGATATCACCCGATGTTGCATTGTTGAATGTCTGCATGCGTGCGTCCCCCTCAGAGCAGTGTCATGCACTCGACCTCGACGTCCAGAAGCTCTTTCAGCTCCTCGTCGAGTGCCATCACGGTCAGCGTCGCGCCGACCATTTCGAGCGACGTGAAGTAGTTGCCGATATAGGTCCTGTAGATATTCAATCCCCGTTCGGAGATCTTCGTCTCGATCGTGTCGTTGAGGATGTAGAGCTCGTTGACCGGTGTCGCGCCGAGGCCTGACACGAGGACGGCCACTTCCGTTCCAGCGGCCAGATTATGATCATCGAGCACGATCTGGCACATATCCTCGGCTATCTCCGCTGCCGTCTTCAGCGGCTCGATGCGAACGCCGGGTTCGCCGTGATGGCCGATGCCAACTTCCATCGTGCCGGGTTCGATCTGGAAATTCGGATGACCGACGGCGGGCAGGGTGCAGGGACCAAGGCCGATACCGACGGAGCGGCAATTGTCGATCGCCCTTTGCGCGGTCACGCGTACTTCCTCCAGGTTCGCACCCTGGGAAGCCTTGGCGCCGCCGATCTTCCACATGAAGATTTCGCCGGCCACGCCGCGGCGCTTCTCGCGCTCCTCCGGTGGTGCCGAGCAGACATCGTCGTTGGCGACGACGGTCGCGACTTCGATGCCGTCCTTGGCGGCAAGCTTCGTTGCCATCTTCACGTTCATGTTGTCGCCGGCATAGTTGCCGTAAAGGCAAATAACACCACGGCCACCATTGGCCTCGCGGATGGCGTCGTGGAAGCTCTTGGCCGTTGGAGACGAAAAGAGCTCGCCGACTGCGACCGCATCCAGCATGTTCTTACCGGTGTAGCCGATGAAGGCCGGCTCATGGCCGGAGCCACCGCCGGTGACCACGCCGACCTTGCCGGCATACGGCGCATCCTTGGCGACGACGACGCGCGGATTGTCTGCCAGACGGACGATATCCGAATGCGCCTTGATGAAGCCTTTTACAGTATCTTCAACGACTTCATCGGGATTGTTGATGAACCGCTGCATGGTCTCTCCTGTCGAAATTGTCGAGCGCTTGCGCTCAAAGAATGGTGTAGCCGCCGTCGATCAGCAGATCGGCGCCGTTGATCATGTCCGCGCCGGACGAGGAGAGGAAAACAGCGGCGGCTGCAATCTCCTGCGGCAAGGCGAAACGGCCTGTGGGGATGCGCTTCTTGGCGGTTTCGCCTTTTTCACCGGCCCAGGCCTTCTTGCCGAGTTCGGTCAGCACGATGGTCGGCGAGATGGTGTTGACGTTGATGCCGTGTTTGCCCCATTCGGCGGCAAAGGTCTTGGACATGCCGATCACGCCGAACTTGGAGGCGCAGTAGGCGACATGCTCTTCGATGGCGACGGTGCCGGCCTGCGAGGCGAGGTTGACGATCTTGCCACCCTTGCCGGCGGCTATCATGGCGCGGCCAACAGCCTGCGTGACCAGGAACGTGCCCTTGAGATTGATGTTGATCGTCTTGTCCCAGTAGTCGAGCGGCAGATCTTCGGCGGCGGCTAAGAAGACGACGCCGGCGCTGTTGACGGCGATATCGATGCCGCCGAAATGCGCGACGACATCACTGACCGCCTTGTTGACCGAGGCAGGATCGGACACGTCGCAGACGAATGCTTCAGCGCCGCCACCGATTTCGGATGCCTTGGCCTTTGCCATATCGACATTGATATCGAGAACCGCGACTTTTGCGCCCTTGGAGGCGAATGCCGCCGCAACAGCAGCACCGATGCCGGAGCCGCCGCCCGTGACAAGCGCTGTCTTGCCTGAGAGCGGGAAATTCAAATCAATGTCTGAGGATGTCTCGGTCATCTTTTTCAAGCCTCTGTTTTCGGGGTGCGGCGAGGCGATGGTTCGCCCCGCCACATTGATCTTACTTGCGGGTTTCCAGCAGCTTGTCGACGTTCTCGGCCGTTACCGGGGTCCACGGAACATTGTAGTTCTTGTCCTTGCCGTCGTTGAACGGCATGGCCGGATACTGTTCCCAGATCTTGGATTCCGGCTTGTAGTTGCCCTTCTTGGCGGCAAAGATCGCGAGATCGAGAGCGCCCTGGGCCTGCGCGCTGGCGTCCTGCAGGATCGAGGTCATCGTACCGTCCTTCACGGCATGCAGCGCATCAGTGATGCCGTCAATGCCGGCAATGGCGAAGTCTTTGACGTTAAGTTTGGCAGCCTTGATCGCTTCGATCGCGCCGAGCGCCATCTCGTCGTTCTGGCCGATGACGCCGTTGATCTGGCCGGGATGAGACGTCAGCCAGTTTTCCATCAGGGTCTGGGCTTCGGCACGCGACCAGTTGGCGGTCTGGTCTTCCAGCACCTTTACGTTCGGGCACTCGGCAAGCGCCTTCTTGTTGCCTTCGAGACGCGAAATCTGCGCCGACTGGCCGATCGGGCCTTCGAGGATGACGACATTACCCTTGCAGCCGATCTTATCGAGGACGGTCTTGGCTTCCATGTAGCCGGAGATCGTGTCGTCGGAACCGACATAGGCGGTCAGCAGATCGGAATTGACGCGAGTGTTCGAGCCGACGACCGGAATACCGGCGTCATGAGCGGCCTGAACAGCCGTCGCTGCAGCTTCGATATCGATCGGCACGAAGATGATCGCATCGAACTTCTGCGTGATCATCGTGTTGACCTGCTCCTGCTGCACGAGCGCATCATAGCGGCCGTCGAAGATGGTCAGATCGACATCGCCATTCTTGACGGCGGGATGTTCCTTCAGCGCTGCCGACCAGATCTGCATGAATTCGGCATTCAGGCCGTAGGGCGCCGCACCGATTTTCAGCTTCTTGTCTTGGGCGAGGGCAGGTGAGGCCAGAATTGCTGTCGCTGCAGCAAGAGCAATCAATAATTTCTTCATTATAAGTCTCCTCCGTTGAAAGTCCGGCCGTCGCCTTGACGCGCCGTTTCGTTTTCCGAGTGTGGACACCGGAATGTCTTCGGGCTCAGCCGCCCAGGTTTCTCTTTTGGTCGAGCATGACGGCGCCGACGATGAGCGCGCCCTTGAGGACCTGCTGGTAGTAGGACTGGATGCCCATGAGATCGAGGCCGTTGTTCATGACGCCGATGATCAGCGCGCCGATCAGCGTGCCGGTGATGCGGCCGACGCCGCCGGAAAGGCTGGTGCCGCCAATGACGACAGCCGCGATCGCGTCGAGTTCGTACGCGATGCCGGCCTGTGGCAGGGCGGAGCCGGTGCGTGCGGCAAGGATCATGCCTGCCAGACCGGAGAGGCCACCGGAAATGACATAAACGAGGAAGCGCAGCTTGCTGACGTTTATACCCGAGGTAACGGCTGCATGCGGATTGCCGCCGACAGCATAGATATAGCGGCCAAAGCGGGTGCGGTTCAGGACCCACCACGCGATGATGAAGACGATGGCAAGCAGGATAACCGGCATCGGGACCGAGAGCACGCTGCCGGTGCCGATCCAGCGAAAATCAGCGGTGAGAGCCGGAACCGGCTTGCCGCCGCCATAGATCAGCGTCAGGCCACGGGCAGCGGAGAGCATGCCCAGCGTCGCGACGAAGGCGGGGACGGCAAAGCGCGAGACGATGAGGCCGACCACGGCGCCACAGGCGACACCGACCAAGAGACCGACGGCGAGCGCCACATAGGGCGGATAGGGTGCACCGACGATGCCGGCGGTCGCCGAGGTCGTTGCGAAGCTCGCGCTGACGATGCCGGTGAGCGCAACGACAGAGCCGACGGAGAGATCGATACCGCGGGTCAGGATAACGAATGTCATGCCGATCGCCAGTACGCCGTTGATCGAAGTCTGCAGCAGCACGTTCGAAATATTGCCGGCCGTCAGAAAATACTCATTCGAGAATGAGAGGACGGCAGCGAGCAGCAGGAAAGCGAGAAAGATCCCGTATTCCTGAATGATCAATCGGCGCCGGTCCGAGCCGAACCAGGAATTGGACGGATTGTTGTCAGTGGCGGACATTGCAGATACCTCTTGTTGCCGGACGCGTTCTTTTGAGCTTCGATGCCTGTCGCATTCAGGTCGACAGATGCACGAGCGATTGCGCGTCGGCCTCCTCCCTCTTGAGAATTCCGGCGGACCGTCCCTGGCGCATCACCAGGATGCGGTCGGACATGCCGAGAACCTCGTCTATTTCGGATGAGATCATGATGACGGTGCCACCCGCGGCGGCGAAGTCGCAGATGATGCGATAGATTTCGCGCTTGGCGCCGACATCGACGCCGCGCGTCGGCTCATCGAGCAGCAGCACTTTCGGCTTGCGCAGGAACCACTTGCCGAGCACGACCTTCTGCTGATTGCCGCCGGAAAGGCCGGAGACGGGCATGCTGTCACGCGCTGCCTTGATGCCGAAGCGCTTGATCATGTCCTGGCTTGCGCTGGCCTCGGCCCGGCGATCCATTGAGAAATGTGGGCTCATTTCGGGCAGGCTCGCGAGGCAGATATTGTTGCGGACGCTATCGATCAGGTTGAGGCCCGTGAGCTTGCGATCCTCCGTCACGAAAGCGATGCCATGCCGCATGGCTTCGGCCGGCTTGCGCGCGACGACGGGTTCGCCGGCGAGCTTGATCTGACCGCTGCTGACGGCATCGACGCCGAAGATGCAGTTGAAGATCTCGGTGCGGCCGGATCCCATAAGGCCGTAAATGCCGAAAATCTCGCCCTTGTAAGCGGTAAAGGAGATGTCACTCACCTTGCCTTCCGCTGTGAGGCTGGCGACTTCCAGCCCTGGCGTTGCCGTTGGCACGTTGGTCTTGATGTATTCCTCGCCAAGTTCGCGGCCGATGATCATGCGGATGAGGCCGGGCCGATCGATATCGGTAAGCGCACCGCTGCCGACATAGGACCCGTCGCGAAAGGCCGTGTAGGAATCGGCGATCTGGAAGATTTCGGACAGGCGATGCGAGACGTAGACGACGCCCTTGCCTTCAGCTTTCAGCCGCTCGATGGTGGCAAACAGTTGCTGCGCTTCCTTCTCGCCGATCGCGGAGGTGGGCTCGTCCATGAAGATCACTTCGGCATCGTGGCTGAGCGCCTTGGCGATCTCGACCAGCTGAACTTGCGCGACCGAGAGGTTCATCATGAATTGCGTGGCGCGGATGTTGAACTGCAGCCGGTCGAGGAGCGCCTGCGCGTTGCGGTTCATTGTCTTGAAATCGATGCCGCCAAAGCGTGCAGATGGCTCGCGGCCGAGATAGATGTTCTCGGCAACCGTCATGTGCGGGATGGGGCTGAGTTCCTGCTCGATGATGGCGATGCCGGCGGCGAGCGCTTCGGCGGGGCTAGCGTAGTCCACATCCTTGCCGCGGCGGCGAATGGAGCCGGCATCGCGCTTGTGAATGCCCATCAGGATCTTGAGGAACGTCGATTTGCCCGCACCGTTGCCGCCGCACAAGGCATGGACGGAACCGGGGCGCAGCTGAAAGCGCCCATCGCGCAATGCAGCGACGCCGCCAAAGGACTTTTTCAGCCCCTCTACTTCAAGCAGGAATTCCACTTTCCTCTCCCATTCCGGATGCCGTAGCGAGTCACGACGTCACCGTCGACGATTGCTTGGCATTATTTGACAATATTCGAAATGCTTTCGACAAATGTCAATATGGTTGTGCGGAAATCATGCGATTGCGGATATGGCGCGTTACCGTCACGAGGAGAATTCACTTGAGGATTTATCGGTAATAATTTGTAATAAAATGATTATTCATTACGGAAGCGACAGATGCCCGGCTTGATAAAATGCCGTTTTGACGGGACGCGGTGTAGACGGCATCGATGGACTGCGGCGATTGCGCAGAAAAAAATTTGTTGTGGACGGGGAGAATTCGCTTAATCCTAAGATGCAGTGCGGTTTTCACGTAGTGCCTCTGGCAGCGGAGCAGGCAGAGATGCATTCATCGAAAATCATCATTCTCTCCTGCAGCATGGATCCGGAAAGCCGGAGCCGCCGCATGGGCCGTGAGGCAGAAAAACTATTGCGGGAGAGAGGGGCTGAGGTTGAATTTATCGGTCTTCAGGATCTCGATCTGCCTGTATTCGACAACTTGAACTGCTATCAGCATCCTTCCTACGACAGGCTGTATCGTGCAATTCGCGATGCGGATGGTGTGCTGCTTGCTGTGCCCATTTACAATTGGTCGGTCGGCAGCGCTGCCAAGAGCCTGATCGAGCTTACCGGCGCGACGGGTGAGGGCGGACGAAAATCCGCCTGGTTCGACCAGATCGTCACCTTCGTCTGTTCCGGTGGGCTTCCGCATAGCTATATGGCATATGGCAGTCTCGCCATGTCGCTAATGCTCGATTTCAAATGCGTGATCAATCCTTATGTCGTCTATGCCACGGAAAGGGATTGGATCGATGGCGCCACCCTTTCCGACGCTCTTGCGGCACGGCTGAAGAAAACGATCGAGGTCAAGCTGGAGTTGTCATCGGGCTTGAGAGCCAGAGCATATGCCTCCGACTGGGAAATCTAATTGCCTGCCTGCCCCCGATTGCATTCGATGCGGCCCATGTTAAGACTATTCGTATTATGACCTAGCGCTGATTATAAGAGGCGGCTGCGGATGAGCAGCCGGAATCGGGGATCGAGAATGACGACAACTGCCCGGGCACGGCAAAGGCTGGCACAAAGGGTCATCGATGAATTGCGCACGCAGATCGAGTCCGGCAAGCTTCAGGCAGGCGACCAGCTTCCGACGGAACCGCAGCTCGAAGCGGCCTTCGATGTCAGCCGTACCGTGGTGCGCGAGGCGATCGCCGATCTTCGTGCCGCAGGCCTCGTCAAGCCCGTTCAGGGCAAGGGGGTATTCGTTTCCGAAACGTCGGCACGATCCGGTCTGCTGCTGACGCCTGTCGAGGTCAAAAGCATCCCCGAGACGCTGGAACTGCTGGAATTCCGCATGGCTGCGGAAGGCGAGGCGGCTGCAATCGCTGCCTATCGAAGAACGGCCGAACAGGAGGCCGCAATTGCTGCCGCCAACCGCAAGATGGCGCTGCTGATAGAGCAGGGGCTATCGACCGTCGAAGCGGATTATGAATTCCATATGGCAATAGCGGCTGCCACGAACAACCGCTTCTATGTCGATGTGCTCCGGCATTTTGGCGCCAGAACCATCCCGCGCGGACAGTTTCCGACATTGCCTGAAGCGAATGATCGCGCCTATCTGGAGAAGGTCCATGCCGAGCATGCGGAAATACTGACGGCGATTGCCGATCAGGATCCTGAGCGAGCGCGTCAGGCGATGCGGGCACATATGCTGGCGAGCCAGCGACGTTATCGCCTTCTGGCCGAGTTGCAGGCGCAATAATACGGAACATGTTGTTATGGTCATATTATGTCATATGATATCAAGCGATCGTCGGCGGTTACACCCGACGCTCGGACGAGGTGATTAGTGGTTCAGACGCCTTCCAGCGTATCTCGTACATTCGTCTATGTCTCGGCGGCAGTTACCGGAACGATCGATACGTACAGGATGGATGCGGCAACGGGCGCGCTCACGCCAATATCCGGCGTGGATGTCAGTCCCATGGTCATGCCCATGGCCATCAGTCCGGACCGGCGACATCTCTATGCCGTCATTCGCGAACAGCCTTACCGGGTATTGACGCTGTCGATAGACCCTGAAAGCGGCAGGTTAAGGCAGGAGGCTGTCGCCGCTTTGCCCGACAGCATGGCCTACATCTCCCTCGATCCGACAGGTGGGCTTCTATTCGCTGCTTCCTATGGCGGCAGCAAAATCGCCGTATTGCTGATTGACAAGAACGGGCTGGTCACCGCGCAGGCACAGCAAGTGATCGCAACCGGGCGCAATGCCCATTCGATCGTCAGTGACCGGACAGGCAAATATGTCTTTGTCACCAATCTCGGCTCCGATGCTGTGCAGCAATTCACTCTCGACGCCGAGACCGGGATACTGAAGCCGAACGATCCGATGCAGGTTGAGACCGGCGCCGGCTCTGGTCCACGGCACATCGTCATCTCTCCCGACAACAAGGCGGTGTACGTCCTGACCGAACTGACCGGCCATGTCATCCACTATGCGCTCGATACCGATACCGGCACCTTGAGCGAGATCGAAAGTGTTGCTTCCGTTCCCGAGATTGCTGGACTGTCACCGGGCATCGCGCCGCCTGGTCCGGCGATATCCGGTGCGCCTGCACCGGCCGTGGCTTCCGCCGACAACGGCAAGCCGAAGGTCTGGGCCGCAGATATCGGCATCACACCGAACGGCAAATTTCTTTATACGACGGAGAGAACCACCAGCCGAATTGCACTCTTTCGCGTCGACGCAGGCAATGGAAGACCGACCTACGTCACAAACTATCCAACCGAGCAGCAGCCGCGCGGCATCCGCATCGATCCATCGGGCCGGTTTCTTGTCGCATCCGGCGAGAAGTCCGATAGGCTGTCGGTCTATGCCATCGACCAGGCCGATGGCGGTCTCGACCTGGTGGGACGATATCCGGTCAATGCCGGTGCGAACTGGATAGAGATCGTGACATTTCCTTGAGACGCGTCGGTATGCGGCAAGCATCAAGCCGCTCTCGGGGCGAATATCTACACTGCTTTCGCAGCGGTTCCGGCAATCAGACTTTCAATTTCGGAGGAGGGAAGGGGCCGGGCAAACAGATAACCCTGAAGCAGTTCGCATCCGGCGCCTTCGAGAAAACGGGCCTGCTCCTCGGTTTCGACGCCTTCCGCCACGACTTCCAGATCGAGTGTTCTGCCAAGCGATACGATGGCGGAGGTAATGGCCATATCGCCGGGCTTTTCCGGAATATCGGCAATGAACGATCTATCGATCTTCAACCGGGAAAGTGGAAAGCGCCTGAGGGTGCTTAGGCTTGAATATCCTGTGCCGAAATCGTCCATCGCGAGGCTGACTCCCAGCTTTTTCAGTTCTTGCATCCGCTCGATGGCTCCTTCGATGTCACGCATGATCAAGCTTTCCGTCAATTCGAGCTCGAGCCATTGCGGATCGAGATGAGCGGATTGCAATGCCGATGCGACCTGGTTCGTCAGCGAACTCTCCAGGAATTGCCGGGCAGACACGTTGACGCCCATACGCAACGCGGGCAGACCGCGATCCTGCCACAGCCGCGCTTGCTGACAGGCTCTGCGCAGAACGATTTCGCCGAGCGCGACGATGAGTCCCGTCTCCTCGGCGAGCGGAATGAAGGCGCCTGGAAGCAGCAAGCCTTCGGCAGGATGCTGCCACCGGACGAGGGCTTCGACGCCAATGATCTTGCCGCTGCGAACTTCATTTTGCGGCTGATAATGGAGCACGAATTCATCCCGCTCCACAGCACGCCGTAATTCTTCGATACGGGTCAGCTTGTTGCGAGCGTCCTCCGCCATGGCCGGCGTGAACAGGCGAATGGCATTGCGTCCCGCTTCCTTGGCACGATAGAGCGCCATATCGGCATTCGCGAACAATTCCGAAGCCGTCGCGCCATGCTCCATGGCGCAAGCCACACCAATGCTGCAGCCCACACGGATTTCGACCCCTTGTACGGTCATCGGCTTGGATATGTCTGTCAGAACCGCCGCGAGCCTTTCACATATCGGCTCAGAGTTCTCTTCGAGAACGATGATGAATTCATCGCCACCAATCCGGGAAACGATGCCGCGTCTGCCGACATGGGTCGATATGCGCTGTGCAACAACCGTCAGCAATTCGTCGCCGGCGGCGTGGCCGAGGGTGTCGTTCACCAGCTTGAAATTGTCCAGGTCGACAAAGGCAACGGCCAGAGACTTTCTTTTTCGTGACGCTGTTTCCAGCAAGGTGCTGAGCTTGCGGTCGAGCAGCATACGGTTGGGCAGCCCGGTGAGCGCATCATGTTCGGCCAGATAGGCGATGTGGGCGATGTCCCGATGGCGATCGATGGCTATTCCGACGGTCTGCGCTATGCCGGCGAAGAATTCCATAAGTCCAGCCTCGTCGCCCTCGGTTTGCACTGTCGCCAGGGCTCCATGCCGGCCACCATCCCGAGAGAAAATAGGAAACTCCAGGGTGTCGCCGGCAAGAGGCTTGGTCTGCCCGCCGTCAAGAACGAAACGGACCTGCCTGCCATTCAGCAGGCCCTCAAGAAGGGTCCGGGCATCCTCAAGAAACACATCAAGATCAACGCCGCGCGCCACATCCTGCAGAAGTTTCGTCTGAGCGCTCATCAATTTTTCCGCCCGTTTTCGGGCGGAAATATCGCGGGATGCTCCGACGACGCCGATGATATTGCCGTTTCTATCGCGCAGCGGCACCCGCGACATCATGAGCCAGCCTTCGCCCTTGAGGCGCCGCTCTTCGACGCCGAGATCGGCCTTGCCGCTCTCCATCACCTGCTGTTCGACTTCTTCGATCTTGTGGGCATCGGCCATCGGGTGAATTTCGGCGTCGGTAAGGCCGATCAGTTCGTCGACATGCGTAAAGCCGTTGTTGAGGACGATCGCCATGTTGGCAAAAAGGAACCGGCCGTTCCTGTCCTTGGCATAGATATAGTCCGGCACGTAGTTGATCATCGCCTCGAGCCATTCGTAACGCTCGGCGAGAGACAGATATCGAGCCTGAAGCAATTCAAACGGCTCCCGGACCTGCTCATCCTCAACATCTTGATCTCGGTGCGTCGGCTCAGACGATCCATCGGGCGGCTGCATCATGTATGTTCTCTCACCCGGCAAGCGGGCTATATCGGCAGGTAGTTCTGCAAGAATAAAAGCATATAGGCATATCGACCGTCCTCGCTGGCGAGTTTGGTTCACCTGTTCACGTAAACGTTATCATATAACCGAATTTATAAACATCCGCTCAAGTTTTACAGGAAGAGCGCGCCCCAATGAGTACGCAGGTACTGGATTTTCCGTAATGATCCGTCGGCGACGAATGCCATTGCGGGTAGGGGGCAAAACCGGCTAAAGCGCAGGTAGTGGAACGCAGGATTCGCAAGGATAAAATAGTATGCGCGTGGGCAAAGCCGTAACAAGCGGCAATCTTGTGCTTGCCGGCATGCTGATGATGCTTCTCGGCGACTTCCTGTTTTCGCTGAACGATGCCATGGGCAAGTGGCTGGTTGCGAGCTTCTCCGTAGGCCAGATTCTGGTGATACGCTCGCTCGGTTCGTTCATTATCCTGGCGCCGATGATCGCTCGGCAGGGCAGCGACGCGCTTTTTCGCCTCGAACGGCCGCCGCTGCAGCTTCTGCGTGTTGTCATGACAACGCTCGACGTTGCTCTCTTTTACGCCGCTGTCGCTTATCTGCCGCTGGCCGATGTCATGACCTTCTATATGGCCGGGCCTATTTATGTAGCGGCGATCTCGCATTTCTTTCTCAATGAAAAGATCGGTTGGCGGCGCTGGTTGGCGGTTTTGGTCGGCTTTATCGGCGTATTGATCGCTCTTCGACCTTCTGCGGCAATGTTTTCCTGGCCATCGCTTTTCGGCCTTGGCGGCAGCCTCGCATTCGCTTTGACCCTGGTGCTCGGGCGACGGCTGCGGCAGACGCGGGATGCGACCCTCGTCGCGTGGCAGACGGTCGGTGCGCTCATTGCCGGGTTGGTACTCAGCATTGGCGACTGGCGTTCCGCATCCGCGCTCGATTTCGGCGCCATGCTTGCTCTCGGCATCGTCGCCGGCGGCGCCCATATGCTGATAACCCGATCCTTGAAGCTTGCTCCAGCTTCGCTGCTTGCTCCGCTCCAATACAGCCTGCTGGTCTGGGCAATCGTGCTGGGCTTCATTTTCTTCGGCGATATTCCCGACACCCAGATTGTCATCGGCTCCGTCATCATCGTCCTTGCCGGGCTGTTCATCTTCCATCGGAAGAATTTGGTCGATACTGTCCCGAAAGATGCAGTTGCTCGGGATGGGCATTGAGGCAGTCGCATCGCATGGTAGGCGCCGAGACGTGCGGACGACAGGCATCCTTGATCGGAATCTTGCACTGGACGAGGGGATGAAAGTGGTGGCGATCAGCGAGGGGCAAAGGTGTGTCGCACTTCATCCTTGAACCCACCCGGCTACAGCCGAAAGTCAGATAATCTATGTTATGGAACATAAGCCGATCCGGCGAGCCTTGTCTTTTAGGGCGAAACGGATTTCATCAAATGGCTATTCTTCGGGATAATGCGCGGCTCTCTGATGAGTTTCAGTGATCGGCGTCGCGAGCGTCGTCCGCGCTCACCAGCAGCTTGTCGATCCTGCGGCCGTCGAGATCCACGACTTCGAAGCGCCAGCCGCTTTTCGAGAAGCTTTCGCCCACATCCGGAAGATGGCGCAGCTCCTGCAGCACGAAGCCTGCAACCGTTTGATAGTCGCGATCGTCCTCGATCTGCAGGTTCATGAAATCGGCAAACTCGTCTATGGGCATCCAGCCGGATACGAGATAGCTGCCGTCGTGACGGCGGACGAGAGCCTGCTCGCCGCCGGCATCGGTTTCCTCCTGAACCGCTCCCAGGATGGCTTCGAGGATATCGCCCGATGTGATGACACCTTCGAAGTGGCCGTATTCATCATAGACCAGCACCATATGCGAGGAAGAGCGACGCAGCGCCTTGACCACGTCAAGGGCGCTGGAAAGGTCCGAAACGATCGGGACCTGTTTGGCAAGCTTGAGAATGTCGGATTGCCCGCCGGAAACCAGGGCATCGAAGAAGTCTCTGGTTGTCAGCACGCCGACGATTTCATCGGAGCTGTCCTTGCGCAGCGGCAGCCGTGCCTTCTCGGTGCGGCGAAGCTGTTCGCGGACCTCGTCGAAACCGTCCTCGATATCGATAACTTCCACGTCGCGACGCGGTGTCATCAATGCTCTTGCGGTGCGGTCGGCCAATCGCATGACGCCCGAGATCATCGCCTGCTCTTCCGTTGCGATGACGCCGGCGCTTTGCGCTTCCGCCAGAACCGTCTTGATTTCCTCGTCGCTGACACCATCCGCGGCCTTGCCGGATTGGCCGAGCGCACTCAGTACCAGCCGTCCCGAGATGTCGAGCAACCAGACGAGCGGCGCTGCGGCCCGGGAAAGAAACACCATGGCCGGCGCAACCTTGCTAGCGACCGCTTCCGGCGCCCGCAGCGCGACCTGCTTCGGCACGAGCTCGCCGATGATCAGCGACAGATAGGTAATGGCGACCACGACGAAACCGACGCCGATGGCGTCGGCGGCTGCAACAGAAAGACCTTGTGCGGCAAGCCAGCCCGACAGCCGCGCACCGAGTGTGGCGCCCGAGAACGCGCCGGACAGGACGCCGACGAGCGTGATGCCGATCTGCACCGTTGAAAGGAAGCGGCCCGGCTCTTCAGCCAGTCTCATTGCCATGGTCGCGCCTCTGCTGCCTTGGTCGGAAAGCACTTTCAGGCGGGCAGGACGGGATGAGACGATCGCCAATTCCGACATGGCAAGCACGCCGTTCAGGAGTGTGAGGACAATGACGATAGAAATTTCGAGAAGCAAAATCAGCCCTTTTTGGTTGCAGCGGAAAGATAGGTGGCAAAGGCTGCAAAAGCCAGGGTCCCACGAATATGATTTCCACGATGCCACCATTGAGGGCAGTTCGCGAAGCTACCGCATGGCCGGCAGAATCTCCGCTGCGATCTCTTCAATGACCTCGCCGGGCGGTCTGCCCTGGGTAACGAGGTTGAAGGCGACATGATGGATGCCGGCTTCACGCATTGCCGACAAAGCGTCGATCAGCCCTCGCCTGCCGGCTCTGATGCCGAGATTGATCTCCTTATAAGAGGCCTGAGGATTATCGAGCAAATCCAGGACCATGGACTGACCGAAGCCGCGAAAATCAGCGGTGACCTTAGCCCGGGCATTGTGCCAAAGCGCCAACCGATCTTTTTGAACGGGTAGCGGCCGGTAATAAGTCATCCAGGCTGTTGCGTGGCGGGCAATCCATTCGAGCGATTGCGACGATGAACCGACCGCCACCATGGGAATGAGCGGTTGTCGCAGCGCAGGCCTGATGGCGAACTCGTTTCGCACGCGACCGCCTTCATCGACGACCTTCTGATCCGGACTGAGCGCAGCGGCGAGGCGCTCCCAATGCGATTGAAAGAGTGCTTTGCGGTTCTCAATTTCCTCTCCGAAAACATCATATTCGCTCGGCCGGTCTCCAGAGCCGAGACCGAGGACGAGCCGGTCTTTCGAAAGGGAGGCGACGGACAGCGCGGCCTTGGCTATATGGAGTGGATGCCGCAAAGGCAACACGATTGCACCCGTCGCCAGGGCGATACTGGATGTGGAAGCGGCTAGAGCTCCGAGGAAGACCCAGGGGTCGGCATGCCCGATGGGGTCGGGATAGCTGTCGCTATTGAGGGGAACATCCCTCACCCACAGCGCATCGAAACCCGATTTGTCAGCATGGGTTGCAATGCTGAGCTGAGCATCGAACTGTATGTCGGCAGCAATTCTCGTTTGCGCCGGCAGGACTATGCCGAATGAAAGCCTGTCTGGATGGAAAAGCACGCCGCACCCTGAAATTATATCCTTGCCAAGGAGATAAGGAGGCCTGCGCTTGAGGAAAAGGGCCGCGCAAGGCGTAGGGTGATTGTGCAAGGCACGTAGTCCGCCCGGTGGAGCGGACTGTCATCGTGTGATGGGTCAAGTTCGGATCCGTGATCGCGGGCCGATGCTCAGCTCGCGGTGATGCACTGCTTGACGTAATCGCGCAATGCTTTCTTCTCCAGACCTTTGGTGGCGCCTTCGTCATGACAGGTCTTGCGTTTTGCCAGGACCGGATACTTCTGCTGCAGGCAGTTTTTGACTGCATCCTTGCGTGCATCGCCCTTGAGGCCCTGCCCCGTTGCATCCTGCCGGCAGGCTTGCCGTGCTGTCTTGATCTCCTCCTTCGATGGCATGGTCGATGATGGTGCCGATGTGGAAGGGGTTGAGGCGGGAGCTGGCGTTGCGGTTGTCGCAGGTGCCGTCGTCTGGGCGAAGACCACGGTTGCGGAAGATAGGGCGAAGAGAGCAGCGGCGGTCGCACTTAGCAGCTTGCTGGGCATGGGCATATCCTTTTGCCTGAAGGCCATTCATGTTCAAGCCGCCGACCCATCACGAGGCCGGCGTCCTTCTTGAACGGTGGTCATCGGCTTATCCGTCGTTCGGGCTGTCAAAAAACTCCCAGCAAGGTCGCCTGCAACATCAATACAGCACGACGCTGCGGATACTTTCACCCGAATGCATGAGCTCGAAGCCCTTGTTGATGTCGTCGAGTGGCATGGTGTGGGTGATCATCGGATCGATCTCGATCTTGCCCTCCATGTACCAGTCGACGATCTTCGGAACGTCGGTGCGGCCGCGTGCGCCGCCGAAGGCCGTGCCCATCCACGAGCGGCCCGTCACCAGCTGGAACGGACGCGTCGAGATCTCCTGGCCGGCGCCGGCAACGCCGATGACGACGGATTTG
>NZ_JAQJCH010000014.1:0-134309 GCF_030182525.1 Rhizobium pantanalense
CGGGGTGAAGCTGATCGGGGCGACGGCGCATTATGTGACGGCCGATCTCGACGAAGGTCCGATCATCGAGCAGGACACGGCGCGCATCACCCATGCGCAATCGGCCGAGGACTATGTCTCGATCGGCCGCGATGTGGAGAGCCAGGTACTGGCGCGCGCCATCCATGCGCATATCCACTATCGCACCTTCCTCAACGGCAACCGCACCGTCGTCTTCCCAGCAAGCCCGGGCTCCTATGCCTCCGAACGCATGGGGTGAGGCGCAGGCGCACGATTTCGGCTGGCTTCTTTCCCTTTTCGCTCCAACACGCGATTTGATATCACCGGTATCGAATCGCCCGGAGATCGAGGAGAGGACATGTCATTCTACCGCAACGACGCGCTGCTGCTGGCGGCGCTCCTGCTATTTGCGCCGGCATCCCATGCCCAAACGGCAGAACAGGATCCTTCCAAGATCGATCTTGCCAAGCTGATCGAATGCACGACCTATGACGTGCCGAGCTACAACAATTTCGCTCTATGGCTGACCGGGCCGGAACGCACCACGGTCATGAAACAGTTCGGCATCAGCGAGCTGCCGTCGGACAATCCCTTTCTGCGCGAATTCCAGCTTTCGTCGCCTGTGACCGTCTTCGGGCGGCAGACGCACAGAATCGCCTTCGCCTCCACCGGGCCGCTTGCCGTGCTTGACGAGCCAGACCCACACCCGCTCGCCAAGCAGTTTGGCGTCACAGCTTCCGTCGACCAGCCGAACAAGTTTCTCGGCGAGAAGATCATCCTGTCGCGCAAGGACCAGCAGGAAAATTCGGACACCGTACTGGAAACGCGCATCTCGCTGAACGTCTCCACTGTCGATACTCATCCGGGCAAGACGCTAGCCGGTTGCAGCTATTCCATCGAGGTCGAATAGGCTGTTATGCCTAGCCGGCTGCATTCTGCGGCCTATCTTCCTCCTCGCCGCTCGACTACCCTATCTGTTTTGGGTAATTTTCTTTAATATGGAATGGTTTAGTGTCGATGCGAATGAACCATCCGGGGGGATGCCATGGCCGACGCCACGCTCGTGAACCGTATGCAACTGCCGAGACCGGACGTGACACCGGATGAGGCGGCCGAGATCCTGCAGACGCATTACGGTCTGAGCGGAACACTGACCGAACTCGGCAGTCAGCAGGACCGCAACTATCGCATCGATGCCGGCGAGAACGCCTATGTGCTGAAGATCTGCCGGGCCGAATACGAGCCGGTCGAGCTCGAGGCGCAGAATGCCGCGATCCGCCACCTTCACGCCAAGCCGGATGCGCCGCGCGTGCCCGAGGTCATACCCTCACTGAATGGCCGCGACATCCTCGCCATTACTCTCCGCGAGCAGGATTACCTCATCCGGCTGCTCCGCTTTCTCCCCGGCCAGACGCTGACGCGGCGCAACTACCTGCCGCAGGTTTCCGTTGCCGGGCTCGGCGCGCTTTCGGCTAGGCTTGCACGCGATCTTGCCGATTTCGATCATCCCGGCCTACACCGCAGCCTGCAATGGGACCTTCGACGAGCAGGACCGGTTGCCGTGCAGCTGCTGTCGGCCATAACCGATCACGAGGCGCGCGACCGCATCGCCAAGGCGATGGTTGCCGCCGTCAAGCGTATCCAGCCGCTCGCGAGCCAATTGCGTGTTCAGCCGGTGCATCACGATGTCACCGACGACAATGTCGTCAGCCATCCCGATGCGCGCGGACAGCTCGTGCCCGATGGCGTCATCGACTTCGGCGATATCATCCAGGGCTGGCTGGTGGGCGATCTTGCTGTCACCTGTGCGTCGCTGCTACATCATGCAGGCGGCAACCCCTTCCATATCCTTCCGGCGATCAGGGCCTATCACGCGATCTATCCGCTGGAGGAAGTCGAAGCCAAAGCCCTATGGCCGCTGATCGTCGCGCGGGCCGCCATCCTCACCGCCAGCACCGAGCAGCAGCTCGCTATCGACCCCGACAACGACTATGTGCGCGGCAATCTCGATTTCGAGCGCGAAATCTTCGATGTCGCAACCGAGGCGCAGCCGGACGTGATGGAAGCGGCGATCCTGCGAACGATCGGTTTTGATGTCGCCCCGGTCGTGACCGATGGCTGGTCGCCGTTGCTGCCTGACATCGACTCCTCGCAGATTGCCGCCATCGATCTTTCCGCCACCGGGCCTGACTTCACGGACGGCAACTGGCAGAAACCGGATATGGACTGGCGGCTTCTTGCCCAGACAGCAATCGCCTCCGGGGCTGCGGCGACCCGCTACGGCGAATTCCGCCTCTCCCTCGCTGCGCCGCTTAACATGACGCCGCCGCAGAATTTTGCCCTGCATTGCGATATCTGCCTGCCGGCTGGCGCGACGGTTGCGGCTCCCTTCCCGGGCCTTCTGCAACGGCAGGGCCAGCATTTCGTGTTGGTCGGTGAAGAAATCAGCCTGCATCTCGACGGTATCGAAAGTGCTCTTGAGGACGGAGCGGCCATCGAGCAAGGCGCGACAATAGGGACGATCGGCAGCGAGGGCTCGGCAATCGGAGGATTGCGCATTCAGCTTTGCCGTGTGCCCGGTCTTGTGCCGCCGCTTTTTGCGACGGCGGATCAGGCAGAGGGGTGGTCGACCATCTCCCCCTCGCCCGCCGCTCTCTTGAACCCGGCCTGCGAAGCGCCGCGGCCGGACGCTTCCGCGCTGCTGTTACTGCGCAATGCCCACTTCGCCAGGCCGCAGAAGCACTATTACGAGTTCCCTCCACAGATCGAGCGCGGCTGGCGCGAATTCCTGTTCGACACGCAGGGGCGCTGCTACCTCGATATGGTCAACAACGTCACGACGCTTGGCCACGCCCATCCGCGCCTGACGGCAGCGATCGCCCAGCAGTGGTCTCGCCTCAATACCAACTCCCGCTTCCACTATGCCGCCGTTACCGAATTCTCCGAGCGGCTGGCAACGCTGGCACCTGAGGGACTGGACAGCGTCTTCCTCGTCAATAGTGGCTCGGAAGCCAATGATCTGGCAATCCGCCTTGCCTGGGCGCACACGGCCAAGAGAAACATGCTCTGCCTGCTAGAGGCCTATCACGGCTGGACGGTTGCGAGTGACGCCGTCTCCACCTCGATTGCCGACAATCCGCAGGCGCTGACGACACGGTCGGATTGGGTGCACCCCGTCCTCTCGCCGAATACCTATCGTGGGCCGTTCCGCGGCCCGGATTCTGCTCCGCATTATCTCGGCGATGTCATGGCGAAACTGCGAGCGATCGACGAAAAGGGCGACGGCCTTGCCGGCTTCATCGCCGAATCGGTCTATGGAAATGTCGGCGGCATCGCGCTGCCACATGGGTATCTCGCAGGCGTTTATGACGCGGTACGCCAGCGCGGCGGCCTTTGCATCGCCGATGAAGTGCAGGTGGGCTACGGCCGGCTCGGCGAGCATTTCTGGGGTTTCGAAACGCAAGGCGTCACACCCGACATTATCACCATCGCCAAGGGCATGGGCAACGGTCATCCGCTCGGCGCCGTCATCACCCGCCGCGAGATCGCCGAATCGCTGGGAAAGGAAGGCTATTTCTTCTCCTCCGCCGGCGGCAGCCCGGTCAGCTGCATCATCGGTCTCACCGTTCTCGATATTCTCAAGGATGAGGATCTGCAGGAAAATGCCCGAGTCGTCGGTGACCGGCTGAAGGCCGGGCTGATCGCTCTCATGGATCGATTCCCGTTGATCGGCGCCGTGCATGGCACGGGGCTTTATCTCGGCGTGGAATTCGTGCGCGACCGCGAAAGCCTGACGCCCGCGACCGAAGAAACGGCAGCAATCTGCGAGCACCTGCTCGATCTCGGGGTCATCATGCAGCCGACCGGCGATCACTTGAATGTGTTGAAGATCAAGCCGCCGCTATGCCTCGCAGCCGAGAGCGCCGATTTCTTCGTGAAGGCCCTGGAAAAGGTGCTTGAAGATAGATTTTGACGTTCTCGTCACGCCGTTAACCATTGAGGTGTTTTAGCGGCGCGTGAATTTTAATGCTGCCGGGGCATTGTCGAATCTCGCGCCAGTTCCTATCTGTTTGCTCGGTGATCGGCGAGCCGTACCGACACGGGTGGCAATCCGAAGGTTTTAAGACAACCTTCCCCGCAACCCGCCAGGTTCGGAATTTTATTTTCCCGATTGTCGACATTTTGACATCTTTCGGAATATGTTTCTGAGGATGCAATCGCTATTATCTACTAATATAGTGGATAATGGTGCACTCACCGCGGGCTCCGCAACTGGGGCTCTAACAAGTACAACGCCAATTGAGGAAGTGACATGCTGAATAGAAAAGTCATTGCTTCGTTCCTTGGGCGGCCCGTGCTTGGCAATGACCGTTCGGGCGCGCTCTCCCGCCCGTGCTGTCGAATGTGACGTTCGTCCTCCTTCCCGGAATAAGACAGTCAATTCGCCATGTCTGCGCCGTTCGTGCGCAGAGGGAGTCTATTTATGAAGAAGCAAGTCATCGAATACGCCGGCGTCCCCGTCGGCATCGTCGTTCCCGATCAGGATCGGCTCAAGTTCATCGCTGTAAAATATCATGTCCATGATCTGGACGAACAGCATTTCAGAAATGCGGACGAAGTGAAGCTTGCGATCCGCGACCTTCTTTCCCGCCAGCAGGCAAAACCGATCCATGTTTGATGGGTCGGCTCGCCTAAGATCTTACCCAATCCCATCGCCAGCCCTCACCCTTTGATAAAATCAGGGTGGGGGTTTCTTTATTTGAGGCCATCGCATGGCTTTTTCCGAAGGAAGCTTCCGCCGGCTCCTTGTGAAACGCCGAAGCTCCAAAGCCTCCAGTCCCGGACCGCTTGGGTTGAACAAACCCATCTTGTCTTTTCCCCCTCTTTACGATCCTATCGCCATGACGACCTCGCGTTGTAAACGGCGAAGGATTTTTCATTGGCTGACCTCCTCAATCTCCTGACCGATGTCGAAGGCGTCGCTGTCGGTCACTCGACCGATCTGGCGCTTGGCTCGGGCGTCACCGCCATCGTCTTCGATGAGCCGGCTATTGCCTCCTGCACCGTTCTCGGCGGCGCGCCGGGTGGGCGGGATACTGCATTGCTGGACCCGGCTATGACTGTCGGTACGGTGGATGCTCTCGTACTCTCAGGCGGCTCGGCCTTCGGGCTCGATGCCGCCGGCGGCCTGCAGGCAGGCTTGAGGAAAATCGGTCGAGGCCTAAAGGTTGGCGATGCGCTGGTGCCGATCGTGCCGCAGGCGATTTTGTTCGATCTGATCAATGGCGGCAACAAGGATTGGGGATTGCACTCGCCCTATCGCGACATGGGATATGCCGCCTTCAAGGCCGCAAATAAAGGGCCGTTTGCGCTTGGAAGCGTCGGCGCCGGCACCGGCGCCACCACGGCGACGGTGAAGGGTGGCCTCGGCTCGGCAAGTGCCGTCAGCAGCAGAGGATACAGGATGGCCGCCATCGTCGCCGTTAATGCGCTCGGTTCCGCTACTATCGGCGACGGCCCGCATTTCTGGGCAGCGCCTTTCGAGCAAAATAGCGAATTCGGCGGCCTTGGCATGCCGCAGGTAGTCGATTCTCGCCTGCGGCTGAAGGGCACCAACATCACCGCTACGACCATCGGCGCCGTCATCACCGACGCCCAGCTGACCAAGGCGGAGGCGCATCGCCTCTCCATCTCAGCCCATGACGGCTTCGCCCGAGCGCTCCTGCCGACGCATCTGCCGCTCGACGGCGATACCGTGTTTGCCGCCTCTACCGGCAAGCACCTCCGGGAGGATATGCCTGGTTTCATGGAGCTCTGCCACCTCGCCGCCATCGTGATGGCGCGCGCGATCGCCCGCGGCGTCTACGAAGCGACGGCGCTGCCGGTCGAAGGTGGGCAAGCGGCGTGGCGGGACCGCTTCGCCAAGCCCTCCGTCTAACGGGAGATCCCGCGCATGCAGATCCGCGCGCTGATCTATTTCGACGAGCTGGTGAAAACCAATTCGATGCGCCAGGCGGCCGAAAACCTGAACGTGGCGCCGACGGCCATCAGCCGCCAGATCGAAAACCTCGAATATCACTTCGGTACGCAGCTGGTCGAGCGCAGCGCCCGCGGCATCAAATTGACGGCTGCCGGCGAATTGCTGGCGGAGCGCGCCGGCCGGACGCTGCGCGAGCTCGATCATGTTCACCAGCTGATCGAAGACCTGAAGGGCCTGCAGCGCGGGACGGTCAGCATCTATGCCAATGGCGCGTCGGTCGCCAATATCCTTGCTCCAGCGCTGGCTGAATTCAGCCTGCGCTATCCGCGTCTGCGTTTCGAAGTGACCATCACGAGTGCTCGCGGTGCTATCGAAGCCGTCAACAATGCCGAGGCCGATATTGCGGTGACGCTGTTTGCCCCGCCGCTTTCCGGCACAAAGGTGCGCCTACGGTCCGAGCTGGTCTATGACGTGATCGCCGCGTCCTCTCATCCGTTTGCTGACGCGAAAGAAATCACGCTCGCCGAAATCGCGGCGCATGCGCTTGCCGTTCCCGATCGCTCCTTCGGCGCAAGGCAGGCCTTCGACGCGTTGTTCGAGCAGGAGGGATTGACGCTCGACCCTGTCTTCGAGACCGGCTCGCTGGAAATGCAGAAGGAGCTGGTGCTGCGCGGGGCGGCAATCACCATGCTGCCGGCGCTGACCGTTCGAAGAGAGATCGAGGCGGGGCAGCTCGTCGCACGGCCCGTGGCAGGCGGCAAGGGCGTGCGGACGCCGGTTGATCTCTGCGTCGCGCCCGATCGCCAGCTCTCGTTTGCGGCCGGCAAGCTGCTCGATTTCATCGAGCGCTTCATGCGCCAGCAACTTTCCGCCAAGGGGAGGCAGGATTGAACCCAACACTGTAGAAGACAAAACCAGTGTAGCGGTTTCGGCTACACCGAGCACACATTTTCGGAATTGTGTGTGCGCCAATGAGATGACACTATCCTGAAAAAGACCGCATGCCGGAAGGGAAGCCGGACATGCGGACAAGAGCAAGGGAACCGACATGACCAAGTTTTCACGCCCGAGCCTGGGCGACGTCGCGCGCCGGCTTGCCTATGGCGCCGCAGTTTCTGCCGGCCTGCTGATGATGGGCCTGACACAGGCCGAGGCCGCGAAGACGACACTCAATCTCGGCATGAGCGTCGAGCCGACGGGCCTTGATCCGACGATCGCCGCGCCTGTCGCGATCGGCCAGGTCACCTGGCAGAACATTTTCGAAGGTCTGGTTGCCATCGACCAAAACGGCAAGATCGTGCCGCAGCTCGCCAAGAGCTGGGAAATCTCTCCGGATGGTCTCACCTATACCTTCAAGCTCCAGACCGGCGTGAAATTCCACGACGGCGAGGCCTTCGACTCGGCTGCCGCTAAGTTCACGCTCGATCGCGCCCGCGGCACCGATTCCGTCAATCCGCAGAAGCGTTTCTTCTCGACCATCGCCTCAATCGACACGCCGGATGCGGAAACGCTGGTGCTGCATCTTTCCTCACCGACCGGCAGCCTGCTCTATTGGCTTGGCTGGCCGAGCTCGGTCATGGTCGGGCCGAAGTCCTCTGCTAACGACAAGACCACACCCATCGGCACCGGACCGTTCAAATTCTCCTCATGGACGAAGGGCGACCATGTCGACCTCGTCAAGAACCCGGATTACTGGAACAAGTCGGTCAACGTGAAGCTCGAGAAGGTAACCTTCCGCTTCATTTCCGATCCGCAGGCGGAGGCCGCGGCGTTGAAGGCCGGTGATCTCGATGCCTTTCCGGAATTCGCCGCGCCGGAGCTTATGAGTTCCTTCGAAGGCGATCCGAGGCTGACAACAAAGATCGGCAATACCGAGCTGAAGGTCGTGGCCGGCATGAACAACACCCGCAAGCCTTTCGACGACAAGCGCGTGCGCCAGGCGCTGATGATGGCGCTGGACCGCAAGACGATCATCGAAGGCGCGTGGTCCGGCTTCGGCACGGCGATCGGCAGCCACTACACGCCGAACGACCCCGGCTACAAGGATCTGACCGGCGCGCTGCCCTATGACGCCGCCAAGGCCAAGGCATTGCTTGCCGAAGCCGGCTATCCAAATGGTTTCACCTTTACCATCAAGACGCCGCAAATGGCCTATGCGCCTCGCAGTGCCCAGGTGATGCAGGCGATGTTTGCCGATATCGGCGTGACGATGAATATCGAACCGACGGAATTCCCGGCGAAATGGGTGCAGGACGTTTTCACCGGCCGCAATTATGACATGACCATCGTCGCCCATGCCGAGCCGATGGATATCGATATCTATTCGCGCGATCCCTACTACTTCAACTATAAGAACCCGGCCTTTAACGAGTTGATGAAGAAGATCCAGCTTACCGCCGATCCCGCCGAGCAGGACAAGCTCTATGGCGAGGCGCAAAGCATTCTTGCCGAGGATGTGCCGTCGCTCTTCCTGTTCGTCATGCCGAAGCTCGGGGTATGGGACAAGAAGCTGAAGGGTCTTTGGGAGAACGAACCGATCCCGTCCAACGTGCTGACCAACGTTTCCTGGGAAGACTGAGCTCTTTGCCTGCAGGCGCGGATGGGCGGATCGCTTCGCCCGCCGCGAACCCTTTCGAGCCAACCATTTCGATGCCGGGCATGATCGGCCATGGACTTGCTATGATCGTACTGCTCACCCGCCGGATTTTCGGACTTGTGCTGACGCTGATTGCCGTCTCGCTGCTGATCTTTGCCGTTATGGCGCTGCTGCCAGGCGACCCGGCCGCGATCACGCTCGGCACCTCGGCGACGCCGGAAACGCTGGCCGCGCTCCGGCATGATATGGGGCTCGATCAGCCGCTGATCGTGCGCTATGGGCAATGGCTCGCCGGCGCGCTGACGGGTGATCTTGGCACGTCCTATACCTATGGTGTTCCGGTCGCCGGCCTGATTGCCGAGCGGCTTGCCGTCACCCTGCCGCTTGCGCTGCTTGCCATCCTGTTGTCGGTTCTTGTCGCCGTGCCGCTCGGCGTTGCGGCAGCGGCACGGCGCGGCGGCGTCTTCGATATCATCGCGACACTGTTTTCGCAGATGGGCATCGCCGTGCCAGGCTTCTGGGTCGGCCTGTTGCTGGTACTTGTATTTGCCACATCGCTCGGCTGGATGCCGGCGGGCGGTTTTCCCGGTTGGGAGAACGGATTCTGGCCCGCCGCGAAGTCGCTCGTGCTGCCCGCCGCCGCCCTCGCACTGCCGCAGGCGGCCGTGCTGACACGAGTGACGCGCTCGGCCGTGCTCGATACGCTGCATGAGGATTTTGCCCGCACGGCGATCGCCAAGGGTCTGTCGCGCAGCCGCGTGCTCTGGGGACATGTGGTGCCGAATGCGCTGGTGCCGGTGCTGACTATTCTCGGACTGCAGTTTACGTTTCTCGTCGCCGGCGCCGTGCTGATCGAAAATGTCTTCACCCTTCCAGGCCTTGGCCGCCTCGCCTATCAGGCGCTCAGCCAGCGCGACGTCATCGTTCTGCAGGATGTCGTGCTGTTCTTTGCCGGCCTCGTCATCGTCGTGAATTTTCTGGTCGATCTCTCCTATCTCGCCATCGATCCGCGATTGCGAGCGGGAGGTGCGCGATGACATCAATCGAAGTTAGATCTGCCACACAGCCCTCCCGTCGCCGTTTTCGGGCGCTGCGGCGAATGAATCTCATCGTCGGCGGCGTCATCATCCTTGCGCTCTTCTGCGTCGCTCTCCTCTCGCAGTTCTGGACGCCAGTGCCGCCGGCGAAGATGCAGATCCTCCACAAGCTGCAGCCGCCCCTCGGCTTCGGGCTTCTCGGCACCGACCAGATCGGCCGCGACGTCCTGTCCATGCTGATGGCGGGCTGCTGGAATTCGCTGTCGATCTCGGTGTCATCCGTCGCGATCGGCGGAACGCTCGGAACGATCATCGGCGTTTCCGCCGCCGCCCAACGAGGCCTGTTCGAGGCGCTGGTCATGCGGGTCTGTGACGTGATCTTCGCCCTGCCGCCGATCCTTTCGGCGATGATCCTAGGTGCATTTCTTGGGACCGGGCGCTCAACGGCAATTATCGCGATCGCTGTCTTCATGGTGCCGGTCTTTGCCCGCGTCGCGCTCGGCTCGGCGCTGCAGGCCTGGAGCCGGGACTACGTCCTGGCGGCGCGGGCCATCGGCAATACGCAGCTTTCCATCACGCGCCGCCATGTCCTGCCGAACATCATGGGCAGCATCATCGTCCAGGCGACGATCCAGCTCGGCCTTGCGATCCTGACGGAAGCCGGGCTTGCCTTCCTGGGCTTGAGCGTGCCGCCGCCCGCGCCGACCTGGGGGCGGATGCTGGCCGATGCACAGACCTATTTTCACGTTGCGCCGTGGCTCGCCCTGCTTCCGGGGCTTGCCATCGCGCTCTCCGTGCTTGGCTTCAACCTGCTCGGCGACGGGCTGCGCGATCTCCTCGACCCCCGCGAGACGACGCGCTGATTGAGACATAAAGAGTATAGATCATGACCGAACCTACCGATCTTTCCATCCGAGACCTCCGGCGCCAATTTGCCGACAAAAGCCTGTCTCCCAGCGAATACTGGCTGGCGCTCGAGAAGCATATCGAGGCATGGGAGCCGACAATATCGGCTCTCTATGTCTATGATCCCGAGGATGCCCGCAAGCAGGCTGCAGCTTCGACAGAGCGCTGGGCGAAGGGCGCACCGCTTGGGACCCTGGACGGCATTCCGGTAACACTGAAGGAACTGATCGCCACCAAGGGCCAGCCGGTGCCGCTCGGCACGGCGGCCGTCGAGCTCATTCCCGCCGCCGAGGACGCGCCGATCGCCGCCCGCATGCGCGAGGATGGTGCGGTGATTTTCGCGAAAACCACCTGCCCCGATTACGGCATGCTCTCATCAGGCCTTTCGAGCTTTCACAAACTCAGCCGCAATCCCTGGGACCCCAGCCAGAATCCGGGCGGCTCCAGCGCCGGTGCGTCCGCCGCCGCCGCCGCCGGTTATGGACCGCTGCATATCGGCACCGATATCGGCGGCTCGATACGCCTGCCAGCTGCCTGGACCGGCATTTTTGGCTTCAAGCCGACCAATGGCCGCATTCCGATCGACCCCTATTATCTCGGCCGATGCGCCGGACCGATGACCCGCACGGTCGAGGATGCCGCCTTTTCCATGGCGACGCTCTCGCGGCCCGACTGGCGCGACAGCACCAGCCTACCGCCGAACGGGATCGACTGGATGGATCTCGATATCGACCTCCGAGGCGTGAAGATCGGCCTGATGCTGGATGCTGGCTGCGGCCTGCCTGTCGAGGACGAGATACGCGATGCGGTCACCGCTGCCGCCAAG
This sequence comes from Rhizobium pantanalense, assembly GCF_030182525.1. NCBI lineage: Bacteria > Pseudomonadati > Pseudomonadota > Alphaproteobacteria > Hyphomicrobiales > Rhizobiaceae > Rhizobium > Rhizobium pantanalense. Next base: position 11,346 of record NZ_JAQJCH010000014.1, read on the forward strand.
CGCTTCGAGGAAGCCGGAGCCATCATCGTCGACGTCGCGCCGGTGCTGACGAGGCAGATGCTTGATGGCCTCGATGCTTTCTGGCGGGCGCGTTTCTGGGGCGACATGACAGCCTTGAGCGAGGAACGCCGCAACAGCATCCTGCCCTATATCTATAGCTGGGCGCAGGGGGGCGCAGAGATCAGCGGCGTCGATGCCGTTCGCGGCTTCAACCAGACCTACGAGATGCGCAAGAGCTGCGCCAAGCTCTTCGCAGAAGTGGATGCCGTGCTTTCGCCGACCAATCCGATCGTCTCCTATCCCGCCGAATGGGCTTCGCCCACCAACGATCCCGCGCGACCTTTCGAGCACATCGCCTTCACCGTTCCGTGGAACATGTCGGAACAGCCGGCGGCGTCGATCAATTGCGGCTTTTCCCGCTCGGGCATGCCGATCGGCATGCAGATCATTGGTCCGCGCTTCGACGACATGCTGGTGCTTCGCCTCTCGAAGGCCTTCGAGGACTGGAGCGGCGGCGTGACGAACTGGCCGAAGCGGCCGGCGTGAACCGAACTTGGAGACAGCCAGCTAGTCCAGCGACAACGGCAGGGAAAGACCGACCTTGACCCGGTCCATAGTGACGAGCGACTTGAACTTCGTGACATTCGGATTGTCGTAGAACAGACGCCGGGCCACCTCCTCATAGGCGGACATGCTCGGGACGACGATGATGAGCACGAAATCGGCCTCGCCGGTGACACCGTAGCATTGCTGGACTTCCGGAGCTTCGAGGAAGCTGCGCTTGATCGCATTGATGAGGTCATAGCGTTCGTTTGCGATATGGACCTCGACGACGATGGTAATCGGCAAACCCACGGCTGTCGGATTGACGACCGCGATATTGGCCTGGATGACGCCGCTTTCCTGCATGCGCTTGATGCGCCGCTGCACGGCCGGCGCCGACAAGTTGATCCGTTCACCGATCTCTCGTTGCGGAACCGTACTGTCCCTTTGAAGAATCTCGAGAATTGCCAGGTCGAACTCATCGAGATCGGCGGGTTTGCGCATTTCAATAGATCCTTACCGCAATGAGGAAACAAAATTGCATGAAAGCCGTCAAAATGGAGCCAAATCCTCTTCCCCAATGTACTAGCTTTGCGCCACACATCATCTGACTTGCAAAGGCACGAGAATGTCACAACCGGACACCGAATACGATATGCGCAGCACGAGCCTCGGAGAAAGCGAAGATACGAAAGGCTTTCTTCTTGGCGTTGTGGCGATGATCCTCGCGGCGCTGGCGATGAGCATTTCGCCAAGCCTCGTGCGGCTTGCCGATGTAGGGCCTTTCGCCAGCGCCTTCTGGCGTGTCTTTCTGGCGCTGCCGATCCTTTGGATATGGATGCGATATGGCGAAGCGGCGGAGCCCAATGCACCTCGTGCCAGCTTTACGATACCGACCATCCTCGCCGGCATCGCCTTCACGGGTGACCTGTTCTTCTGGCATCTCTCCATCATGCGCACGACGATCGCCAACGCCACCTTCTTTGCGACGATGGCGCCGCTCTGGGTCGTTATCTTCGGCTGGCTTCTGTTGAGACAGCGTGTCAGCCGTGCCACACTTCTCGGGCTTCTCGTCTGCCTTGCGGGCGGAACGGCGCTCGTCGTCCAAAGCCTGGCATTCAATCCGGACCGCGCCGTTGGCGATGCGCTCGCCATCATCACCGGCGCCTTTTTCGGCCTTTATTTCCTGGCGGTCGGCGCGGCGCGCCCCGGAACCAATGCCGCGCGCGTCACCTTCGAATTGAGTATCATAACCTCGGCGATCCTGTTCCTGATCGCCTTCTTCTTCGAACCGCGTATCCTGCCGCAGTCGATCTCGGGATGGTGCGTGCTTCTCGCGCTCGGCCTCATCAGCCACGCCGGCGGACAAGGACTGCTTTCGGTGGCGCTCGGACGGTTACCGACCGTGTTTTCCTCGCTCGTCATTTTCCTGGAGTCGATCGCAGCCGCCCTTTTCGCCTGGTTCCTCTTCGGCGAAAACGTCACGCTGCTGCAGGCGCTTGGCGGCATCGTCATCGTCGCCGGCATCTGGATCGCGCGTCCGCGTACGCCGTAAGACCGCCGCCAGGACAAATGCCGGATGGGTTGTCGCTACAGAGTTTCGGAGCGTAGTCAGTCGACGAAGCGGCGATAGCCGGTCGGCTTTTCATAAAGCCAGCCGATGCGTTCGATGGCGGCGGCAAAATTCTCCCGGGCGACGGTCATGGTATGGCCGTTGGCATGGACGATGGTTTCCGGATCTTCCATGATCGCGACATGCCCCTTCCAGAAGACGAAATCGCCTCGCTTCAGCTCCTCGCGCTCGATCGGCTGGCCGAGGCCGGCGGCCTGCATGTCGGTATCGCGCGGTGCGGCACGGCCCGTCATCGACAGCGCTAACTGCACGAGGCCGGAGCAATCGATACCGAGGCCCGAGCGGCCGCCCCAGAGATAGGGCGTCTCGATGAAGAGTAAGGCGACATCGACAAAATCGCCGCCCCTGTTGTAGCCGATCGGCTGGACATGTTTTGCGAAAATGGCAGTGCCATCCTCCAGGACCACGTAATGATTGCCCCGCGCTTCCGCCGTACCGGTCACATGCACGAGGCTGCCCATGGAGAGGATCGCAGCATGCGGCTTGCGTAACTCCGGCTCCGGATAGAGGAAAGTGCGCTGCGGGACGACGATATGGGTCGGCGCTGCCGCGCCCTCCTTGATCGCCGTTTCCGGAAGATAGCCGACATAACCGTCAGACAGAGCCTTGATCCAGCACCAACCGTCACGGCGCTCGAATATCGTGACCTCTTCGCCCATCAGGAGCTCGGTATCGATGCCCGAGGCGAGATCCGGCTTCGGCCGGAGCGCGATGACCGGGACGGCAACGCGTGCGCCAGTACCATCGACGAAGCGCTCGGCCTCGACCTTGCCCTTGAGTGAAGCCTCGGCGAGATCGGGTCTGAAAGCATTGAGACGGCGGTCGAGCATCATGGTGAATTCCTGAGGTTACAATTTTCGGCCGTGCTCGATGATGAGATCGCCGAGTTTTTCAAGATAGAGCGCGCCGGTGACTGTTCGCTTAATGATGACATTGCGGCGATCGTGGTCGTCACGGACACGATCGACCAATCCCATCCCTCCCATGGTGTCAAGCGCCCGGGTGATGACCGGCTTGGTGACGCCGAGCGTTGCGGCCAGACCGCGCACGGTATGAGGCGGCGGCACGAGATAGATCTGCAGCAGGATCGCCGTCTGCCGCAGCGTCAAATCGTGATCCTCGCGGCGCACCTGAGCGAGCGTCACGCCATGCCAGAGGCCGAGAGCCTGTGAGGCGGTGAGTTCAAGCGGCAAGGGCAACCCCGAGGATTCGTTACGCTACCGTTCCAGTCTCGGCCAAGATCATGGCGGTTTCAAGGGGAGTTTTGGCTGGTTACTCTTCGGAGCCGTGATCTCAGAGTTCGTTGAGAGCGCACCCCCTCGGTCACTCTGTGACATCTCCCCCACAAGGGGCACGGCGACTGCATATGGGTCGGGTCAGTGCCGGAAGCTCCTTCTCCCCTCGGGGAGAAGGTGGCCCGAAGGGTCGGATGAGGGGGCTTGCTCATTTGAATTCGTGGACTTTAGCGCTCTTGGGAGGCACCCCCTCATCCGCCTGACGGCACCTTCTCCCCGAGGGGAGAAGGGGGTGGCAGCGACCTCCTTCATATGCGATTGCCCTGCCCACACACGGGGGAGATGTCGCGACAGGGACAGAGGGGGTATGGCTCGGCATTTTCAGAAGCCCACCTACCCGCCCGCAACAACGACCTACCGCACGCTCTGCCTGATATAGTGATAGAGCGCCCTGATCGCCTGTGCCTCGCCACCGCCGGGCGAATGCGGACGTTCGCTCGGCGCCCAGCCGAAAATATCGAAATGCACCCAGCTCGGCGTCTTCGTCACGAAGCGCTTGAGGAACAGGGCAGCAGTAATGGAGCCGGCCATGCCGCCTGATGGAGCATTGGTGATATCGGCGAATTTGGTGCGGATATCCTTGTCGTAGCCCATATAGAGCGGCATCCGCCAGAGCGGGTCGTCCGTCTCTAGGCTCGCTTCCGTCAGGTCGCTGGCAAGGTCGCTATCGTCGGTGAAGAAGGGTGGCAGGTCGGGGCCGAGCGCGACGCGAGCAGCACCCGTCAGCGTCGCCATGTCGATCATCAGGTCCGGCGCGTCCTCGTCGGCATAGGCGAGCGCGTCGGCGAGGATCAGCCGTCCCTCGGCATCGGTATTGTCGATCTGCACGGTCAGGCCCTTGCGGCTCCTGTAGATATCGCCGGGACGGAAGGCGTTGGATGAAATCGAGTTCTCGACGACGGGAATGATAACGCGAAGATCGACCTTGAGCTTGGCATCCATGATCATCAGCGCCAAGCCCATGACATTGGCTGCGCCACCCATGTCCTTCTTCATCAGTAGCATCGAGGATGCCGGCTTGATGTCGAGGCCGCCGGTGTCGAAGCACACACCCTTGCCGACCAGCGTGATGCGGCGATAGCCCTTCTTGCCCCAGCGCATTTCGAGAAGGCGCGGCGCATCGGCGCTCGCGCGTCCCACCGTATGAACCAGCGGAAAATTCTCCTTCAGGAGATCGTCGCCGATAATGACGGACATATCCGCCTTGTAGTGCTCGGCAAGCGCCCTGAAGGCGGCTTCCAGCTGTTCCGGACCCATGTCGTTGGTCGGCGTGTTGATGAGGTCGCGGGCAAGGAAGACGCCTGCCAGCTGGCGCTTGATATCGGCAGCATCGGCATCGCGCGGGATCATCAGCGTGGGTGCCGCGGCTTTTTCCGACTTGTAGCGGTCGAAGCGATAGCTGCCGAGACCGAAACCAAGCGAGAGCCGGTTCGCCGTCAGCGGCGCCGTCTCGATATGCCAGTCGCCGGCCGGCAGGCTGCGCGCCAGCTTGCCCGTGAGGAAGGGTTGCTCGGATGGGTTAGAGCCTAGGCCGAAGAGAGCGCCGCCCAGATGCCCCTCCGCGGTCGGGATCAGCAGCAACGAACCGCTCTCCGCCTTGTAACCCGCCTTGCGTGCCCAATCGAGCGCGATGGGATCGATGGTACCGGTCTCGATATGCGCGGGGGTAACGGCAAAGATCGGCAGGGACGCGCCACCCTTCGAATTGAAGGGCGTCGCGCGCTCGATGAATTGATAGGGGGCCATGACTATCCTTTGACGATGACTTCAGGGAATCGGGGACTTCAGGGAATCGAGAGTTAACCGTCTGTTAGGGTTAACAGATTATTGCTGGAGCGAACATTGCGTCGAACCTTTCCCTGTTCCGATTCTAGGCCGGACGCAAGACTATAGGAATTCAGGGATAAGCGTCATGCCCGCCGTCTCAGCTGCGTCTTCATTCAGAACCTTTCTTTTCCGGGGAGCTTCGGCTGCACTTCTGGCGATCGCGCTCGCAAGCTGCTCGACAACCGGAAAGGACCGGATGACGACCGGCTCGATTCCGAAGACGTCGCAATCTCTCGACACGATGAACAGCACTGATCTGGCGCAGGCAACTGCGACGTATGGCAAGGCCTATGACGCCAATCCTAAAGATCGCGATGCCGGCGTCAATTATGCCAACGCCTTGCGCATGAGCGGCCGCAACGACCAGGCGCTTGCCGTCATGCAGCAGGTGGCAATCGCCAATCCGAGCGATCGCGGCGTCCTGGCCGCCTACGGCAAGGCGCAAGCGGCGGCAGGGCAGCTCGACGAAGCGCTCTCGACCATTGACCGCGCACAGCTGCCGGATCGGCCGGATTGGCGGCTGGTTTCGGCGCAGGGCGCCATCCTCGATCAGCTCGGGCGCTCCACCGATGCACGCGCCAAATATCGCGATGCGCTGGTGCTCGCCCCCAACGAACCGACCGTTCTTTCCAATCTTGGCATGTCCTATGTGCTGACCGGCGACCTCAAGAATGCGGAGAGCTATCTCCGCACGGCCGTCGCCCAGCCGGGCGCCGACAGCCGCGTGCGGCAGAACCTGGCGCTGGTCGTCGGGCTACAGGGTCGCTTTGCGGAAGCCGAACAAATCGCCCGCCAGGAACTGACGCCGCAACAGGCAAATGCCAACGTCGCCTATCTGCGCGGCATGCTGGCACAGCAGAATTCCTGGCAGAAGCTTGCCGCCAGCGGCGACAGCAGGAAAGTCGCCCAGCAATAGAACGGGAGAGCCATAGCGGCTTTCCCGAGCAGCTCTCGAAAACGAAAGTCTGCCGCCGATCGGTCTAGGCGCACGGCCGGTAACCGCAGGCCCTTTAACGCCAGATGTGGCGCGGCAGCCCCTCGAAGACAAGCCGTGCGCCGAGCGCGCCCATCACGACGCCGGCCACCCGATCTATCCACAACTTCGCGCCGAGATAGATGGCGCGCGGCCGGTTCGAAGAAAAGGCCATCGTCACCACCGTGTACCAGCTCACTTCGACCAGGAAGACTGCGGGCGGAACCGTAAACAGCAGCCAGGGAGCCGGAGCCGCCGGCAGAAGTGCGGCAAAGATACTGCCGTAGAAAATGGCCGTCTTCGGATTGCTGAGCTGCGTGCCGAGCGCAAAGAGGAAATTGCGCATCACACCGCCTGCCGCCGGCGTCGCTGGCGTATCGATGGGAAGATCGTCGGCAGCGCTGCGCCAGATGCGGATGCCGACATAGATCAGATAGAGACCACCGGCGACTTTTAGCGCCAGATACAGCCATTCGACTTTCATCAGCAATGCGCTCAAGCCGAAGAGGGCCAAGGTCGCGAAAATGACGCTGCCCGTTCCCATGCCGAAGGCTGCGGCAAGACCTGCCTTGCGTGAGCGGGAAACGGCGATGCGCGAAACGAGCACGAAGCTCGGACCGGGGCTTACCGCCCCGATGAAGACTGCCGCGATGACGCTGAAAAATATTGCCAAGGATGACATCCGAGACCTCCCAATATGGTCGACACGAACGCCCGGCGCCTTTTCGAGACGATGCGCCTGACGCCCGTCGGCGACATTGCATGGAAGATAACCATGCCCGCATGCCGCGAGCAAGTCGGCGGCTCAGAATTTGTCCATTGCCTGAATGATCGCCGGGCCGAGAATGACCGCCATCAAGACCGGCAGGAAGAAGACGATCATCGGTACGGTAAGCTTCGGCGGCAGCGCGGCCGCTTTCTTTTCCGCCTCGTTCATGCGCTCGTCTCGGCCTTCCTGCGCCATGACACGCAAAGCCTGCGAGAGCGGCGTGCCATAGCGTTCCGCCTGGATGAGCGCCTGCGTCACCGATTTGACGAGCTCGATCTGGGTGCGGGCGGCGAGATTGTCAAAGGCGGTGCGGCGATCCTGCAGGAAGGAAAGCTCGGCCGTGGTCAGCACCATTTCCTCGGCTAGCGCCGGGGATTGCTCGGCCATTTCCTCGGACACCCGATGCATGCCGGCTTCGATTGAAATACCCGACTCCACGCAGATCAGCATCAGGTCGAGAGCATCAGGCCAAGCGCGCTTGATCGATTTCTGGCGCTTGGTCACGAGATTGGAGATATAGATGTTCGGCGCGTAGAAGCCCAGATAGGCGAAACCGATGACGCCAAGCAGCCGGATCGGCAGGGGCTTTGCGGCAAACCAGCCGAGAATGAAGACGATGACGATCGCAACCGCCAGAAACAGGAAGGGCAGCAGGAATCGCGCCACCAGGAACATATTGAGCGCATTTTCAGAGCGCAGGCCGGCGGACCGCAAGCGATTGACGGTATTGGCATCGACAAGCGCATTGCGCAGGTTGAACCGCTCGACGATCTGCCTGACGTTTCGATTGTTGTGGCTGCGCAGCGATGCCTTGCCGCCCTCTGCGCTCAGCCGTGCGCGTTCACGGGCGCGAATCTGTTCGCGCTCCGTCGACACGGCCTTCATGCGCTTGCTGAGATCGCCACGTTCCAGCAGCGGTATGGCGATCGTGTAGAAGGTCGCGAAGACGGCAATGGCAACCACAACGGCAAGAAGGGTGCCGGGATCGGTCAAATTGGCAGCCAGATCGGACATGGGCTACGCGGCTCCTTCCGCTCAGATCTCGAAATTGACCATTTGACGCATGATGTAGACGCCGATCGACATCCATATGCCGGCCCCAATCAAGATCAGATGGCCGCGCGGATCGGTGAACAGGATCATCATGTATTGCGGCGACGTCAGGTAGACGAGCAGCATCACGATGAAGGGCAGAGCGCCGATGATGACGGCGGATGCCTTGGCCTCCATCGACAATGCCTTGACCTTTGCCTTCATTTTCTTGCGTTCGCGCAGCACCTTCGAGAGGTTGCCCAGCGCTTCCGACAGGTTGCCGCCCGCCTGAGCCTGAATGGCAATGACGATCGAGAAGAAATTTACTTCCTGCAACGGCATGTGGTTTGTGATGCGCGCACAGGCGTCCGACATGCTGAGACCGACCTGCTGCGCTTCGACCACCCGCCGAAACTCCGTCTTGACAGGCTCTCGCGCTTCGCCGGCCACCAGCCGCACCGCGTCGTTGAGCGGCAGGCCCGAGCGAAGCGAGCGCGTGATGACATCGAGTGCGTTCGGAAATTCTTCGAGAAACTTGTTTTGCCGGCGCTTGATGAGGAAGCTGAGAATCCAGCGCGGCAGCCCGAAAGCGACGGCAAAGAACAGTCCCAGGATAGCCAAGGGCGGAGCGCCGACAATGAAAAAGATCAGCACCGCGAACAGGCCGAACAGCACGCTAAAAACATAGAAGCGCGATGGCGTCAACGACAGGCCGGCCTGCGCCAGACGTGCCTTCAGCGACTGCTTCTTCTTCGTGTTTTCGCTCTGTCGCCGCTCCAGATCCTTGAGTGTATCCTGCACCGACTTGCGCCGCTTGGACATTTCCTGGACGCGATCACGCGCGGCCTTGACCTTGGCGCGATCGGTCTCGGCCTGCTTGACCCGGTTGACCCGGCTATCGGCCTTTTTCTGTGTCTCGATCCGTGAATAGAGAATGCCGTAGCAGACCGCGGCGGCGGAGACTGCCGTCAGCAGGACAATCAGCAGCACTATCGGATCGATACCAAACATCGCGAGCCCTATTGCGCCTTCTGTTCCATCTCATCGAGGGCGGCTGCCAGGCGCCGCTCCTCGTTATAGTAGCGAGCACGATCCCAGAAATGCGGCTTGCCGATGCCGGTGGAGACGTGCCGACCGATGATCCGGCCATTCGCATCCTCGCCCTCGATTTCGTAGCGCATTAGATCCTGAGTGATGATCACATCGCCTTCCATGCCGATCACCTCGGTGATCTGGGTGATGCGGCGCGAACCGTCACGCAGGCGGGCGGCCTGGATGACGACATCGACGGAGCTGGAAATGATCTCGCGCACGGTCTTGGCCGGCAGGCTGAAACCACCCATGGCGATCATCGATTCCATGCGGCTCAGGCATTCGCGCGGCGTATTGGCGTGGATCGTGCCCATGGAGCCGTCGTGGCCTGTGTTCATCGCCTGCAGCAAATCGAAGACCTCGGGTCCGCGCACTTCGCCGACGATGATGCGTTCGGGGCGCATACGCAGGCAGTTCTTGACGAGATCGCGCATGGTGATCTCACCCTCGCCCTCGATGTTTGGCGGGCGGGTTTCGAGGCGCACCACATGTGGCTGCTGCAATTGCAGTTCGGCGGTGTCTTCGCAGGTGATGACGCGTTCGTCACGGTCGATATAGTTGGTCAGGCAGTTCAGAAGCGTCGTCTTGCCCGAGCCCGTACCGCCTGAAATGACGACGTTGCAGCGCACGCGGCCGATGATCTGCAAAAGCGTCGCGCCTTCCGGCGTGATGGCGCCGAAGCGAACGAGCTGATCAAGCGTGAGCTTGTCCTTCTTGAACTTACGAATGGTGAGCGCCGGCCCGTCGATCGCGAGCGGCGGCGCAATGACGTTGACGCGCGAACCATCGGGCAGGCGCGCATCGCAGATGGGGCTCGATTCATCGACGCGGCGGCCGACCTGGCTGACGATGCGCTGGCAAATGGATAGAAGCTGGGAATTGTCGCGGAAGCGGATTTCGGATTCAACGGTCTTGCCGCCGACTTCGATGAAGGTCTGGCCGGCGCCATTGACCATGATGTCGGCGATGTCGTCGCGGGCGAGCAGCGGCTCCAGCGGACCATAGCCAAGCACGTCGTTGCAGATATCCTCAAGCAGCTCCTCCTGCTCGGAGATCGACATCGCGAAATTCTTGATCGTGATGATATCGTTGACGATATCGCGGATTTCCTCGCGCGCCGCCTCGTTGCCGAGTTTGGAGAGCTGCGAGAGATCGATCGTATCGATCAGCGCGGAGAAGACCTGCGATTTCGTATCGTAATATTCTTCGGTACGCGCCACGCGACGCCGGCTGGGCGTCTGCATCGGCGGAGGAGCGACCTGCTGACGTGGCTGCGCGGCATCACGGGACGGCTCTATCAGCACAGCCGGCGCCGTTGGCGCGCCAACGGGAGCGGGTGCACGCGCCGGTGCCGGCGGAGGCATTGCGCCGCCGCTCTTTGCAGGACCTTCACTTCCGCGCTTGCCAAACATGTCTTCGATCCAATTCTACTGCTGCCGCATGGCTTTCACGAAAGATCTTCTTTCGGAATCCATGCGAAATCAAAGGGTTACTTCCGCTTTAAAAGGCCAAGCAAACCGCCCTTTCTTGCCTTCTTCAAAGCGACACGCCCGGTGACGATGTGCGATATCTGCGAGAAAGTTTCCGCGATCGGCGACTTCGGATCAGTCTCGGAGATCATCTGTCCGCTGTTGGCGGCATTGCCGAAAAGGTTGATGTCAAAAGGTATGATGGCGATCGGGTCCGTCTCCAGCGGCGCGCAGAATTCCGAAGGATTGATCTCCGGGCGCTTGGGCATGCCGACCTGATTGAGAATGAGGTGCGGTGCCTTATCGTTCGGCCGCAGCTTGCGCAGAGCATCGATCAGGTTCTTGGCGTTGCGCAGATTGGCAAGATCGGGTGCAGCACAGATGACGACCTCGTCAACGGCACCGAGCACCGAACGCGTCCATTCCGTCCAGACATGCGGCACATCGAGAACCGCCACCGGCGCGCTGCGCTGGAGAACGTCGAGCACCGGCAGGAATGCCTGCCCTTCGAAATCATAGGCGCGGTCCAGCATTGAGGGCGCCGCGAGCAGCGACAGATGCTGCGAGCATTTGGTCAGCAGCCGGTCGAGAAAGACCTCGTCGAGGCGTTCCGGCGCATAGACGGCCTCGGCTATCCCCTGGGCGGGGTCCTGGTCGAAATCGATATTGGCGGTGCCATAGGGCAGATCGAGATCGGCCAGGATGGTTTCGGTCGAGAAGAGGCTGGAAATTCCGAAGGCGCAATTATGGGCGATGGTGGATGCGCCCACCCCACCCTTGGCACCGATGAAGGCAATGCTGCGGCCGAGCGGTTCGGCATCGGGATCGATGAAGATCGATGCCACCGCCGTCATCAGATCGACCATATCGGTCGGCTGAACGATATATTCCGAGATGCCGTTGCGTATGAGTTCGCGGTAAAGACCGATGTCGTTGTGATAGCCGACGATGATGACCTTGGTGCTCGGATCGCAGACGGCGGCGAGTGGCTCGAGTTCCGCCAGGAGGCCGCGTGGGTTGGCGCGTGTTTCCAGAATGATCAGGTTCGGGGTGGGCGCCGAGGCGAACATGTTCGCCGCAGCCGCCACACCGCCGCTGGTGATCCTGAGGCTGACCTTGGACATGCGCCGATCATTGGCGCACTGGTCCATCACCTGCTGCAGCTGCTCGCTTTCGCAGAAGGCATGTATGGAAATGCGCGGCAGCGGCCGCAGATTGTCAAGATTGCCCAAGCGCGAAGCTTCCTCCGCTCCCGGGGCAGTCGAGCCGATATCGTATTCGATGGCGTTCATGATTTCATCCCGTTGCGCCAGCCTCTTGCGTTCAATTTCCGCTACCGAAGCCGCCGACCGTCGCCGTGCTGGTCGGGGTTGAGCCGGTGCGATAATCGCTGATGACCTTGCTGCGCTGATCGGCATCGATCGGCGTCATCGCGCGCGGCGAAATCAAATCGGTCGGATTGGCGACCTGCGCTGCCAGATTGTGCTGGGTCGCACAGCCGAAATTATAGTAGTTCTGATTGTCGAATGCGTTGTCGGAAAGATCGTCCGGCCACTGGCCGCAGGCATTGGTGGCCGCCGTCGTTGCGGTAAAGCGCAGGCGAATCGGCGCGGCATCGCCCGGGCCGCCGGCCGGGTAATAGCTGTTGACGATTCGCGCCGATGGAATACCGTTCGTGACCAGCTCCCGACGGATTTGCGAGTTGAGCGCCGATGCGGCGAAGGCATTTGGCGATTGCCGCGGCGACAGGATTTCCACGGTGCCGCTTGCATGGGCGCGATAATCCTGCACGAAACCGCGAACCGTATCGCGCATGCCTGTTGTCAGGTGCCGGTCACTGGCCGCGACCGGTATATCGACGCTATGCTCCTTTTCGGTAAGCACGATGGGATGCCGTTGGCGATAGTCATCCCTGATGGCGCTCGTCGTCATGCCATCTGGGGAGCCGGCGCAACTGCTGACGGCCGATATCAGCGCCAATGTCGGGAGGATCAGCATCGATCTTGAAAAACGAGGCCGGGCACCGCGGGGTGTATTGCGTTCGAGGCTGGCCATCTCTTGCTCTCTCGTTGAGCTCGTTGAAAAGGCTGGTGTCATGGTCCCGCTCCTCACTTGTAGATGAAGCCGACTGTGCCGTGGAAATCGGCGTCGGCGACCGGCGGACCATCCTTGCGGCCGTAGATCTTGTTGACACGGTTCATGAAGAAGACACCGGCATCGTTCGTCGGAGAAAAATTGTCGTCGGGGCGGGCAAGCTTGTCGCGCGCTACGGGGCGCACGAGATAGGGAGTCGCGATAATCACCAGCTCGCTCTCATCCCGCTGGAAGCTCTTCTGACGGAACAGGGCACCCAGGATCGGAATCTTCGATGCACCCGGCGTTCCCGAGGTCGTCTGCTGTACGTTATCGCTCAGCAAGCCGGCAAGCGCGATCGATCCCCCGGATGGCAGCTCGACCGAAGTATTGGCGGCACGCTGGTTGTAGGTCGGGGTGGATGACGATGCGACGGGTTCCGAGACCTGGGTCTGCACATGCAGGCTGATGCGGCCACCGGCCAGGACCACAGGCGTGAAGGCCAGCGTAATACCGTAGGTATAGGGCGTGATCGTCGTGTTGCCGTCCTTGTCGGTCGTGGAATAGAGCGTCTGGCCACCGGAATTGAAGGTGGCAGCCTGTCCGGAAATGGCGGTCAATGTCGGCTCGGCCAAGGTGCGCACAGCACCTGCCTGCTCGAGAGCATTCAGATAGGTGCTGATATTGTATTTCCCGAGCGCGTATTTGAAGAGTGTCGAGATACCACCTGCGCCGGTGGCGTTTGTGGGATCGCCGTTTACTCCCAGGAAATTCGTGGTTCCCGTGTTTCCGATATTGCCGAGTTGAGCGACGCCCAGGCCGGAGGAATTGCTGACCAGATTGTCGAAACCAATCTGCTTCAGGACGCTGCGCTTGATTTCGGCGACGGTCACCTTGAGCGTCACCTGATCCTCGCCTTCGATCTGGAGCATGTTGACGATCTGCGAGGTCTGCCGCCCTTCGGCGAAAATGGCGACTGCGTTGTTGTCGCCGCTGCCCGAGGCAGTCTGGTTTCGTGTCGTCGCTTCGCCGCCTTTGAGGAAGGCCTGTGCAAGCTGCTGCGCGCGGATCGAATCCTGCGGCGTACGCACGATGCCGGTGAGGACGATGTTGTCGGAGATGATCTCGACGTTGATATCGGAGTCCGGGATGAAGCGCTTGATATTATCCTGCAGGCCGGCAATATCGCGCTCGATCTGGAGATCGAGGCTGACGATCTCCTTGCCGTCGGCGCCGAAGATGAAGATGTTGGTCTGGCCGACCGTCTTGCCGAAAAGGTAGATGCGGCGCGAGGTCCGCGTCACCGCATCGGCCATCTTGGGATCGGAGACAAGGATGTCATGGGCGTCGGCCGGCAGATCGACGACGAGCGCCTTGTTGAGACCAAGCTTCAAAGTGCGCTTCGTGCCGAGGCCGGCTATTGTGACGATACTGTCCGAGCCGCCTGCAAAAGCGGTAGGCGTGCGCAGAAAGGCCGGAACATCTGCCAAGGGCAGGCCGGCAAAGGCGACCGAGAAGGAGAGGCTTACGGCAAGGGGGAGGCTGGCTTTCTTGCTTGTCTTTAACATCGTCTCGCCCCTTCTCATTGCGGTTTAGGCCCGCTTGGGCCGTCGGTTACGATTGCTCCCGATTTGATGACCTGGATCATGCTGCCGCCACTGTCACCGGCCAGTAGATAATCGGCGGCCGTCGTATCGGGCTGCTGCGCGTCGGCAACGGAGCGCAATGCCAGCGTCAGGCGATCGGCCATCTGGTGGGCGACCGCCAGGACCTTCGTCTGATCCGGTGTCAGCTCCAGCGTTGCGGTTGCCCCAACGACGGCCTTGCTTCCGTCCTGCTTTTCCTCGATCTGCTGATCGACAGCCAGAACGCGGACGTTGCTGAGCACGGTTTCGGTGACAAGCTGCTGCTGCGAGCCCTTGCGCACCATGATGACGTCGACGCGGTCATTCGGAAGGATGAAGCCGCCTGCTCCGGTGGCGACGGAAATTTCGGTGGCGACGGCCCGCTTGCCCGCCGGCAGCAAGGACGAAAGGATACGGCTGTTGGAATCGGCGACCTTTTCTTCGCGGATGGGTTCGCCCTCGAAGATCGGCAGGCGGACTACGGCACCGCTCAGATCCTTCAGCGCATCCGGGCGCTCGCGTTCGGTGATGAGGCCTTTGACGATGCCGCTTTCGGGCCAGGGCATCCAATGGATCGATTGCTCGTTCAGACGCGAACCGACGGGCAGATTGGCACCGGCAACGAGGACATTGATCGTCGCCTCCTTCTCCACCACCGCCGCAATCTGCTGGGGAACGATATCGCGCGAACCAGCCAGGCGCATCGCGAGCAAACCGGCCATACCGGCCGCGACGGCTGCCACTGCGAGTATCATTATGCGAGCGGGCTTCATGGTCATTCCTTGAGGAACAGGATTCTTCGCCCTGCAGAATGACCGGCAATTGGTGTAATTATGGTTAATGGCTGGTTACATTTATTGTTATTTAACCATGATTACTTGGCGTATATTAGGAATTATATATATTCCAGATTAACTTTTACTGGCTAATGTCCGGCTTCAAAGCATGCTTCGCGTCGCCGCAATCAGCAATGGTGAAGATGGGAAGGCAAGGAAGCCGCCGATGGCAATTGCGATGCCGTAGGGGATTTTCTTGGCAACCAGCAACGAATTTGGCAATGAAAGACCAATTGCCATGATACTTGTCGCCTGCGAGCGAAGCATAACTATCAGTACCGTGACCATGCCGCCGATAAATGCGACGTAGACTAGAAATTCCACAAGCGACGAATCAAAGCCGAACCAAAGCGTGGCCGCAGCCAAGAGCTTGGCGTCGCCGCCGCCCATGACATTCAAAGCAAATAGCACGAAGCAAGCAAAGAAGACGGCAATGGCGCCGGCGAAGTGCAGGCCAATATCTGCAAGCGATAAACCGAAGACCGGCGCCAGCACAAGGAACGAGACCGCAAGCGCCAACGACACGCGATTCGGGATCGTCATGGTCAGCAGATCCGAGATCGCCGCGATCGACATACAGAGCGGGAAGATCAGCAATGTTGCCGTTTCAAGCATTGAAGATAAACCGCCTTTGCGACACAGGTAAAAAATCGAAAACCGCTCGCCAGAGAGAACGGTTTTCGCTAGCAACGACCAACCCTTGCAAAAACGGGGTTGGTTTCAGGCGCTATGTTACACCTTAGTAGCCCTTGGACTGAGTATCAGCGGCAGTCATCTTCGTCGCAATATTTCGGAATGTAGTATTCAATGTACCACCGAGGGTCGTCGCGCCGGTGATGATGGCGACCGAGATCAGGGCGGCGATCAGGCCATATTCAATTGCGGTCGCGCCGGATTCATCCTTCAGGAAACGCGAAAAAAGCTTGGACATAAGTTTAACTCCACTTTGTTGACAGCACGTCCGCCAACTGTTGCCGTTGATCGGATGAGTTGCACGGTAGCTTCCCGCCGTTTCCATCGCTTTAAAGAATTAGGTTAATGTGCAGTAAATCCAAAAGCGAAAATAGAATAGTTAATGTGACTTGTATGTTCTTCTCTATGTTTTTAAAGAAAATCTTCAGCCAAATAGAAATTATTAGATGTATGAATATTAGTGCGATATACGATTCGTCTCGAATTAATACACGATCTGCGCAAGAAGGCGACGGAGAGGGTCCGTATGGGACATACGCGCCATAATTACATGGCAGAAGACAACCTTAATCGTTCATTCACCATTCTTTCCCATTCTATCCAGAGATCCTTTTCGCCATAGTTTTCCAAGAGGCCAAGCCATGCCAATCGGCGGCAGAACAGCATTCCTTGCCGGCATTGTCGCCATGGCCGGCATGACGCCACAGCTTTCCCACGCTGCCGGAGAAAGCATGCTGCGCGTCTATATGGATCACGCGCGCGTATTGAAGCTGGATCGCCCCGTCAGCAAGGTCATCGTCGGCAATTCGCAAGTCGCCGATGCGACGGTCGCCGATCCGAAAACCATCGTGCTGACCGGCCGCAGCTTCGGCACGACAAACATCATCCTGCTCGATGCCGACGGCAATGCCATCGTGGACGAGCAGATCCTGGTGTCGATCGACGAAGGCAATACAGTCCGTGTGTTCCGCCAGACGGATCGCGCCGTGCTGTCGTGCACGCCCAATTGCGAACAGCATGCCCAGCAGAACAATACGACAACGACAACCCCAACGGCTGCTGCCGGACAATAACAACATTCGATAACGCAAATATTCTAAAGTACTTTCAAAGAATTGAGCAGAAAACGATAATCCCAGTTTCCTCTAAATATGAAGAGAGAAGAGAAACGGATTATCAAGAAAGCAATTCTAGTGTCGTCCGCGTGTAAATCGCCGCGGACTTCCCATGACGCCAGATAATACCCCTCACGCCAATACAGGCCGCGCACGTCGCAGTGCCCGAAGCAGCTTGCGTGAATTCGTGCGTTCTCGGGACGGGACAGCAGCGATCGAATTTGCCTTGCTTGCGATCCCCTATTTTCTGATCGTCTTTGCCATCATCGAAACCTTCGTCGCCTTTACCGCGGAGCAAGTCGTCTCAAACGCCGTTGATACTCTGTCGCGTCAGATCCGGACCGGGCAGATTACGGCAGCCAATACGACTTCGCAGCAGTTCCGGCAGGCATTCTGCAATCAGATTTCCGTGCTCATTACCTGCTCCTCCACCGAAGTACAGACGCCGGCAAGCCTCTATCTCGATGTGGAGAGCTATTCGAGCTTCGCATCCATGCCGACGACGATCCCCCGCAAGTCGTCGACCGATCCTTATTCCGATCTCAGCACGACTGGATTCACTTTTACACCCGGCGGCGCCAAATCGCTGAACATGGTGCGCGCCTATTATCGCTGGCAGATCATAACGGATCTGCTGCGCCCCTATCTTACCAACGTGCATCCAACCGACGGCTCAGCGTCGGTCTATCTCATCGTCGCAACTGCAGCCTTTCAGAATGAGAATTATCCGTGAGCGGCCTCAAGAGCATGATCGGGAAAGAAAGTACGCGCTTTGGCATCCTGAGACGCTTCGCTCGCGACAAAGATGGCGTCGGCGCGATCGAATTCGCCATTCTTTTTCCCGTATTGCTGATGCTTTATCTCGGTGCATTCGAGCTTACCGTCGGCCTCAATGCCTCGAAACGTGCCAGCCGTTCTGCAGGATCGATCGCAGACATCGTCTCGCAGCAGACGTCGGTCACCAAGTCCGTGCTTGCGGGCATGCCTTCGGTTGCCGGCGCGATCTTCGCGCCCTATAGCACGACGGGCCTGACGCTGAAGATCACCGGCATTGCGATCGACACGGCCGGCAATGCGACCGTCGCCTGGTCTTGGGCGCAGGACGGAACCAGGCCGTATACACCGGGCTCCACGGTCACGGTGCCGGCCAACATGAACCAGGCGAGCACATTCCTCGTCCGTAGCGAGCTTGCCTTGCCCTATCAGCTCCTCAGCTTCGGTGCCAATTTCCTGCCAAGCGGCACAAACCAGATCACCATCAGCCGGCAATATTACTACCGGCAGCGCGTCGGCACTTCGATCAGCTGCAGCGACTGTTGAAGGCCCGACGGCCAAAACCTTGCGCGAAGTGCCGCTTCCAAACGGAAAATTGCCAAGCCGATGCCTCCGTTATATGGGTGACGTCCAATAACCCGGAAAACCTGCCGGGTGACGGCATTCTATCGGGTGATCTATGGCGCGCGCCTTTCTCTTCGTTCTGGATTCTTTCGGTGTCGGCGGCGGCCCGGATGCGGCAAGCTATGGTGACGAGGGCGCCGATACGCTTGGCCATATTGCCGAGTTCTGCGCCGCCGGCGCGGCCGATCGCGAAGGCCTGCGTCAGGGTCCGTTGACATTGCCGATCATGTCCGGCCTCGGCCTGCTGGAGATCGCCAAGGCGGCGACGGGCAATTATCCCGCCGGCATGCCTCTGCCGGAAAAACTCTACGGCCTTTATGGCTGCGCCAGCGAAACCTCCCGCGGCAAGGATACGCCATCGGGTCATTGGGAGATCGCCGGTACGCCCGTCATGTTCGACTGGGGTTACTTTCCGGCAGAGGGCGATGCCTTTCCGCCGGAGCTGGTGAAGGCCATCTGCGAAGCCGCCGATCTGCCAGGGATTCTCGGCAATTGCCATGCATCCGGCACGGATATCATCGCCAGGCTTGGCGAAGAGCACATCCGTAGCGGCAAGCCGATCTGCTATACCTCGTCGGACTCCGTCTTCCAGATTGCAGCACACGAACAGCATTTCGGCCTCGACCGGCTGATCGGCCTCTGCAAGATCGTGCGCACCCTGCTCGATCCCTACAATATCGGCCGCGTCATCGCCCGCCCCTTCGTCGGCGAGACCGCCGCGACTTTCGAGCGTACCGGCAACCGCCGTGACTTCTCCGTTCTGCCGCCGGAACCGACGCTGCTCGACCGTCTGGTCAAGGCCGAACGCACGGTGCATGCCGTCGGCAAGATCGGCGATATCTTTGCCCATCAGGGCATCTCCAGGGTCATCAAGGCCAATGGCAACATGGCACTGATGGATGCGACGCTGAAGGCCATGGATGAAGCCGAGGATGGCGATCTGGTCTTCACCAACTTCGTCGATTTCGACATGGTCTATGGTCACCGCCGCGACGTGCCGGGTTATGCCGCAGCACTCGAGGCGTTCGACGCGCGGCTGCCTGAAGTGCACAAGAAGCTGAAGGCGGGCGATCTCGTCATCCTGACCGCGGATCACGGCTGCGACCCGACCTGGCGCGGGACCGATCACACACGCGAGCGCGTGCCCGTCATGGCTTACGGGCCAGGCATTCGATCCCGTTCCATCGGCGTCCGTCAGACCTATGCCGATATCGGCGAGACGGTTGCGAAACATCTGGGAATTGCGGCAGGGCCGCACGGGAGGAGCTTCCTTTGACATCGCATTTGAAGAAGGTGGAGCTGCACTGCCATCTGGAGGGCGCGGCCCCACCGGCATTGACGCTCGCACAAGCAGAGAAATACGGCGTCGACACCAGTGCCTTCCTCAAGGACGGCGTTTACCTCTGGAAGGATTTTGCCGAATTCCTCGTCTGCTACGACAAGGTTTCCGAGGTCTACCGCACCGAGGAAGACTATGCGCTGCTGACGGAAACCTATCTGGAAGAGCTTGCCGACATCGGCACGATCTATAGCGAGCTCATCGTTTCACCCGACCATGGCGATCGCATCGGCCTCGGCGCCGACGCCTATATGGCAGGCGTTTCCGCCGGCATCCGTGCCGCCAAGACAAAGACCGGTATCGAAGCGCGGCTGATCGTAACCGGCGAACGCCATTTTGGTCCGGACCGGGTGGTGAAGGCCGCCGAATATGCCGCCAAAAGCGACAATCCGCTGATTACTGGTTTCAACATGGCAGGCGAAGAGCGCATGGGCCGCGTCGCCGATTACGCCCGCGCCTTCGATATCGCCCGCGAGGCCGGTCTCGGCATTACCATCCATGCCGGCGAGGTCTGCGGAGCATTCAGCGTCGCCGATGCCGTCGACCTGGTGCGCCCGCAGCGTATTGGCCATGGCGTGCGCGCCATCGAGGATATGGACCTCGTCAAGCGCCTTGCCGATCTCGGCACCGTGCTGGAGGTTTGCCCCGGCTCCAATGTCGCACTCAACGTCTTCCCGGATTTCCAGTCGCATCCGTTGCGCAGGCTGCGTGACGCCGGCGTGAAGGTGACGATAAGTTCCGATGATCCGCCCTTCTTCCACACCTCGCTGAAGCGGGAATACGAGCTGGCGTCGTCAGCCTTCGGTTTTAGCGATGACGAGATCGATGCGATGACCCGCACGGCGATCGAGGCGGCGTTCGTAGACGAGGCGACACGGGCGGCGTTGTTGGCGAAGCTCTAAATGCACAGTTAAGGCCCCATATTGGGGATGAAATCTCCAAAAGCGGCCTATTTTCTTGCACCAGAGGCGATTTCCGTGAAAGAACCATCTCATATCGCGGAATTACTGGAAGGCTGAAACCATGGACGGCGTCACTGTCATCGATCACCCGCTTGTGCAGCACAAGCTCACAATCATGCGCAAGAAGGACACGTCGACGGGAAGCTTCCGCCGGCTGCTGCGCGAGATTTCGACGCTGCTCTGTTACGAAGTGACCCGCGACCTCGAACTGACGATCGAGACCATCGAGACGCCGCTGCAGCCGATGGATGCGCCGATCCTCGAAGGCAAGAAGCTGGTCTTCGCCTCGATCCTGCGCGCCGGCAACGGCCTGCTCGAAGGCATGCTCGATCTCGTGCCCTCGGCCCGCGTCTCGCATATCGGCGTCTACCGCGATCACGAAACGCTGCAGCCGGTCGAATATTACTTCAAGGCGCCGGAGGATATCTCGGAACGCCTGATCATCGTAGTCGATCCGATGCTGGCAACAGGCAATTCCTCGATTGCCGCAATCGAAAAACTGAAGGAGCGCGGCGCGCACAATATCCGTTTCCTGTGCCTGCTGGCGGCCCCCGAAGGCATCGCCAATTTCCGCAAGGCGCATCCGGACGTGCCGGTCTTTACCGCCGCCATCGACAGCCACCTGAACGAGAAGGGCTATATCGTGCCCGGCCTCGGCGATGCCGGCGACCGCATGTACGGAACGAAGTAAATCCGCTATTATACTCTTATAAGGCCCGGCCGTTATTCAACTGCCGGGCTTTTTATTGATTGCTTTAGCGTCCTTTCAGCATACTTGGCTTATAGATGGCCTGGCCCGCAGGAGGGGCCTTGCCGATGCTCGTTCGCGTTCTTGTCATTGCCGGTATCATTGCTGTTGCGGCAACCCAGGTGCCGATGTTGGTGAAAAGCTATAACGAGCCCGCCGCAAGGGCCGCGCCTGTCGAAGCGGTCTCGCTGGCGCCGTCGAAAGCGGAGATTCCTGTTTCCTATGGCAGTGTTCAGCTGCGCGCCAACGCGGGCGGACATTATGAGGGTGATTTCACCATCAATGGCCGCTCCGTGCATGGGATGATCGATACCGGCGCAACCTACGTCGCGATGAACGAAAGTACCGCGCGCAGCCTCGGCTTCAGCGGCGTCGATCTCGACTATCGCTACCCCATCCAAACCGCGAACGGCACTTCCAAAGTCGCCTACATCAAACTCGACCGTCTGGAGATCGGCACGATCCGGGTCCGCGATGTCGATGCCGTGGTGGCGAAGGACAGTGCGCTCGGTACGACGCTGATCGGCATGAGCTTCATGAAGAAACTGAACTCCTATGGAGTCCAGAACGGCAATTTGCTGTTGAAGCAGTAGGTGGCCGAGGTCCATGCAAAGCCGCCGACTGCATTCGTGGCGCTGTCGTCCGTCAGATCCTGCCGATGATAACGGACGACGGAGCCGGTGCTTCGTCGACGAGGCGGTAATTGGCTGAGAGATCGGCGACAGCCTTCTCCGCGCTGGCCTCATCCGCCGCGTGGACAGTCGCGATACGGTCGCCTTTGCTCACCTTCGTGCCGAGTGGCAGGATATCACTGAAGCCGACGCGATGATCGATCTTGTCCTGCGGGCGGCGGCGGCCACCCCCGAGATCGATCACACTCACGCCGATCGCTCGCGTATCGCAGGCGCCGAGCCAGCCATCGGCGGCAGCGAGAATGGGCGTCTGCACCGGCGCGCTTGCCAGATAGCGCTCGGGATGTTCGAGCAGATCGGCCGGACCGCCGAGACCATGCACCATGCGGCCGAATATCTCTGCCGCCTTGCCGGATGCCAAAGCCTCGCGCGCCCTGCCCTCCGCCTCGGCAACGTTCGCGGCAATGCCGGCCTGAACAAGCATTTCGGATGCGAAGGCCAGCACGACCGTTTCGAGCCGCGTGCCCGCCTTGTTGCTCTTCAAGAAATCCAGACAGTTACGAAGCTCGACCACGTTGCCGGCCGCATCCGCCAAAGGCTGGTTCATGTCGGTGATCAGAGCCGAAGTCTTGACCCCGCCGCCATTGGCCACCTCCACCAGCGAGCGCGCCAGCGTCTCCGCTTCCTCAAGCGAGGTCATGAAGGCGCCGCTGCCGATCTTGACGTCGAGCACCAGCGTTTCCAGCCCGGCCGCCAGTTTCTTCGACAGGATGGAGGCGGTAATCAGCGGCGCGGAATCAACCGTGGCAGTGACATCGCGTACCGCATAGAGCTTGCCATCGGCGGGTGCCAGCGCGCCGGTCTGGCCGATGATGGCGCAGCCGACTTCCTCGACCACCTTGCGGAAGCGGGCAGCATCCGGCGTGATCCCGTAACCGGGAATGGATTCCAGCTTGTCGAGCGTGCCGCCGGTGTGGCCGAGGCCGCGGCCGGAAATCATCGGCACGGCGAGGCCGCAGGCGGCAGCGATGGGTGCGAGCATCAGCGAAACATTGTCGCCGACGCCACCCGTCGAATGCTTGTCGGCGATCGGCCTGCCGATGCCTTGCCAGGAGAGGGTATCACCGGAGCGGGCCATGGCGAGCGTCAGCGCTACCGTTTCCTCCCGCGTCATACCGCGAAACCAGACGGCCATGGCAAAGGCGCCGATCTGGCTTTCAGCCAGTTCGCCACGCCCCAATGCACCGATAAACGCATCGATATCGGCGGCCGAAAGGATGGCGCCGTTACGCTTCTGACGGATGATCTCCTGCGGGATCATGGATCAGTAGCCTGACGAGGCCACCTTGGACTCTCCGCCGGCCAGCACGTTCAGAATATCATCGAGGAGGCTCGATGCACCGAAGCGGAAAGTCGAGGGCATGGCCCAATCGGGTGTCATGATGGTTTCGGCAAGGCTCAGATAGAGCGCCGCATCGGAAACGGAGCCGATGCCGCCGGCAGGCTTGAAGCCGACCTTGCGACCGCTGTCGCGGATCGCCCGCAGCATGATGTCAGCGGCTTCCAGCGTCGCGTTGACGGCCACCTTGCCGGTGGACGTCTTGATGAAATCAGAGCCAGCCTCGATCGCAAGTTCCGACGCGCGCCGGATCAGCGCGGTATCCTTGATTTCGCCGGTTTCGAGAATGGTTTTCAAAAGCACCGGGCCTTTGCATTCGGCCTTTACCGCGGCGACCATGTCGGTGACGGCCTGCTCTTTGCCGGCCAGAAAGGCACGATAGGGAATGACCAGATCGATCTCGTCGGCGCCATCAGCAATCGCTTCGCGCGCTTCGGCAGCAACATCGGCCACCTCCATATCACCGGCCGGGAAATTCACCACGGTTGCGATCTTAACGACATGATCGGTTCCGAGAATGCTGCGCGCCTGGGCGACAAAACGCGGCCAGATGCAGATGGCGGCCGTATTGCCATAGGGCGATTGCGCGCGGGCGCACAGCGCCTCGATCTGCGCCGGCGTGCAGTCATCCTTGAGATTGGTGAGATCGAGAAGGGAAAGCGCAACAGCTGCCGTTTCTCTGAGGGAATGGCCCGTCATTGTGGATCTCCTTCGTCAGCGATCATTTCTTTCAAAATGGCAGCAAGGCGTGCGCCGCCGACCGGAGCCATGTCTTTCGTCTCTTCATGCGAGAGTTCTCCGCCGGTCATGCCAGCACCATAGTTAGTGATAACGGAGGCAGCGGCAACCCTTAGACCGAAAAGACGCGCCAGGATGACTTCCGGCACCGTCGACATGCCAACGGCATCGGCACCCAGGATGCGCGCCATGCGGATCTCGGCCGGCGTTTCGAAGCTCGGGCCGGAAAACCACATATAGACACCGTGCGACAGCTTGATCTCGGCCTTTTCCGCCGCCTTGCGCATGCGCATGATGAGGTCGGTATCATAGGCGCTGGTCATGCCGACGAAGCGCCTGTCGCTCTCCTCGCCGATCAGCGGGTTCATGCCGGAATAGTTGATGTGATCGGTGATCTGCATCACCGAGCCCGGCGGCATTTCCTCCCGTAGCGATCCAGCCGAATTGGTCAGGATCAGCGTATCGACGCCGAGAGCCTTCAAGATCTCGATCGGCGCGCGCATGGCATTGGCGTCGCCCTTTTCGTAATAATGCACCCGGCCGGAAAGCATGATGACGGGAACATCGCCCAGCTTGCCTGCGACCAGCGTGCCCGCATGGCCTGATACTGCGCTGACCGGGAAGCCCGGCAGATCGGCATAGGGGATACGCAGCGCGTCTTTGACCTCATCCACGAGAGAGCCGAGGCCGGAACCCAGGATGATGCCATAGCGCGGCTTCAATTCGCCGAGCTTCTCGGTGAGAATGTCAACAGCCGCGCTCATCCGAGTATCTCGGTTTCGAAGCTGAAGGGGAGCATCTCGTCCATGGTCATGGTCTTCCTCACGCCGGTTTCGTCGCAAAGATAGATGCGCGTCTCCTTGCTGGCAAATTCGGCGATCTTTTGCCGGCAGCCGCCGCAAGGCGGGCAGAGCGGCAGCTTCTCGGCGATGACGGCAATCTCGACGATCTTCTTGGCACCGCCCATGATCATCTGGCCGATCGCCGTCGGTTCGGCACACCAGCCCTGCGGGAAGGAGAGATTTTCGATATTGGCGCCGGTATAGATCTTGCCATCCTCGGCGCGGATCGCCGCGCCGACCGGGAATTTCGAATAGGGAGCATGCGCAAAGGCCATCGCGCCACGCGCGGCCTCAAACAAATCATGCGACATGGTTCAGCGCTCCTTGGTATAGGGCACGCCACCGGCCTTCGGGGGCTTGGCGACGCCGATAAAGCCTGCAAGCAGGATGCAGGTGAGGATATAGGGCAGCGCCTGGAAAATCTGTACCGGCACCTCGCCAATGCCCGGAACCGCCTTGCCCTGCATGAAATTGGCGAAGGCATCGAGGAAGCCGAACAGAAGGCAGGTGAACATGACCGGCACCGGCTTCCACTTGGCGAAGATCAGTGCGGCGAGAGCGATATAGCCCTTGCCCGCCGACATGTTGTTGATGAAGGCGGCCGATTGCGCAATGGCGAGATATGTGCCGGAGAAGCCGCAGAGAATGCCGGCAACGATGAGCGAGCGATAGCGCAGCCATTCGACCGAGATGCCGGCGGTATCGACGGCGCCCGGATTTTCACCGACCGCACGCAGCCGCAGACCGAAGCGGGTCCGATAGAGGATCCACCAGGAGATCGGCACCGTGAGGAAGGCGAGATAGGTCAGAATATTGTTGCCCGAGATAACGTTGGCGTAGAGCGGCCCGATGAACGGAACGTCACGAAGGGCATCGGCGCCTGGCAGGGTGATGCCGGAAAAGCGCGCGGTAGCAGGCAAAGTCGGCGTGCGGCCGCCCTGTCCGAACCAGGCTTGGCCGAGAACGATGGTCAAGCCGGCCATCAGGAAGTTGATCGCGACACCCGAAACGATCTGGTTGCCGCGATTGGTGATCGAGGCAAAACCATGCAGCAGACCGACGACAACTGAGACTGTAACGCCAGCAGCAAGGCCAGCCCAGGGCGAGCCGCTGATTGAGGCGACGCAGGCCGCAGCGAAGGCCGAAGCCAGCATCTTGCCTTCAAGGCCGATATCGAAGATGCCGGCTCGCTCGGAAAACAGGCCCGCCAGCGCTGTGAAGATCAGCGGGATCGATAGCCGGATCGTCGAGCCCAATATGCTGATGAGAAGATCATAATAGTCCATCGTCCGATCCTCACGTCCTGGCGAATGTCTGGTAGATGCGCACGAGCGCAGGTCGGAACATATATTCGAGAGCCCCTGCAAACAGGATGACCAGACCCTGGATCACCACGATCATGTCGCGCGTGATATTCGGCATGTCGAAGGACAATGCATCGCCGCCCTGATAGAGAATGCCGAACAGGATCGCCGCCGCGATGATGCCGAGAGGATGATTACGGCCCATCAGCGACACGGCGATACCGACAAAACCCGCACCGAGCACGAATTCCACCTGCAGGCGCGCGGACGCACCCATGACGGGATTGAGCGCCATCATGCCGGCAAGGCCGCCCGAAAGCAGCATGGCGATGACGACCGTGCGGGCATAGGGAATGCCGGCATAAACGGCAGCGGTGGGGCTGAGGCCCAGCGTGCGCATTTCATAGCCGAGCTTGGTGCGCCAGATGAGCACCCAGACGAGAAAGCACATGACGAGCGCGATCAGGAAGGAGACGTTGAGCGGTGCCGCACCGATGGTCGAGCCGAACATATCCATCAACCAGCCGAGCTTCGGCAGCTGACCGCCCTCAAGGAACGTACGCGTTTCCGGCGCCATCTTGCCCGGAACGATCAGTATATGCACCAGCAGGAAGTTCATCATCGCCGAAGCGATGAAGTTGAACATGATCGTGGTGATGACGACGTGGCTGCCGCGCTTGGCCTGCAGCCAGGCAGGAATGAAGGCCCAGAGAGCCCCGAAGATTGCGGCGCCGATGACGGCAAAGGGCATCGTCACATACCAGGGCACATAATGGTCGAGGGTCAGCGCCACAAGCGCACAGCCGAGACCGCCGACATAGGCCTGGCCTTCCGAGCCGATATTGAAAAGGCCAGCATGGATAGCGACGGCGACCGAAAGGCCAGTGAAGATGAAGCTCGTCGCATAATACAGCGTGAAGCCGATGCCTTCGCCGCTGCCGAGAGCGCCCTGCAGCAGCAGGACAAGCGCATCGAGCGGGCTCTCGCCGATGAACCAGACGACAAGACCGGAGATCAGGAAGGCAACAATCAGGTTGAGAAGGGGGATCAGGCCGTAGGTGATCCAGTTCGGGAGCGGAACGGAAGCCGTGCTCATATACGCCTCACGCGGCAATGCCGGCCATCATCAGGCCGAGTGTTTGTTCACCGGCCTCAGCCGACTTTTCACCGACGATATGGCCGGCGAACATGACGAGGATACGGTCCGAAAGCGCGCGGATTTCATCCAGTTCCACCGACACCAGCAGGATCGCCTTGCCGGCGTCGCGCATCTCGATGATGCGGCGATGGATGAATTCGATGGCGCCGATATCGACACCGCGCGTCGGCTGACCGATCAGCAGCGCCTTCGGATCGCGCTCGATCTCGCGGGCGACGACGATCTTCTGCTGGTTGCCGCCGGAGAAATTGGCGGTCTTCAGCCGCGCGTTCGGCGGGCGGATATCGTATTTCTCGATCTTTTCGATGGCATCCTTGCGCATGGCGTCGAGATCGAGCATACCGCCGCGCCCGTATTTGCGGTCACGGTGATAGCCGAGCATGGAATTCTCATATTCCTCGAACTTGAGGACCAAACCCATGTGATGGCGGTCTTCGGGAATATGGGCAAGACCGAGATCGCGAAGTGCTGCAGGATCGGCGTTGCCGATCGGCTTGCCGTGCAGAAGGATCTCGCCCGAAGCCGGCTTGCGGATACCGGCGATCGCCTCCAGCAATTCCGATTGACCATTTCCGGCGACACCAGCAATGCCGACGATTTCGCCGGCGCGGACATCGAAGGAGACATTGTCGACCATGGTGACGCCACGGCCGTCCT
The DNA here is from genome assembly GCF_030182525.1 of Rhizobium pantanalense. Taxonomy (NCBI): domain Bacteria; kingdom Pseudomonadati; phylum Pseudomonadota; class Alphaproteobacteria; order Hyphomicrobiales; family Rhizobiaceae; genus Rhizobium; species Rhizobium pantanalense. The sequence goes on from NZ_JAQJCH010000014.1 coordinate 39,499, forward strand.
TGACGGTGAGATTGCGCACCGACAGCAGGATTTCGCCCGGATTGGGAGCACCCTTCTCGACACGCAGCAGCACGCGGCGTCCGACCATCAATTCTGCCAATTCCTCGACGGTGGTTTCCGCCGTCTTGCGGGTGGCAACCATCTCGCCGCGGCGCATGACCGATACCGTATCGGTGATCGCCATGATCTCACGCAGCTTGTGGGTGATGAGAATGATCGTCTTGCCCTGGTCGCGAAGCACGCGAAGGATGCGGAAGAGATTGTCGGCTTCGGCCGGTGTCAGAACCCCGGTGGGTTCGTCGAGAATGAGGATCTCGGCACCGCGATACATCGCCTTCAGGATTTCCACGCGCTGCTGCTGGCCGACGGGAAGCTCTTCGATCAACGCATCCGGATCGACTTCCAGGCCGTAATCCTTCTCCAGCCGGTTAAGCTCGGCGCGCGCGGCCGCAACGCCCTTGGCGAGAAGCGCGCCGCCTTCGGCGCCCAGCATGACGTTTTCAAGGACGGTAAAATTGTCGACCAGCATGAAATGCTGGTGCACCATGCCGATGCCGGCTGCGATCGCCGTCTGGCTGTCGCGGATGGCGATCGGGTTGCCGTTGATGCGGATCTCACCGCTGTCGGCATGATAAAAGCCATAGATGATCGACATGAGAGTCGATTTCCCGGCACCGTTTTCGCCGATGATCCCGTGGATCGAGCCCTTGGCGACGGTCAGGTTGATATCTTTATTGGCGTGGACAGCACCGAACTTCTTGTCGATGCCCACGAGCTCGATGGCAGAGATTTGGTTCACTATAGGGGCTCCAGAAACCGGTTTCCGGATAAGAAAAGGGCGTATGACGTTTTTGTCCCGTCATACGCCCTTATTTCATATCAGTTCTTCGGGCAGGCGTTGTCGGTCAGATAGTCGTGGACCTTGATGGTGCCGGCGACGATATCGGTCCGCGCCTTGTCGACGGCAGCCTGCATTTCCGGAGTGACGAGCGGCTTATTGTTGTCATCGATGGCAACGGCGACGCCGTCTTCCTTCAAGCCGAGCTCCTGCGTGCCGGGCGTGAACTTGCCGTTCTTGGCATCGCTGAAGGCATTGTAGACGGCGAGGTCGACGCGCTTGACGACGGAGGTCAGAACGGAACCCGGATGCAGGTAGTTCTGGTTCGAGTCGACGCCGATCGACAGCTTCTTGTTGTCGGCGGCCGTCTGCAGCACGCCGAGGCCGGTAGCACCGGCAGCCGCGTAGACAACGTCCGCGCCCTGGTCGATCTGGTTCTTGGTGAGCTCGCCGCCACGAACCGGGTCATTCCAGGCAGCACCGGTCGTGCCGGTCATGTTCTGGAAGACTTCGATCTTCGGATTGGTGGCGCGCGCACCGAGCTCGTAGCCGCATTCGAACTTGCGGATCAGCGGAATGTCCATGCCGCCGACGAAGCCGATCTTGCCGGACTTCGATGCAATGGCAGCCATGACGCCGGCGAGATAAGAGCCCTCGTTTTCCTTGAACTTGACGGAGCGGACGTTCGGCAGATCAAGGCTGTCGTCGATCAGGACGAATTCGGTCTTCGGATATTCGGCAGCAACCTTCTGCAGCGCGGAGGTCCAGGCAAAGGAAACAGCGATAACCGGATTGAAGCCCTTGCTGGCGAAGTTGCGCAGCGCCTGTTCGCCCTGGGTGTCACCCGTCGGCTCGAAGTCGCGGTAAGCGATGCCGGTTTCCTTCTTGAACTTTTCAGCGCCATTATAGGCAGCTTCGTTGAAGGACTTGTCGAACTTGCCGCCGGTTCCGTAGACGATTGCCGGCTTGATATCGGCCGCGAGCGCCGTTGCCGACATGGCAGCCAGGGCGAAAAGGGTCAAAAGGGATTTTTTCATGTGGTGCAGCCCTATTGTTTCTATCTTGTTGGGTCCTCCCGCAAGCCCGTTGATCGGGCAAGTCTGCGGAACTGCCGGCCTCCCCCGAGGCCAAGCTGGCGCGCATCCTTGCATGGCTGCACGAAAAATTCACGAGAAATTTTTCAGTTGGTAAAGATTTGTGGGAATTGGTGAAAACCCATCCAAACGACCCGTTTTTTAAACAATTTCGGGCCAAAACTGCAATTTTATTGGTCAGAACAGCTGCCGGTCGGCTCTCCGCAATCGCCAGTTCTACCGCTCGCCGCATTGCGATGGAGCCACCGCCAATTCCTTCCAACGCCACTCAATTCCCTGAATGGCACAGGCCGAAAGACACACGCAGAAACCCTCACGCGCTGAAGCGGCCGGCTGCAGGCTGGCGCTTGTAGGCGACCATCCACAGCAATAGGGAAATCACCAGGAAGACGGCGAAGGCCGGCTGAAACAGCAGCCATTGCATCGCCATGTCATAGAAACGAGGATGAACGTAATAGGCAATCGCCGAGCGGAGGCTTGCGAGCGACGAGGGGCTGACATCGTTCCATGCATCGCCCATCGGGGTCATGACCACGGCGGAAGCCGCAACGGATTGAATGGAATCTATGGTGCCGGCGATAACAGCCACCACCAGCGCGACAAGGCTGGCAAAACGCAACAGGAAACGCATAAACTCCTCCCGATACTCGCTGTGTTCAGCCTTCGCGGGCCGACCGGTCTTATGCCGCCTCATCTATTTCATTAGATAAGTTGCGTTCAAAATAAGCGCAATGGGGAGGAGATGCAGAGTTTTGCGCCAACAAGTCAAAAATCTGTCAGATTCGGGTTGATTGCCAGGAATTCATCGGTATATATCGCGGCCGTTCCGACGATTTGCTTCCTGACCGGGTGCGAAACGCCAAAGGACAGGTGGCCGAGTGGTTTAAGGCGCACGCCTGGAACGCGTGTGTACGTGAAAGCGTACCGAGGGTTCGAATCCCTCCCTGTCCGCCATTAGCCGCTAATTGCCCTCTATGGCGCGATTTCTCCGCCAATCACCGCATCGCCGCCAAGTGGCATGGTGAACCGCCGATTCTAAGTCGGCCGTCCAGGGCAACGATCGACGATGTGGAAAGCGGGCGTAGCCGAGCGTTGCTAACCTGGACCGACATCTGAGCTTCTCAGCCAATTTCGGGGATTTTAATTTATAACTCCGCCTGGTCATAAGCGCGCCGGCGCGCCTTGATGGAGTCCAGATTGTCGTGGACCCAGAAATTAAATCCCTCAAGGGCGCGCAAAGCTCCGTGGCCGATCTCCGTCAGCTCATACTCGACACGCGGCGGCACTTCGGGGAAATAGTGGCGTACGACAAATCCTTCGCGCTCGAGATTGCGTAGCGTGAGCGTCAGCATCCGCTGGGTGATTTCGCCGACCTCTTTTCTCAAAGCTGAAAATCGGAGCCGATGACCCTCCGCGAGCGAAAGACGCCACAGAACCGGCACAGTCCATTTGTCACTCAGCAGGCTGCAGACCCCGTTTGACGGGATGGGTCTGAAGTGTCTGTCGTTCTCTGATCCGCGGAATGTGCCGGCATCGATCTGTTCGTCCAAGAGTATCATCCTTGTGCCTGATGCTGAAAAATGTGCCGTCTTCCGACGGAACATTATTCGTATATATGGATAGCCCTTGTTTAACGCGAGGGTTTCAAGTGACCAATAGCAAGCACCCCATTCTGGTTTTCGGCGCTACCGGAAGGCAGGGAGGATCAGTCGCCAAAGCCTTGTTGAAGGCGGGATGGCCTGTTCGCGCACTCGTTCTGGATTCTACCAAAGCTGCATCGCTGCAATTGCGGAATGCAGGCGTCGAGCTTGTGCAGGGTTCATTTGAAGAGACCAATGTAATCCGCACAGCGATGAAAGACGCTTACGGTGTCTTTAGCGTACTGCCAGCCAACCTGTCCGCCGAGGACGAAGCCCGTCATGGCATTTCGATTGCGGATATCGCTGCTGAAACCGGCATCAACCATTTTGTCTACTCGTCGGGCGCCAGCGTGGGGAACGAACTGACAGGTGTTCCGCGTTTCGACGCCAAGCCTCGTATCGAAGCACATGTTCGGGAACTGGCCATGACTACGACCATAATCCGGCCGATGATTTTCATGGAAATGCTGGTGCGACCCGGCTTCGGTCTGGATGAGGGCCGGCTGGTGTCCCTGATCCGACCGGAGCATTCCATTCAGCTTATCGCCGTGGAAGACATCGGTAGGTTTGTTGCTGCAGTGTTCGCCGACAGGCCCCGTTTCGGCGGCAGGACGCTTAAGATCGCGAGCGACCGCCTGACCGGGCGCGAGCTTGAGGCAGCCTTCAGCGAAGCAGCCGGCCGCCCGATAACCTATGAACGTTTTCCCGACGACGTTCTTGCTGCAAACGCTGATCTCGCGCATATGGCAAAGAGCCTGGAAGACGGGCCGCTTGCCGAGCAGGTCGATTTGAAACTCATGCGCGAAATCAATCCCGACCTGCTGACTTTCGCGTCCTGGCTTGCTGGCAATGGGCGCAGGTCGCTTGATGAAGCCTTGCGAGCATCATCCTACTGACCCGCCTTCGTCTTCTTTAGAGTAATAGCGTTTCATAGCGGACTGGCAGGAAACCACCCATTCGAGCCATTCGGTTGCAGCTCTATTTATGAGGGCTGTAGAGGGATATAGCGTAGACGTAGTTCTCGGCTTCGTCGGCTTCGGCCCGCCATTAGCCGCTGATTGCCCTCTATGGCGCGATTTCGCCGCCGATTGCGGACGTTGGCGACAGTGCGACTAACACCGAAGAGCCGACTTTGACCGCGTTCATCGCGGCTCTTCCGGTATCTCTCAGGGATTAGGCGATACTGACGACAACTGTTTGACCGGATCAGAGCGACAGCCGGACCTGCAGGTCGTCAAGGAGCCACCGGCCGGCCGGGCCAGGTTCATGGTCTGCCATGCGGGCGGCGTATATGGTCAGGGCGTCTGCCGGGTCACGGGCATCTTCGGCCAGCTCGAGCCGAACCAGATCGCCGGCTGCGAGATGATCGGCAATCAGATGCTCCGGCATGCGGCACCAGCCGAAACCGGCTAGTAGGAAATCCAGTCTGCGGCCGAGATCGACAAAGCGCCACCGGGTGGCGCTGGCCAGGCCGTAATTGTTCGCTTCCCGATCGACCGGATCGGACAGGACGAGCTGGATATGGCGCTCCAGGTCGTCGCGGGTTGCCGGACGGCCAAGCGCTGCCAATGGGTGTTCGGCACTGACCACGGGCGTCAGCGCCACGCGCAGCAGCGGCGAAGCCACGACATCGTCTGGCACCACCGGCAGCAGCAGGCAGAAGGCCAGTGCCACGTCGCCGCTGCGCAAACGACGCAGCGCCCCGCCCAGGCCCTCAGTCGAGAAGCTGACGGGAAGATGCGGATAGACCTGGTGCAAGGCGCGCAGGCTTTCGATGAGCGGGGCGGTGGGCACCAGCGGATCTATAGCCAGAGCAAGCTCGGGTTCGACCCCGCCTCGCGCACCGGTCGCGACGGCCTCGAAGCGGGCCGCACTCGAAAGCACCAGCCGGGCCTGATCGACCAGAACCCGGCCCGTTTCCGTCAGGCGGGGGCGATGGGTGCTGCGGTCAAAGAGCTGGACGCCCTGTGCGGCTTCCAATGTCGCCACCGACTGGCTGATTGCCGATTGCGCGCGGCGCAATTGCCGCCCGGCCGCCGAAAAGCTGCCGGCATCAGCAATGGTCACCAGGATACGCAACTGGTCGAGGGTGAGACCGCCGATCATGATCCATCATATTAGCCGATAGAGACAATCACTTTATTATCGCTCCCGCCGCTGGATGGAAAGCCCTATATATCGTCTGCATCTGTCACGGCTGTTTAGCCCAAAACCTTGAGGACGCCATGCCCAAACTTCTCGTTATCGAAACCAGCGCGCGCGGCGAGGCTTCGATTTCCCGTCAGCTGACCAAACGCCTTGTCGCCAATTGGCTCGAGGTGCATCCGGATGGCGCAGTCGTGCGGCGCGACCTGGCCGTGGATGCGCTGCCGCACGTGACGATGCCGTGGTTATCGGCCTATTTCACGCCACCGCATGCCCATACCGCGGACATGGCCGAGCAACTGCGTCTCTCTGACGCGCTGGTTGCCGAATTGCTGGCAGCCGACGAGCTTGTCATCGCCACGCCGGTCTACAACTACAATATCCCGGCCAGCCTCAAAGCCTGGATCGATCACGTCGTGCGCAAGGGCGTAACGCTTGGCTTCGACGGCAAGGGACTGCTGACCGGCAAGAAAGCCACCGTGGTGCTGGCGTCCGGCGGCATCTATGGCGAGGCCTCGCCCATCGACCACCTCAATTTTGCCCCGCGATACCTCAAGGCCATTCTCAACGTCCTCGGCATCACCGACGTGAGGATTATCCATGGCGAAGGTGCCAAGGCCGTGGATATGGGTGAAGCAACGATGGACACGTTCATAGACGCTGTCATTCCGAAGCTCAATAGCGCTGCGGCAGCCTGATTGATCGGGAGTATGCGGCGCCCCGATTGAGCCCGCTTGCTTCGCTGGTCCGCTCTGCGTCGCCGAACCATCGCGACGCCGCTTCGGCGGCGGCATCAACGTCAGGCTCTGCCTCGCCGACCCAAGCGACGACGCCATCCGGCCGGACGAGCAAGGCACTCAAGCCGAGCCCATCCTTGGCGTTGCTGGCGATATAGGTGATCCGGTCAGTCCAGCGACCGGCCAGCGCTTCAAGCGATGCGCGGTCATCGAAATCCAGAAACAGGCCCTTGCCCGTCCTGAGGAGATCGCCGAGCCTTGTGCCATCAGCGAGCTCGAAATCGGGAGCGCTGCGGCCGACGAGCGGATGGCTCCCGCCAAGATCATAGCGGATGGAAACACCCCAGACGCGCTCGGCGAAATAAGTGGCGCCGTCGCGCGTGTCGATCAGATCGCGGATGATGGCTTCAAGCGCACGCGAGCTGGGGCTTGGCCGCATCAGCGCGACCTGGGCGCGCGACCAGTCAAGCACCTGCGCTCCAATGGGATGTCGTTCGCTGGAATAGGTATCGAGCAGGCCGTCCGGCGCATCGTCACGGATCGTGGCGGCAAGCTTCCATGCAAGGTTCATCGCGTCACCCAGGCCAAGATTGAGGCCTTGGCCGCCCAGGGGCGAATGAATGTGCGCGGCGTCGCCGGCAAGCAGGATGCGTCCCCTGCGATAGCTGGTCGCCTGGTAGGCGCGGTCCGTCCAGGTGGTGGCAAGCTTGAGCGCCGTCAGAGTAACGTCGGTGACGGAGATGCGCCGCAGCACCGCCTGCACATGGTCAAGCGTGATCGCCTGGGTCCGGTGGAAAGCGCCTCCGTCGAAGTCGGCCATCGTGATCGTCCCAGGCGGTGAAAAAGTGTACATGCCTGTCGGGGTGTAATGGCGGCCGGGACGAAGCTTGTCCGGCTCGGCCATCTCGATTTCAGCGGAGTAGCCGGTGAATTCGGGATCGGTGCCGACGAACCCGAAGCCGCCGGCCTTGCGGACGGTACTGCGGCCGCCGTCGCAGCCAACGAGCCAGCGCCCGCGAAAGGTCTCGCCCCCGGCGCGAACGACAACACCTTCATCCGACTGTTCGAAGCTCTCGACACCGAAGCCGCGCCTGATCTCGACGCCCATGGCCTCCGCACGCACCGCAAGGACAGCTTCGAGGCTTTCCATTTCGACCATCATGCTGGTGCCGAGTGTGGTCGGCAGACGATAGGGCCACTGGGAGGTGTCGATATTGTCGTGGAAGAATTGGATACCGGCGAAATGGCCGCCCGGGCGGCGTGACTGGTGCATCCAGTGCGCAGCCGATGAAGCGCGATCGCCCGAGCCGTCCTTCGCAGGTTTGGGCGCAGCGACATCGTCCAGCATGCCGCGACGATAGAAGGCTTCGATGGTTGGCGAGGAAAGGCCGCGCATGCCGAAGGGAAGGCGCTTCAAGGGCGAGCGCGGATCCTCGGCCTGCTCCAGCACCAATACGGAGAGACCGGCGAGACGCAGCTCGCAGGCGAGAAACAAGCCGACGGGTCCGCCGCCGGCAATCAGAACATCATAAATCAAGGCAGAACTCCTCAAGCGAACAGCGCCGCAAGGGCGTCAGACATTCCGGCTGCGGCCACCTCAGCCGGCGCGAGTCGCTGAAAAACACCCAACCGTATTCGGGTGGCAACGGTCCAGTCACGGGAACAGTCATAAAAACTGTGCCAATTTCACCGATTTCGTGATTGCAATACGATTTTTACACTTGGTATAAATTTACTTATGGTATAAATATCTTCATGTCAAATCGAATCAAACTCCGAGACCGGAAGAAGGAGATGACGCGTCAGGCGATCTCCAACGTCGCGACACGCCTGTTCGTCGAACATGGCTTCGACAAGGTTTCCGTCGCCGACATCGCTGACGAAGCGGAGGTCGCCAGGAAGACGGTGTTCAACTACTTCCGCCGCAAGGAGGATCTGGTTTTCGATCGCGAGGATGAGGTACGGGAACTGGTGCGCAAGGCGATCACCGATCGCGGCCGAGTGCCGCCGGTCCGCGCCTTTCAGGCGCTGATGCGTGAGCTGCTGGAGATGCAGCATCCCCTGTTCAGGATCACGGACCGGCCTATCGCGTTCTGGCGCATGGTGGCGGAGAGCCCAACGCTGACCGCGCATGCGCGTGGGCTGCAGGCGACGCTTGCTGATGATCTCTCGGGAATGCTGTCCGATGCGGCGGGCCGGCCGCGCTCAGATGCCGATGCACATCTCGCGGGCGCAATGCTGATGGCGACGCTTGTGGCCGCCTACGGCGAGGCACTGCGCGTCTTTCGAGAAAAAGGAAATCCTCAAGCCGCTCTACTTGGTATCATGGAGCGCGGCTTTGCCGGTGTCGACGCCGCTCTTGCCGGGACACCGTATGTCTGACTTTGGAGCTTTCGGGATCGCAGCCTGAAAGGCGAAACCCGGCCGAAGGGTCGGCCGGGTCTTCGAATACATGGTCCGTCGGACCATCGACCATCCGCGGATCGTGGCCGATGGCGCCGGCATCACGCCGCGGAAACCTGCAGCTCTGCAAGATCCTGAAGCAGCGTCGGGCCGCTGGGTTCCCAACCCAGCTTCTGCCGGGTTTTGGCGCTGGAGGCCGGCATGTCGCGGCCGGCAAACAGGGCGAGCCAGCCGAAATAATCCTGCGCCTCTTCCCTGGCGATGGATTTGACCGGCAGGTTCAGGCGCCGCCCGATCGTCTCGACGATATCGCGCATGGGCACGCCTTCCTCAGCGGCCGCGTGATATTTGGCATTCGGTTCGGCGCGCTCGACGACGAGGCGGTAAAGACGGCCGACATCGGTAAAATGCGCCGCCGGCCAGCGGCTGAGCCCGTCTCCCACATAGGCGCAGACACCCTTTTCCCGGAATATCTGGATCAAGGGCGTAATAAGCCCCTGGCTGACCGGATCATGCACCTGGGGCAGCCGGACGACCGAGACATTGACCCCGATCTCGCTTGCCAGGATTCCCGCTTCTTCGGAAGCTGCCCGCGGATGCAGGTCGGAACCGGCAATCGGGTTATCCTCTCTGGCCGGTTCGTCCAGCACCGTGTTGGCGATCGGCGTGCCCGACGTAATGACCAGCGGACGCGCGGAACCGGCAAGCGCCGAGGCCAGCGTTGCGATGACCCGGCGGTCATCCTCGCAATTCTGGACGAATCTCGTGAAGTCATGGTTGAAGGCAAGATGGATAACGCCATCGGACTGCGAGGCACCGCTTTTCAGGATTTCCGCATCCTCGATCGTGCCGTGAAGGACTTCGGCGCCGGCAGCGGCGAGCGCGACCGCCTTCTCCTTCGAGCGCGAAAGGCCGAGCACCTGATGGCCCGCACCGATCAATTCCCGGACGACATGCGAGCCGACATTTCCGGTCGCACCGGTAACGAATATACGCATATGCACTGTCTCCTTATTTTCGTCGGAGACAAATCTGCGCCCATCGTTTATTCTGGTAAAGTAGTGACCTTATCATAGTAAAGACACTAACAGGATGACCGATCTCATCGAAAGCGAAAACGTGCTCGGGACCTATCTGAGGGACCGCCGCGCGAAACTCGATCCATCCGCCTTGGGATTTGCCGGCGAACGGCGGCGTACGCCCGGGCTTCGACGCGAGGAAGTGGCGCAGCGCGCCAATATCAGCCCGACCTGGTACACATGGCTGGAGCAGGGCCGTGGCGGTGCACCTTCCGCCGACGTGCTGGATCGGATCGCCCGCGCGCTGATGCTGACGGAAGTCGAGCGCGAGCACCTGTTCCTGCTTGGCCTTGGGCGTCCGCCAGAAGCGCGTTACCGCAAAAATGATGGGGTTACGCCGCGGCTGCAGCGCGTGCTCGATGCGCTAGAGCCGAGCCCCGCCATTATCCGGACCGCCACCTGGGACGTCATCGCCTGGAACCGGGCAGCGCCCGTGATGCTAATCGATTACGGATCGCTGCCGCCGGAAGAACGCAACATTCTGCGCTATATCTTTCTCGATCCGCGTGCGCGCGCCGTGCAATATGATTGGGAAAGCGTAGCCCGTTTCGCCCTGGGCGCATTCCGTGTCGATGCGGCGCGCGCAGGTGCATCGAGTGAGATAGAGCCTTTCGTGGCAGAACTTTGCCGCATCAGCCCTGAATTCAGGGCCATGTGGCGGGAAAACGACGTTCCTGGCACCCATACCGAAGCCGTCAAACATATACGCCATCCCGTCCTCGGCCCGCTGGCATTCGAGTATTCGGCCTTTTCGGTCGACGGACGGACGGATCTCAGCATGATCGTCTACAATCCGGCAACGCCTGACGATGCCGAGCGGATCAGATCGCTGCTGCCAAAACTCTAGCGCGAAGATGTTTGGTGCAAGCATGCGCACGCTTGTCGTTCCACGGATGCCCGACGCCATCCAACATGGCTGCCCTTCACGGCGAAGCGACTGCGCCTTCAATCGTAATAGTTCGGAGCCTGCTTCAACCGAGGCCATGCCTCGGGATCATGCCCGGTGACTACCAGCGCATCGGTCTGTTCGGCGAGCGCACGCAGCTTGCCAACGGATCGTACCGTGTCGACGGCGGACGCCATGAAGCCGGGGAGCGCCTTTTCGTTCCAGTGATCGAGCGTGTAGGCGGCATCGATGGCCAATAGTATCGCGCCCAACGTCGGCAACTGCACCAGGAAGGATTGATGGCCGACACTGTGGCCCGGCGTGAAGACCATCCGCAGCACGCCGTCGCCGTAGAGATCGTAACCGTCAGTCGCATCGCCGTCCAGGAAGTGCCACTTCAAGCCAGGGCGATCGAAATCACGGCGGACATAGGCACCGGCGGCGAACCAGTCCGGCGCAAAGGCATAGTCATATTCGCGACGCTGGACGATATGGGTCGCGTTCGGGAAACGACCGATAGCGCCGCTGTGATCGGAATGCAGGTGGGACAGCGCAACGAAACGGACGTCTTCGCTGCATAGACCGAGCTTCGCCAGCTGCGCAACACATCCCTGCTCCTCGGTCATGAAAGGCTGATAGCTGTCGACCGCATCGCCCCAATAGCCGCGCGGATCGGTCAGACCTTCCGCCGCCAGTCCGCCATCGATGACGACATTGCCCTTTGGATGCGTCAGCAGAAACCAGGGAACCGGAATTTCGTAATCGGCGTCGCCACCCTGATTCATCCTGATGTCGTGGGCCTTGCAGCGCTGCGTGCCCGATTGAAACATATAAAGCCTGATGTCGCTCATGAGCCTGACCTTTGATTTGCGATTGGGTGCGGAACTACGCGTCGTTTTCGGTGATCGAAGGCTCTGCCACCAGGCGGCATCATCCGCTTTCATTTATCGGCTGTGCCGATATATTGGCGCACATGGATCTGTTGGTTGCGATGCGTGTCTATGTGAGGGTGGTCGAAAGAGGCAGCATGTCGGCCGCCGCCCGCGATCTTGGCATGGGGCAGCCTGCCGTCAGCGAGCGGATTGATCGGCTGGAGCAATATCTCGGTGCGCGGCTATTGCTCAGAAACACCCGCAAGCTTTCCGTCACCGATGTCGGTGCCGCCTTTTATGAGCGCAGCAAGCAGGTGCTCGAAAGTGCCAACGATGCGCTGACGGTCGCAAACGGCGATCAGTCACTGCGCGGCACGCTCAGGATCGCGGCTCCGCATGGTGTCGGCGAGGTCATCCTGCCGCCGATCCTGCTTGAGATGCGCAAGCGTCATCCGCTGCTAAAGATCGATCTGATCCTCAACGATAGGATCGTCGACCCCGTGACGGAGGGCGTCGATATTTCGCTGCGCCTGGGGGATCTCGGCGAGGGCAGCTTCATTGCCCGCAAGCTCGGCCATGTCGGCCGCGTGCTAGTGGCTTCACCCGCCTATCTCGATGAGCATGGGACGCCGACGATACCCGATGAACTTGCCGACCACCCCTTCCTGCGGGTCTCCGGCCTGTTCAACAACGGCCGGATTCCGTTGATCGATCCAAACGGGCAGACCGAACTTGCCGCCGTCGATATCGCCTTGAGCACCAGCCATTGGCGGCCGCTGCACCGCCTGCTGCTGGATGGAGCCGGCATCGGTGTCCTGCAGGAGCCGGTTTGTGCGGAGGACCTGGCGAGTGGTAGGCTGATCCGCCTACTGCCGGAATTTACCGTGCCCGGCTTCGATCTGCATGCGCTCTATCCGGCAATAAGGCCGGCTCCGCAGCGCATTCGGGCGGTGCTCTCCTTGCTGGAAGAACAGTTGCCGAGGATTCTGATCAAGCAAGCCCGAGCGCTGGAAAGCTAGCCGACGCGCTGGGTCGCCACTTTTGGCGTTGCCCGTAAGGTCAGCGCCCAGAAGAGCAGGGTTGCGAGGCTTATCGCTGCGCCGGAGAGGCAGACGCCCGGCCAGCCGGCATGAGCGTAGATGATCGTCGATGTCGATGATCCCACAGCGCTGCCGATGGAGTAGAAGATCATATAGGCGGCGGTCAGCCTGTTCTGCGCGTCCGGCCTGACGCGATAGATCATGCCCTGATTGGTGACGTGCACCGCCTGCAGGCCGAAATCGATGACGAGGACACCGAGAATGAGCCAGAGGATCGAACGATCCAGCATCGAAATCGGTAGCCAGGCAACGAGCATCAGCGCCATTGCAATGCCTGTCGTGCGTTGACCATGGCCGCGATCGGCCCAGCGCCCTGCCCTCACGGCGCCGAGTGCGCCTGCCGCGCCGGCAAGGCCGAACAGGCCGACTTCGGTATGAGACAGGGAATGGGGTGGCGCCGTGAGCGGCAGGACGAGGGGCGCCAGCAAGGTGGTTATATTGGCAAAAATCAGCATGGCGATCATAGCACGGATGCGCAGGACCGGTTCTTCGACAAGCAGCGTGCCGAGCGATCGGATGAGGCCGAAATAGGAAAGGCCACCCTTCGGCCTTTCCTGCCTCGGCAGCGCTCGCCAGAGGAGAAGCGCGATTACCAACGTCAGCAAGGCGGAGACAAGATAAACAGTCCGCCAGCCGGAGAGATCGGTCAGTGTTCCCGCGACGCTGCGCGCCAGCAGGATGCCGATGACGATGCCGCTCGTGACCATACCGACAATATGGCCGCGCTCGGCGGGGTGCGCCAGGCTCGCCGCATAGGCGACCAGCGCCTGTGTCACGACGGCCAGAAAGCCGACGGCGGCCATGGAAGCGAGCAGCATCGCGGCACTGGACGAGAAGCCGACGCTGATGAGGGCCGCCACGCTCAGCAGCGATTGCATGATGATGAGCTTGCGCCGGTCGATCAAGTCGCCGAGCGGCACCAGCAGGATGAGGCCGAGCCCATAACCGAGCTGCGTCGCACCGACGATCAGGCCGGCCACCGTGCGTGACAGTTTGAGATCATCGGCCATGACATCGAGAAGCGGATGGGCGAAATAGGCATTGGCAACAGCGAGGCCGCTCGCGACGGCAAACAGGAAAATCGTCGCTGGTGTCAGCTGCGAATTGGCCTCTCCCGGGTATTCGGCGCCCCCAAACGAAGCCTCTCGTGAGGAATGAGGGCGCAGAATGTCCTTCGCGTTGCCGGCCGGCGGCGCGTCCTGGTCGATCGTCATTGCAAAACTCCCGATTCTTCGGTTTAATAATGAAACCAACGATCGAGTAACATTATCGGTTTAATCATGCAACCATTTCTGCAGACAAAAGACCGGAAAGGCTAAGGCGATGGTCGCGCGGAAAAGCCTGAAGGGTGACTATTGCCCGAGCGCGCGTTCGCTCGACGTGATCGGCGACTGGTGGTCGCTCCTGATCGTGCGCGACGCCTTCGACGGGCTGACGCGCTTTGGCGAGTTCCAAAAGAGCCTCGGCATTGCCAAGAATATTCTCACCGAGCGCCTGCGCACGCTCGTCGCGAGCGGCATCCTGGAGCTTGTGCCGACAAGCGAAGGAGGCTCGCGCATGGAATATCACCTGACTGCGATGGGAAAGGATCTCTTCCCGGTGATGGTGGCGTTGCGGAAGTTCGGCGAGCGCCATCTCTTTGCGCCGGCCGAGGAACATTCGCTGCTGGTGGATCGCGCCACGGGACAGCCGGTGCAGCTTGAAATCCGGGCACAGGACGGCAGGACGATCGGTCCGGACGAAGCGCTCATCGTGAAGGTGCCGGAGGAGAAATAAGAAGGCACTAATGCCGGAGTTCGGAAGGCAAGAATGCCTTTCGAAACCGGGCTTAGAACACCAGCGAACGATGCAGCTGCGCGCCCGCCCAGGCACCGTCTCCCACGGCCAACGACACTGAATGCGGGATGCGCGCGGCATCGCCACAGGCAAAGGCGCCTGGCACGGTGGTTTCCTTCATGGCGTCTGTCTGGATCTGAGTGCCGAAAGGCGTTTCCTCCAACGCGCAGCCGAGCCGTTCGGCGATCGGACTTGATGGCGATACGCGCGAAGCAGTGAAGAGCCCGGCAAAAGGCAGCAGGCGTCCATCGGTGAGCCGCACATCCGCCTTTCCTTCCAACCTTGTGATGGCCGCCTCCTCGATCGTCACGCCGCGTGCGACGAGATCGGCACGCTGCGCCTCATCCGGGACAAAGCTGCCGTTGAGGAAAAGCGTCACCTCGCCCCATTCCGGCAGCAGCTGCGCCTGATGCACCGATATCGGGCTGGTGGCGATGCAGCCGATACGACCCTGATCGAGCTCGTAGCCATGGCAATAGGGGCAATGGAAGATGCTCTTGCCCCAGCGTTCGCCAAGCCCCTCGATCTCGGGCAAGGCATCGGAGACGCCGGTTGCGAAGAGAAGGCGCCGGCCGTCATGGCGCGCGCCGTCAGCCGTGGTGACGACAAAGGCATCCTTCTCGCCCTCGGCCTTTTCGGCCGTACCCTCGATCCAGGACAGCGTCGGATAGGCTGAAAGCTGCTCGCGCGCCTTGCGGGCGATCTCGCCGGGGTTGACGCCATCCTGGCCAAGAAAGCCGTGGGAGGCATCTGCGAAACGATTGCGGCGCTTGCCCGCGTCGACAACCAGCACCTTGCGGCGGGCACGGAGAAGCTGGAGGGCGGCCGCCATGCCGGCGTAGCTGCCCCCGATGACGATGACGTCATGGGTCATGACAGGATCCTTTCTGAGCGCCATTGCGCATGACGCCGCGCAAATTCGGTGGCAAGATCGGCGAGTGTGACGTTTTCGAAGCGCTGGAGCAGCAAGGCTTCGGCTTCGGCAAAGGCGTCGTCGAGCACGGAATTGACCGATTGCTCGACCAGGCATTCCGGCGTCTCGTTGCGATTGCCGATGGCGAAGACGGCCGGTTCGCCGAGTGCCTGATGCAGCTGGCGCAGCGTGACGCTTTTGAGATCGGCCGCGATCGTCCAACCGCCGGTGTGCCCCTTGGCGGAACGGACGATGCCCACCTCCCGCAACAGGCCCATGGTACGGCGCACGACGACCGGATTGGTGTTCATGCATTGCGCCAGGGTTTCGGAGGTCAACGGCCCATCCTGCTCGGCCATATGGAGCAAAGCATGGAGGACAGAGGAAAGTCGGTTGTCGCGTTTCATGTAACTTCAATTATTACGATTCGACGCGATATTCAAGGCCTCCTCCGACGAGGCGCGAACCACGATCAAGTCCGCTCTTTGAACCGAACCTCGCACGCCGAGGCGTAAATCCTGATTTCGTCTCCGAGCGACCATTCGGCAGCTCGTGAGGCCAAAGCCGCCGGCACGCCCTGCGAGCCAGGCCCGGCGGGAACATCATAGGTGGCGTGCGCGTCATGCGGCAGCAGCACGCCATAGCCGCGCTCAAGCGCTCCCCGCGCCGTCGCAGCAACACACATCTCGGAGAGCACGCCACAGATCACTAAATTCTTTACGCCGAAGGCGATCAGAATGGCGTCAAGATTGGTGCCGTCGAAGCCGTCATCCTCCGTTTTCCGAATGACCACCTCGCCGGACAGAGGTGCAAAATGGAGTTTCCATCCCGGCTGAAGCGGCTCGTCCAGCGCACCGGGCGGGCCATCGTTCTGCAAGAAAATCACCGGCGTCCATGCCGACCGTGCCTTGTCCAGCAGGAGCTCGACCATTGCTCTCAAGGTGACATGGCCCGGAACCGTGCGCGATCCCTCCACGAAGGCATTCTGTACATCGACGACGAGCAGAGCATCGGCCAATGGATTGTTATCGGAAATCTCTCGCTGCTCTTCTTCCATCGATCCGTCAGATCCTGCCATGAAACAAAGTCCATATGGGTACACACCGGGCAGCCAGGCAAGAATGCCTCAGAAAGAGGCTTTCACCACCATCTCGGCGCCAAGCACCAGAAGGCATACCAGAAACCAGCGGCGGAAGGCCGCCGGGCTGACGCGATTGCGGATGACCTGGCCGGCCCACATGCCGGCAAGCGCCGGGACGATCGCTAGGGTAGAGAGCGCGATATTGTCGATGCGGAAGGCGGCGTGCCAGGCGAGCGCGGCGGCCAATGCCACGGTGGAGACAGTGAAGGAGAGGCCGAGCGCTTGGATCAGCTCCTCCTTCTCCAGTCCAAGTGACTGCAGATAGGGCACCGCCGGCACGACGAAGACGCCAGTTGCCCCCGTGAGCAGGCCAGTGACGGCGCCGACGAGCGGCGATAGCAGCGGCTCGAACCTTGCGGGCACATGCAGTTGACGGGCGAGCAAAGCATGGCCGGCATAGAGGATGAGGGCGAGACCCAGCGCCGCCGTGGTTCTGCGGGTATCGCCGGCGGCCAGCAGATATGAGCCGGCGAAGGTTCCGATGATTACGGCAAGAACCAAGAGGAGGAAACGACGGGCAAGCGCGCCAAAACTCGGGCCTGCCAGCAACTGCCAGACATTGGTGACGAAAGACGGCACGATCAGCAGGCTCGCTGCCGTCAGCGGCGAGATAAGCGCGCCTAGCACGCCCATCGCCACGGTCGGCAGCCCCATGCCGGTGACGCCCTTGACCGTACCGGCGATGAAGAAGGTCGCGAAGATCGCCGCGACGAGCCATATCGAATGATCCATCATGCCTTTTCAGTAGCAGAGACAAAGACTGACACAATGCGGATGATGCGAAGCCAGCCTTCGGCTATTCCGAAGGCTGGATATGCAGTAATCTGCATTTCATGCGCTTTGACCTGACCGACCTTCGCTTGTTCCTCGCCGTCGTCGATGCCGGCAGCATCACGCATGGAGCGGCCGATGTCGGGCTCTCGTTGCCGGCCGCCAGCGAGCGGCTGCGCGACATGGAGGCAAATGGCGGCGTACGGCTTCTGGAGCGCGGGCGACGGGGCGTGAGCCCGACGCCCGCCGGCGAGGCGCTGGCGCATCATGCCCGGTTGATCCAGCGGCAGCTCACGCAAATGCGCGGCGAGCTTGGCGAGCACGCAAGCGGCCTGCGCGCAACCGTCCGGCTTCTCGCCAACACCGCGGCGATTGTCGAATACCTGCCGCCGCGCCTTGCCGAATGGATGGCCAGAAAGCCGCGAACGGACATCGATCTCAAGGAGCGCCAGAGCATCGAGATTGCCCGGGCCATTTCGACTGGACTGGCCGAGATCGGCATCCTTTCTGATGCGGTCGACACCGCGGGCCTGATATTGCGGCCCTTCGCGATCGACCGGCTGGTGGTGGTGATATCTAGCGATCATGCGCTTGCAGCATCAAAGCAGACCAGCTTCACGGAAATCCTGCATGAGCATTTCATCGGACTTGCCGGCGGAGCATTGCAGGATCACATCGACGCGCAGGCCGCCCGGCTCGGCACTCGGCTGAAGATGCGGGCGCGGATGCGGACATTCGAAAGCATCTGCGAAATGGCAGGCCGTGGCATCGGCCTCGGCATCGTGCCGGAAACGGCGGCGCGGCGCTGCAGCCGATCCGCAAGAATTGCAGTCCTTCGCCTCACCGACCCATGGGCGACGCGCCGGCTTTCGATCTGCGCACGCTCCCTCGAAGAGCTTCCGTCCCCGGCGCGCGATCTTTTCGAGCATCTGGCAACGATATCACCGTAGCCTGTTGAAAAGATGCGTTGGGATCGACTAGTCTCGCCACGTGGCTGTCGGGGAGAGACGGCGCAATGGGAGATGGGTATGGAATTTCGCGACGACGAGCTTCACCGCTTCGAAGCCGAAGGGGCCGCGCCCTTGCCGCAAACCGAGGTGGAAGGCCATGTCGATCATGATGGCGCGCGTATCTGGTATGCCTCCTATGGCAGCGGCGCACCGGTGATCCTCTTGCATGGCGGGCTCGGAAACAGCGGCAATTGGGGCTACCAGGTGCCGGCGCTGATCGACGCTAGCCATCAGGTTATCGTCATAGACAGCCGCGGCCATGGCCGCAGCACCCGCGATGAGCGACCATACACGTATGAGCTCATGGCCTCCGACGTTCTCGCCGTCATGGACAGGCTGAAGATCGCAAAGGCTGTCATGGCCGGATGGAGCGACGGTGCCTGCATCGGCATGGTGCTTGGAAAAACCCATCCGGAACGGGTTTCCGGCGTCTTCTTCTTTGCCTGCAACATGGACCCGAGCGGCACCAAGGAATTCGTGGCGACGCCGATCATCGAGCGCTGCTTCTCACGCCATAAAAAGGATTACGCAGCCCTTTCCGCCACGCCGGACAAGTTCGATGCTTTCGTCGAGGCTGTCGGCCTAATGCAGCGGACGGAGCCGAACTACACGGTCAAAGATCTCACCGAGATCAATGTGCCTGTCGTCATCGTGCAGAGCGAGCACGACGAGTTCATCAAGCAGGAACATGCCGATTATCTCGTGCGGCACATTCCCGGCGCAGAACTAATTCTTCTGCCCGGCGTCAGCCATTTCGCGCCGCTGCAGCGTCCGGCACAGTTCAACGCCAGTTTGCTCGGCTTTCTTGCAACGATTTCAGCCTGACGGCAGATTCAGTTGCGCACGTCCGATCGTTCGGATAAATGATGATCATCATCTTATTTGAATTCCCGAGACCGAATCGCCGCTGACAGGCCCTTCCGCTCCGGGAGCAATTTGGCTCCAGGCAGGAGAATTTTATGACAACCACTTTGTTTTCGCCGCTTTCCATCGGTCCCTATAAGCTGGCGCATCGCATCGTCATGGCGCCTCTGACCCGCATGCGGGCGAGCCAGCCGGGCAATGTGCCCTCGGCTTTGAATGCCGAATATTATGCCCAGCGCGCCAGCGAGGGCGGGCTCATCATTTCCGAAGGCTCGCAGATTTCCCGCGCGGGACAGGGTATGCCGGCCACGCCCGGCATTCACACGCCCGAACAGATCGCCGGCTGGAAGGCCGTGACGGACGCGGTTCATTGCAAGGGCGGCAAGATCTTCCTGCAGCTCTGGCATGTCGGTCGCATCTCCCATTCCTCGCACCAGCCGGGAGGTGCTCCGCCGATCGCTCCATCCGCCATTGCCGCCAAGGGCGATGCGTTTACCGCTTCCTTCGAGCGCGTTCCCTTCGAGACGCCGCAGGCGATCGATATCGACCTGATGCCGCTTTTGATCGATGTCTACGCTGAGGCCGCCGCCAATGCCAAGCAGGCGGGCTTTGATGGCGTCGAGATCCATGGCGCCAATGGCTATCTGATCGAACAGTTCCTGCAGGCCCGCACCAACCAGCGCACCGACCAATATGGCGGCTCGATCGAGAACCGCACGCGGCTGCTGCTGGAAGTGGTTGAAGCGGTTTCCGATGTCTGGGGGTCGGAGCGCGTCGGCGTGCGCCTTTCGCCTTTCGGCATCGCCAATGATAGCGGCGAGGACGATCCCTTGCGCCTCTACGGCCATGTCATTCGCGAGCTGGACCGGCTGAACCTCGCCTATCTGCATCTGATCGAGCCGCGCGCCAGCGGTGCCGGCCAGGCTGAAGTCGACCACAAGAACGTGCCATCAGCGGCCGAATTGTTCCGGCCGGCCTGGTCCGGCACGCTGATCGCCGCCGGCAATTTCCGGCCGGATACCGCTGAAGCCGCACTTGGTGCCGGCCATGCCGATGCCATCGCCTTCGGTCGGCTGTTCATCGCCAATCCCGACCTGCCGGAGCGCATTCGTCTGGGTGCTCCCCTCAATCCCTATCATCGCCCGACCTTCTACGGCGGCGGTGCCGAGGGTTACACCGACTATCCGACGCTCGATGCCAGGGAGGCCGCCGAATGAGTACGCCAAGCGCCATCATCGTCGGCGTGGGTGCCGAGCAGGGTCTGGGTGCGGCGCTCTGCCGGCTTCTCGCTGACAAGGGCTATCATGTCGTTATTGCCGGCCGGACGGCGGCAAAGATCGATCAGGTAGCGGCTGCGATCCAGGCATCCGGCGGTAGTGCCGAGGCGATCGAAACAGATGCGACGGATGAAGCCGCGGTCGTCCGGCTGTTCGAATATGCCTTTACCGCGCGAGACGATATTGCCGCGCCGGATTTCGTGGTCTTCAACGCCGGCATCAACCGCCCGATCAGCTTTCGCGATCTGACGGCCGCACAATTCGAGGAATTCTGGCGCATCTGCTGCTTCGGCGGCTTCCTGGTCGGACGCGAGGCGGCGCGCCATCTGGCGCCGCTCGGCCGTGGCACCGTGATCTTCACCGGCGCCTCTGCCAGCCTGCGCGGCAAGGCAGGCTTCGCGCAATTCGCCGCTGCCAAGGCGGGCCTTCGAATGATCAGCCAGAGTATGGCGCGCGAGTTCGGGCCTCTCGGCCTGCACGTCGCCCACACCATCATCGATGGCGGCATTGACGGGGAGCGGCTGCGTTCGCGTCGGCCGGATGTGGATGCCGATGGGCTGCTGAACATCGATGCCATTGCCGAGAGCTACTGGCATATTCATCGCCAACATCCGTCGGCCTGGACGCAGGAACTCGATCTGCGCCCCTATAAGGAAAATTTCTGAGGCCGGCCTTGGGCCAACTCATGGCGTTGCGCTAGCAATTCCGCGACAGAGCCTTGGCGATCGCGAGGAATTTGGGGTCCTCGAAGCCGGTGCGATGCCGCATCTCGGCTTCGCCGTCCTCATCTGATGCCTCGCTCGGTATGGTGAAGGACCACGCCGACGGCCGCTTCCGGCGGCGGAAAAACTGCGCCAACCGGCCCATCACGTTCTGTTTGTCAGCCTTACCCCCACGTTCTGACGGCGGATCGACGGCATTCGGATTGCAGGGATCACCCCATCGCTCATCATAGAGATCCTTGAAGAGATAATTGGTCAGCATTGGTTGGTCTTTCTTTTTGAATCGATTCAATTTCGACTTGCACTACTTTATTGAATCGGTTCAATCGTACGCTTCGGAAATCCGGTGTCAAGCAGAATTGAACCGATACAACTTCATTGCTAGTATCCGCCGAAAACAATTGGAGGATTTCATCATTGGCCAAAGGCACCATCAGACTCGCGGACGTCGCCAAGGCGGCAGGCGTATCACAGGGAACCGCCTCCAATGTTTTCAGCCGGCCGGAAGTGGTGCGTGAAGAGGTGCGCGAGCATGTGCTCGAGACGGCCAAGCAGCTTGGCTATGCCGGGCCGAGCCTGACGGGCCGGCTGCTGCGGGCCGGAAAGGTCAATGCCATCGGCGTCGCCGTCGTCGAGCCGCTTTCCTATTTCTTCAACGATCCCTGGGCCAGGGCGCTCCTGGCCGCTGTGTCCCAGGTCTGCGATGCCAGCGGCACAGGTCTCGCCCTGGTCTCGGCCAAGGATCGGCACAAGCTCGACTGGAACATCAAGAGCGCGCTGGTCGACGGCTTCATTCTGCTCTGCGTGGAAGGCGGCGAAAAGCTGGTTCAGTTGACGCGCGAGCGGCAATTGCCTTTCGTCGCTCTCGCCCTGAATGACGAGGATGCGTCGATCCCCTCGATCAGCGTTGATAATCTGGGTGGTGCAGCCGTTGCGGCCCGGCATCTGGCGGAACTCGGTCATAGACGTTTCGGCGTACTCGCGACCGAACTTTCGGACGATCATGTCGGACCGGTCAGCGTTGCCGGGATCGGGCGGGCGATGTATTCCACCTCCCGCAATCGCGCGCTCGGTTACTGGCAGGCGCTCGAAGCCTTCGGCATTCCGCGCGAGGACGTACCGATCTATGAGACGCTCAACGACAAGCCGAGCGTCGAAGCCGGGCTTGACTACCTGTTTTCCGCGCCCGAGCCGCCGACGGCGATCCTTGCCATGTCTGATAACATCGCGCTTCTGGCGATTAACTGGCTGCGGGCGCGAGGCCTTTCAGTGCCGCAAGACGTCTCCGTCATCGGCTTCGACGGCGTGCCGGAAGGCGGCATGGTGGAGCCGGGCCTGACGACGATGGCCCAGCCCTTTGCCGAGATCGCGGAACGTGCGGTGCAGGCCGTTCTTCACGATGCCGTACCGGCTGAGCGCGAGATGATCGGCGTCACGCTGATCGTGCGGGGCAGCACGGCGGCTCCGAAGCGATAGGCACGCTGCCGACAAAGCTCGAGAGATTCATGGCGGCGTGAGATTCGGGGCGTCAACCCGCCTGCTGCGCGCCCTCCACGTTTGCGGCCCGCATCTCGATGAGCTGCCGGGCAGCAGCGGCAGCGGCGTCCTTGTCGCTTGCCACCTGCACGGTGGGGAAGGCGAACTGGATGCCGTTTTCGTCGAAGGACTGCTTGATCAAGGCCAGCGCACTGCGGCGAATGACGGAGAGTTCGTCGGGCTTGGCGGTGATTGCCAGCCTGATCTCGATCGCGAAATCGCCGAACTGCTCGACGCCCTTCATCTTCAGCGTCTGAATGATGCTCGGCTTCAGATCCTCGTCTTCGAGCAGGCGCTGGCCAATATCCTTGATAATACGCTTCAGCTTCACGAGATCCGTATCGTAGGTGACCTTGACGATGATCTTATCGATTGCCCAGTCGCGGTTCATGTTGTTGACTGCGCCGAGCGAGCCGAAGGGGATCGTCGCCAGCGGGCCACGCTGGTGGCGCAGCTTGACCGAACGCAAGCTGAAGGATTCCACCACGCCCTTGTAATGGCCGCTTTCGATATATTCGCCGATACGGAAGGCATCGTCCCAGAGATAGAAGATGCCGCTGATGACATCCTTGACGATGGTCTGTGCGCCGAAGCCGACCGCGACGCCGACAACGCCGGCGCCCGCGATCAGCGGCCCGATCTGAACGCCGAGGCCCGACAGCACCATCATGACCGCAATGATGCCGATGACGACCGCAAGAATGTTGCGGAAGATCGGCAACAGCGTCTGCAGCCGGGCACGGCTCGCCCTGATCTCGTCGGATTCGCCTGCGGCCGGCAAAGATTGCATGACTTTGCCGTCGATATAGGTTTTTGCCAGCTGCCAGACGAGATCGGCAACCAGGAGGATGATGATGCCGCCGAGAATGCCGCGAGCGATGCGGCCGACATTCGATTCGCTGCCGCTCATCATCGCATGCGCCTCGACCCCCAGCATGTGGCCGAGCCATAAAGCCGCAAAGGTAATGATCAGCGCCCGCAAGCCGCGGTCGAGCAATACGGCCGCGATCTTGCCGGTGCCGAAAATGCCGTCGGCTGCATCATGCAGAGCTTCGATCGCCTTCGTCGATACCGAGAGGACGCGCGGCAGCAATATCGCATAGATACCGATCCACAAGAGGCCGTCGAAGCCGGCCACCCAGAGACACCAGAGCGCCGCAAAGAAAATCGCCAGCAGCCAGGAAACCGTTTTCGCCCCCCGCTTTTCCGGCGGAAGCGGCCTGGACCACACGGCAGCCGTGGCGATCAGAAACAGACCAATGCCGAGGGTGTAGCCGATGAGGTCTCGTGCGCCTGCAGAAAAGTCCAGTGACGTGACGGCCTGTATGATCGCCCAGCCGCAGGCAAAATAGATGGCAAACAGCATGCAGCGCCGATACCAGTAGGAGGCCACGCGCCGCCGTTCGGCGATGCGGGCGACACCGCCGTCCTCATCCAGAACGTCGTTGGCGCGACGCATCGCGATCAATTCCATGACAAGCTTGCCGATGGAGATCGCCAGCCTGATCGACACCATCGCAATGACGCAGGCGATGGCAAAATTTTCAATGGCTGGCGGCCAGTCGAAGGCAAGAAGCGGAACGAGCGTCACCAGGCCATGGATGATGGCGGGCACGACGCCCCCCAGAAACTGGAAGCGCGCTGCCTGCAGTTCCGTCTCGGTACCGGCAGCCCTCTCGGTGCGCTGCATATGCCTGGTGTTGATGACGCGGGCAACGGCGAGTTCGGCCACCAACCCGAGGAAGAACAGGAGGACGATCTGAACGATGATGCGCACGAGGCCGACCGACTTGCCTTCGCCTTCCAGCTTTTCCGATGCGGTCATGACCTCGTAGGGCAATGTCATCGCAGCGCCGGAGACCAGCTCAAGGTGGCGCCGCGTATGGCCGAGCATGCCTGATAGAACCGACATCTGGCTGCCGTCGGCCGGCGTCGGATCACTGATGGTTGCGGGTTTATCGCCGGCGGGTGTGGGTTGACTATTGAGCTGCGCGGTAAGCCATTGCCTGACATCCGGCTCGTTCATCAGCTGGATCAGCTCGCGAACCTTGTCGGGCGGCGGGGCGGCCGGCTGTGGGGCAGCGGCATTCTGCGCGAACGCCGCCATAGGTGCAGCCAATGCAAAAAGACAAAAAAACAGACCTCCGATCGTCCACCTGCCGCCCCCGACATTCCTCATTTGCGCTGCCCTTCCCGCAATCTGACCATCCGGCCCGCACCTGCAGACTATACGCGTTTTTTGTACGGGCAAGCAGGCACTTACGGCACCCACCCCCATCATGCCGCCATTGCCCCGCAACGGCTGCCGCGCTAGGTTCTACAGCAATACCGTTCAGTACTCGGGGATGCGCGTGTTCAATTTCCTGAAAAGGCTCTTCGGCAGAGGCCAGCGCGCGGAGATGCGCCCCGGCCAACCCTACCCGATGCAGGAGCCCGAGAGCGAGGCCATTGCCAAAACCCTCGATCTCAACATTCCCGACGAAGCCTTGCAGGATGAAGCAGCCTTTGCCGCCTATCTTCAAGAACGCCTGCCGTTCTTCGGCGACCTGATCCGTGTCGATTACGATCCTGCCGCCGGCAGTCTAACGCTGCACGGCCGCAACGGCGATACGATGACGAAATTCCTGAGCAATGCGCTGCTGGCGCTGCGCGAAAAGCGCGGGCCGGCGCGTGCGCAGGCGCTCCTCAACTATCTCAACATGACGGAAGCCATGGTTGACAGCGGCGAGCTCGCCAAGGTCCTGCCGGTCCTGAAAGCGCGCGATTTCGTGGAGGTTGCGCGCCAGCAGATGATGCAGGCCGTCAAGGACGAGCCCAATCCGCCGCAATTCGTCTACCTCGACGAGGCCGAAAACCTGATCAAGCTCTTCGTCGTCAACGGCGAAACGACGGTCAACTACGTCATGGCCGAAGCACTCGACGACTGGGGCATCGATGCCCGGGAACTCGCCGAAACGGCACAGGCCAACCTGCAGAAGTTCCTTGCCAAGACCGGCGTCCAGATCGCCAAGCGCAGCCGATTCCAATATGTCGAGGTGGACGGTCAGTTCGAATCCAGCATCGCGTTCCTGCCGAATTTCTGGGCGCAGGTGCAGGAGCAATCCGGCGGCGCCGCGCCGATCGCCGCCTTCCTGTCGCGCGACAAGGTGTTCTTTACGCATGAGAACGACATTGAAGGCCTGCAGCTTCTGGAACTGATCAGCGCAGATCTCAGCGATGTGCCCTACGTTATTTCACCGGATCAATATCGCTGGGAAAATGGCCGCTGGACGTTGTTTCGCCGCGTCGCCCGGATGGAAGCGGCCATTCGCCACTAAAAGTTTTACGCATTCCGGACGGAAAACCGCTGGGCATTTTTCCTGGGAAACGCCTTAAACCAGCACTTCCTGATCGACGCGATCTTCTGCACCGAAGAACTTCAGATAGCGCTCGACTTCCGCCGGCTCGCCCGTCGCCTTCTGAGGGTTGTCGGAGAGCTTCACGGCCGGCCGGCCGTTTGCCTCGATGACCTTGCAGACGATCGAAATAGGGTTGAGGCCCTTGAGTTCGGTCGGGGCGCAGCCGGCGAAGTCATTGGTGAGGTTAGTGCCCCAGCCAAAGCTCATGCGGACGCGGCCGTCGAAATGCTTGTAGGTGTCGATGATGGCATCGACATCAAGGCCGTCTGAGAAGATCAGCAGCTTCTGGCGCGGATCGCGGCCCATCTTCTTCCACCATTCGATAATCTTCTCGCCGCCCTCGATGGGCGGGGCGCTGTCGGGGCGGAAGCCGGTCCAGTCGGCCACCCATTCCGGCGCATTGCGCAGGAAGGAAGCCGTGCCGAAGGCATCCGGCAGCACGACGAGCAGATTGCCGCCATAGAGACGGTTCCAGTCGCGCAGCACCTTGTAGGGTGCCTTTCCGAGCTCTTCATCATTTTTCGCAAGTGCTGCAGCGACCATCGGCAGCTCATGGGCATTGGTGCCGACGGCTTCGAGATCGGAATCCATGGCCAACAGCACGTTGCTCGTGCCGGTGAAGGCGTGCGGAACGCCTTCCTTCAATGCCTCGACGCACCAGCGCTGCCAGAGGAAGCTGTGACGGCGGCGTGTCCCGAAATCGGAGATGCGTAAACCCGGCAGCTCGCGCAGCCGCTCCACCTTCTCCCACATCTTGGCCTTGGCGCGGGCATAGAGCACATCGAGCGTGAAGGGACCCAACGCCTTCAGAGCGGAGCGGGAGCGAAGCTCGTTGATGATGGCGAGCGCGGGGATTTCCCACATCGTCGTTTCCTTCCACGAGCCGTGAAAGTCGAGAATATACTGGCCGTCGCGCTTCGATAGCTCATATTCCGGCAGCTGGAAATTCGACAGCCAGGCGAGGAATTCCGGCTCGAAGATCTGGGCGCGGCCGTAGAAACTGTTACCCGCCAGCCAGATCATCTCCTTCTTGGAGAGGCGAAGCGTGCGGGCATGGTCGAGCTGCTCACGCAATTCCTTCTCGTCGATCACTTCCGCGAGGCGAACGCTCTTGGTGCGATTGATAAGCGAGAAGGTTGCATCGACATCCGGATAGAGCTTCCAGATCATCTGCAGCATGAGGAGCTTGTAGAAATCCGTGTCGATCAGGCTGCGGATGATCGGATCGAGCTTCCAGGTATGGTTATAGACGCGGGTGGCGATATCCGTCTTGGTCATGTCGTTCCTGCCCCGTCTCCTGCCCTGCGGACGTCATGCTTTTCGCCGGCGGCATGCCGGCATGCGTATGTAGCGCCTTGTTATCAAAAAATGTTGAGCGAAAGTCCAGTCGCTGAAAGAAAATTGATACCAGGGCAAATCGGTCGCATTTTGCCGGCGCCAGCCGGGGCATAAGGCCCTGACCACGGCCATCGGAAGATAGACTTAGTAACCCCGACCGCGATCTACCAGATGCTGCAGCGGTTCGCCGCGTTCGAAGCGCGCGATCTGCTCCTCGACGTGGCGCATCAATGCCTTTTCGTCAGACACGGCGGAATCATGCGGCGTGATGATGACATTTTCCAGGCTCCAAAGCGGATCGTCCGCTGCCAGCGGCTCGACGGCGAAGACATCGAGGGAGGCGCCGCCGAGAATGCCGGTGCGAACAGCCGAAGCAATATCGGCCGCAACCTGGCTCTTGCCGCGGCCGGCATTGATGAAGACCGGCTTGCCGAGCGGGCCGTTGCGATGCAGCTTGGAAAAGAGCGAGGCATTGTAGATCCCAGTCGTCTCTGCCGTCAGCGGCAGCAGACCGACGAGAATGTCGGTACGCGCCAGAAACGTATCGAGCCCACCAGCATCGAAGGTTTCCATACCGTCGATCTCTTTCCTGCTGCGGGACCAGCCGATGACGTTGAAGCCCATGACTTTCAATTTCGCGGCGGCATCGCAGCCGAGAACGCCGAGGCCCATGACGCCGACGGTGACGTCAGCAGCTTCCGGACCATGCTGCGGCGCCCATATGTGCTGTCGCTGATTCCTGAAATGTCCCTGCACATCGCGCAGGTGCATCAGACATTGCATGACCACCCATTCGCTCATCCGCGTCGTGAGACTGCGATCGACGAAGCGGACCATCGGGATGTCAGGCAGACCGGCAATCGACATCATGGAATCGACGCCGGCGCCGCCCGAGAAAATGACCTTGAGATTGGGGGCGCGCTCGAAAAGATCGGCATCCGGCTTCCACAACAGCGCGTAGTCGACATGGGAGAGGTCAGCGCCTTTATTGGCAGGATCGGCCAGATTGATGCTGCCGCGATCGGCAAAGGCCATCTCAAGCGCCTTGGCAATGGACACGGGATTGAATTTGAGATCGACGAGAACGGGGCTTTTGGCCGGCATGATGGTGGTCTCTATTGCTGGATGGCGGCGGTCGGCACCGCCTCGATATTGAACGCGGCGGCAAGCAGCGCCCTGGTGTAATCCTCTTTCGGCGCCCGGAAAATATCGGCGGATGCGCCCTGCTCGACGACCTTGCCGAAGCGCATGACGATCAGTTCGTTGGCGAGCGCCTTCACCACTTTCAGGTCGTGGCTGATGAACAGATAGGCAAGATCGTGCTTCTGCTGCAGGTCCCGCAGCAGATCGACGACCTGCGCCTGCACGCTCATGTCGAGTGCCGAGGTGGGCTCGTCGAGCATGACGAAGCGCGGCTTCAGCACCATGGCGCGAGCAATTGCGATGCGCTGGCGCTGGCCGCCAGAGAATTCATGCGGGAAGCGCCAGCGCGTGGAAGGGTCGAGGCCCACCTCCTCCAGTGCCCAGCAGACGCGTTTGTCACGCTCATCGGCAGAAAGAGACCGCTCATGTACCTTGAGCCCTTCGGCGATGATCTCGCCGACCGACATGCGCGGGCTGAGCGATCCATAAGGATCCTGGAAGACGACCTGCAGCTGGTTGCGCAGCGGCCGCATTTCGCGAAACGAATAGCCGGCTATATCCTTGCCGACGAAGGCGATACGGCCTTTGGAGGAAATAAGCCGGGCGAGCGCCAGACCGAGCGTGGTCTTGCCTGAGCCGGATTCACCGACGACACCGAGCGTCTGGCCGGCCCTGAGCTTCAGATCGATGCCGTCGACCGCTTTCACATGATCGACGACCTTGCGCATGAAGCCAGCCTTGATCGGGAACCAGACGCGAATGTCGCTGCCTTCCATGACCACGGGCTTGTTCGCATCGCTCGCCGGCGGCTCACCACGCGGCTCGGCAGCCAGCAGATGACGCGTATAGTCATGCTGCGGCCGAGTGAAGACGTCCTCCACCGTGCCGGTCTCAACGATCTTGCCCTTGGTCATCACGCAGACGCGGTCGGCGAATTTACGGACGATGCCGAGATCGTGGGTGATGAACAGCATCGACATGCCATGTGCACCCTTGAGCTCGCGCAGGAGTTCGAGGATCTGTGCCTGCACGGTGACGTCGAGCGCCGTCGTCGGCTCGTCGGCGATCAGGAGTTCGGGGCGGTTAGCGAGCGCCATGGCGATCATCACGCGCTGGCGCTGGCCACCCGACAGCTCATGCGGATAGGCCTTGAGCCGCTTTTCCGGCTCGCGGATGCCGACCTGGTTCAAGAGTTCCAGCGTGCGGCTGCGGGCGGCCTCGCCCACCATGCCCTGATGCAGCGCCAGGATCTCGCTGATCTGCCGCTCGATGGTGTGGAGCGGATTGAGCGAGGTCATCGGCTCCTGAAAGATCATGGTGATGTCGTTGCCGCGCACAGCACGCAACTCGTTGTCGGACGCCTTCAGCAGATCCCTGCCCTTGAACAGGATTTCGCCGGAAGGGTGGCTCGCGGCCGGATAGGGCAAGAGTTTCAGGATCGAATTGGCCGAGACCGATTTGCCTGAGCCGGATTCGCCGACCAGCGCCACGACTTCGCCCTTGCGGATATCGAAGGAGACGCCATCGACGGCGATCGAGGTCTGCCCGCCTTGATGAAAGGCGACGGAGAGATTGCGGACTGACAGCAGCGGAGTGGAATTTTCGCTCATCGGAACGTCTTCCTCGGATCGAAGGCGTCGCGCACGGCCTCGCCGATGAAAATCAGCAGCGACAGCATGATCGACATGGTGAAGAAGGCCGAGAGCCCCAGCCAGGGAGCCTGCAGATTGGATTTGCCCTGGGCGATCATTTCACCCAGCGACGGCGAGCCGGGCGGCATGCCGAAGCCCAGGAAATCCAATGAGGTCAGGGTGGTGATCGAACCCGACAGGATGAAAGGAACGAAGGTTAGCGTCGCCACCATCGCGTTCGGCAGCAGGTGGCGATACATGATGGTGCGGTTGTTGACGCCGAGCGCGCGGGCGGCGCGCACATATTCGAAATTGCGCGCCCGGAGGAATTCGGCGCGCACGACGCCAACGAGACCGACCCAGGAAAACAGCAGCAATATGCCGAGGAGGATGAAGAAGCCCGGCGGCAGTACCGAGGCGATGATCAGCAGGATATAAAGCACCGGCATGGACGACCAGATTTCGATGAAGCGCTGCATCAGAAGATCGGTCCAGCCGCCGAAATAGCCCTGTATCGCACCGGCGCAGACGCCGACGACAGCCGAGCAGATGGTGAGCGCCAGACCGAACAGTACCGAGACGCGGAAGCCGTAGATCAGGCGGGCAAGCACGTCTCGCGCCTGGTCATCGGTGCCGAGCCAGTTGAAATTGCTCCAGTTGCAATTCGGATCGGCAACACCGCCGGGATAGCCCGAGCAGCGCGTCTCCTTGCTCATCGCCCAGAAAGGCGGCGTCGGCGCCGACATTCCCGTGGGAAGGTTGGAATTGGCGGTCTGATAGGAATAATGGATCGGCGGCCAGATCATCCAGCCATTGGCGTTGATCTCATCCTGAATATCCGGGGCGCGGTAATCCGTCTGCGCCAGGAAACCGCCGAACTTCTCTTCCGGATAATCGACGAAGACCGGCGTCAGGATCTCGCCCTTATAGGAAATCAGGATCGGCCGGTCGTTGACGATGAATTCGGCACCTAGACTGAGCACGAACAGCACCAGGAAGATCCAGAGCGACCAGTAGCCGCGGCGGTTCGCCTTGAAGTTCTCCCAGCGGCGCACATTGGTCGGCGAGAACAATCCCTTGCGCGGCGGCTTCACCGTCGTCGGAAGACTCTGCTGATTGGCTGCATCCATCACACGTCCCTCCGCTCGAAATCGATGCGCGGATCGATCCAGGTGTAGATGAGGTCGGAGACGAGGCTGACGACGAGGCCGAGCAGCGAGAAGATGAACAGCGTCGCAAACACAACCGGATAGTCGCGCTGGACAACGGAGAGATAGCTGAGGCGCCCGAGGCCATCGAGCGAGAAGATGTTCTCGATCAAAAGCGAGCCGGTGAAGAAGGCAGAGATGAAGGCGCCGGGGAAGCCGGCAATGACGATGAGCATGGCGTTGCGGAAGACATGGCCATAGAGCACGCGCCGTTCGGAAAGGCCCTTGGCGCGGGCGGTGATGACATATTGCTTCTTGATCTCCTCGATGAAGGAATTCTTGGTGAGCAGCGTCGTGGTGGCAAATGCGGCGAGCGACAGCGAAATCAGCGGCAGCACCAGATGCCAGAGATAATCGAGGATCTTCTGCCACCAGCTGAGGTCGGCGAAATTATCCGAAACGAGGCCGCGCAGCGGGAACCAGTCGAAGAAGGAGCCGCCGGCAAAGAGCACGATCAGCATGATGCCGAACAGGAAGCTCGGGACGGCGTAGCCGACGATGATAATGCCCGAGGTCCAGACATCGAAGGTCGATCCGTCCTGCACCGCCTTGCGGATGCCGAGCGGAATGGAAATGGCGTAGGAGAAGATCAGGATCCAGATGCCGAGCGAGATCGACACCGGCAGCTTCTGGGCGATGAGGTCGATGACGGTGGTATTGCGGAAGAAGCTCTCGCCGAAATCGAAGCGGATATAGTTCCACATCATCTGGCCGAAGCGCTCGAGCGGCGGTTTGTCGAAGCCGAACTGCTTGTCGAGCTTGGCGATCAGCTCGGGATCGAGCCCCTGCGCGCCACGATATTTCGAGCTGCTGTCGTCCAGGGATTGCTGGGGCAGCATGTCGGTGCCGCCGGAAAGGCGACCGTTGGCATTATCGCCCTGCCCGGTCAGCTGCGCGATGACCTGCTCGACCGGGCCGCCCGGCGCAAACTGCACGATGGTGAAGGAAATGGCCATGATGCCGACGATGGTCGGGATCATCAGCAGGAGACGTCGCAGGATATAGGCGCCCATCAGCCCGTCGCTCCCTCAAAGAGGGGTATGTTCCGCCTCGCCTCAATCCGTCTGTCGATCAAATCATAGTCCCTTCCGCCGGATCGAGACCGGCGCAGTCATATCAGCTTGAAACTATCCGAATCAGCCCTCTGCATTTGGAGCCAGCAGGCCCGTCATTGCAAGAGAAGCTCATTTTCCGGCGCTTTTCGACCACCAGACATCGGGAAAGCCGATCGAATAATAGGGCAGCTCGGGCAGATGCTCGAATTTGTCCCAATAGGCGATCTTGTTCGTCGTTCCATAAAACAGCGGGACAACGTAGTGATGGGCGAGCAGTACGCGGTCAAGCGCCTTGGCGGCAGCGGTCTTTTCTTCGAGGGTGGCCGCAGAAACAAGCTTGCCGATCAATGCATCGACACCCGGATCGGATATGCCGGCATAGTTGCGCGAGCCTTGGCGGCTTGCCGAAGCCGAGCCCCAGTAATCGATTTGTTCGCTGCCGGGCGGCAGCGCCGTGCCCCACACGTTCCAGGTCGCATCATAGTCGAAGCTGCGGATGCGGTTGATGTATTGCGACGAATCGACCGTTCGGAGGGTTGCATCGATGCCAATGCGGCGCAGGTTCTGGACGTAGGGCAGGTTTGATCTTTCCAGCGAAGGACTGCCGAGCAGGATTTCCATCGTGAAGGGCTGGCCGGTCTTTTCGTTGACCATGCGATTGCCTTTCAACACATAACCGGCTTCCTTGAAAAGCTCGATCGCCTTGCGCAGATTGTCGCGCGCCTTCTGCGGGTCACCGCTGACCGGATTGGCATAGGGTGTAGTGAAGACTTCGGGCGGTACCTTATCCTTAACGCTGTTGAGAATATTCAATTCCTCGCCCGCCGGCAGCCCCGAAGAGGCAAGCTCGGTGCCGAAAAAGAAGGAGTTGACGCGAGTCAGCTGGCCGAAGGCAAGCGCCCGGTTCATCTCCTCGAAGTCATAGGCGTAGTTCAGCGCCTCCCGCACACGTTGGTCCTTGAACTGATCGCGCCGGAGATTGAGCACCATCGCCTGCATGATGCCGACCGAACGCAGCGAGTTGGGCAGTTCATCGCGCTTGATGCGGCCGTCTTTGGCGGCGGGAAAGTCGTATGCGGTCACCCAATGGCTTGCCGACTGGTCCCGCCAGAAATCCGTGTTTCCGCCGCGAAAGGCTTCGAATTCCACATCCTTGTCGGCGTAGTAGGTGTAGGAAACCGCCCCGAAATTATTCTGGCCGATATTGACCGGCAGGTTCTTGCCCCAATAATCATCACGCAGTTCATATCGGATTGATGATCCCGGCTGCACGGCGACGATCTTATACGGTCCGGATCCCATGACCGGCTCGAGTGTCGTGCGTGAAATATCGCGCGCCTTTCCGTCGGCGCCGGCGCTTTCCCACCAATGTTTCGGCACGATCAGCAGTTGGCCGGCAATAAAGGGAAGTTCGCGATTGTTCTTTTCATTGAAGTAGAAGGTGACGTCCCTGTCACCCGTCTTTTCGGCTCGCGTCACGTGAGAATAGATACTGGTCGCGAGAGGGTTGAGCTCCTTGGTGCGATCGAAACTGAAAACCACGTCATCGGGGGTCACCGGTGTGCCATCGGCCCATTTCGCCTCGGTTCGCAACCGGAACGTCGCGCTCGCTATGTCATCGGGATAGGAGACCCCCTCGGCAAGCAAGCCGTAGGAGGTGGCAACCTCGTCATTGGACGATTTCATCAGAGTATCAAAAACCATTGACAATCCGCTGGCGGGGTTGCCCTTAAACAGCACCGGATTGAGCGTGTCGAACGTACCCTCGTCCGACAGCTTCAGCTCACCGCCCTTCGGCGCATCCGGATTGACATAATCGAAATGCTTGAAGCCGGGTTGATATTTCAAGTCGCCAAGAATGGCCGTGCCGATACGGAATTGCGGCTCTTCGGCTTTCGTGGCTAGAGGCATTGCCAGCAGGCAAAAAAGAGAAACGACCAAGCCTGCTTTCAACCGCGACAACGCCATTCATGATCTCCCGATGATTTCTGGAGAATCAGCATAAGGCAAATGAGGGCAAAAAACAGGACGCAATAACTCACCTCTTCTTAAAGACGCCGAAGACGGTCTCCGGGATTCAACCCTTTACCGCAGCTTCTTCAAGGCGTTTGCGCAGCATCAGCCGCAATTCGCCGGCGACGCGGCGATCCTCGGCAGCATCAGGCTCGGCGGCGACGGCGACGACGATGCGAAGCAGTTCGAGCACGATACCCGACATCAGCGCGATATCGTCCGATATCGGCGGCTGTGCCTGCCGCAGGACGCCGGCGATCAGCTCCTTCAGCTCTGCCCGTGAGCGCGCCTTGCGCTCCTTGGGAATATCGCGGCGACCGGCCAATACCGAAAACTCCGGATATTCCTCCATGAAAGCACCGAGCGCATGGAAGATCGCCTCGCCGCTATCGGCCGCGGAAAGGCCGGTGCTCCGCTCTGCCATGCCCCGAAGCCCGGCCTTCAATCGCTCCAGGCGTTCGATATGCAGTGCTTCGGCAAGCAGGGGCTTGGTCGGAAAGAACTGATAGAGCGAACCGATGGAGGAATTTGCCTCGGCCGCAATCTCCGTCATCGTTGCCGCCTCATAGCCCTTGCGCGCGAAAACCTTTGCGGCCGCCTCCAGCAGTATGACGACGCGATCATGACCGCGCTGCCGCTTCGGCGTGCGCGTCTTCAATTCTTCACTTGATTTTTGTGAGGCCATCCTCATATTTCCATTGTGAGGATATCCTCATGTTTTATGGAGCTACCGCCCGATGTCACTTTACGACCCCAAAACCACCGCTCTCGTTTCCATCGACCTGCAAGGCCTCGTCCTCAGCCGGCCGCTCGCGCCCTACTCCGCCCAGCAGATCGTCACCAATACGGTCGCCATCGCAAACAAATTGAAGGCCGATGGCGGAACGACCGTTTTCGTGACGGTCGGATTTTCCGCAGACTATGCCGATGCTGTCAATCAGCCGACAGACGAAAGCTTTGCGCTTCCCCCAGGAGGTTTGCCGCCGGCCGCGCTCGAAGCTCCGGCCGAGATGGCCGCGCTGACGCCCGATGTCGCCATCGTCAAGCGCCAGTGGAGCGCCTTCTACGGCACGGAACTCGATCTGCAGCTGCGCCGCCGCGGCATCAAAACGCTGATCGTGACCGGCGTCGCCACCAATTTCGGTGTCGAAGCAACCGTGCGCGATGCCTTCGCGGCAAACTATGCCGTCATTGTCGCCGAAGATGCGGTGACGACCTTCTCGCAGGACATGCAGGATTTCGCCTGCACGAAGGTCTTGCCGCGGCTGTCGCGCATTCGCAAAACTGGGGAAATCCTGGCGAACTGATCCCTCCGAAGCAAAGGTCTATGCAGGAAAAGGTGGTCGGCCGGTAGCCACCGGCGATTGCCGCGGATTCACTTCCATCCCGTTTCAGGATAATCTCGCGGCAAATCACTTCGGCATCAGCCGACCGCCTTCAAGGATTTGCATGGCTTCACTTCCGGCTCGCGCCTTTCGAACGATCGGCAAACTTTCCCTAGCCACCTCGATCGGGATGGGCCTTGTCGCCGGCGATGTGCTGGCGCAGCAGGCAACACCTTCGCCCGGCAGCGCAAAAGCGGTCTTCGGCGCCGTGACGCTGCCGACGCAGGGGGCGCCGCAATCAATCGGCTTCTATGCCAAGGGGTGCCTCGCCGGTGCAGTCGCCCTGCCTACTGACGGCCCGACCTGGCAGGCGATGCGCCTGTCGCGCAATCGCCGCTGGGGCCGGCCTGAAACGATCGGCCTGCTTGAGCGCCTGTCGCGCGACGCGGCCAAGAATGACGGCTGGCCGGGTCTGCTCGTCGGCGATATCTCGCAGCCGCGCGGCGGCCCGATGATCAACGGTCACGCCTCGCACCAGATCGGCCTCGATGCCGACGTTTGGCTGACGCCTATGCCGCGGCACAAGATGACGGCGGAGGAGCGCGAAGCTTTGCCGTTCACCACCATGCTCGCCAAGGACAAGTTCCTGACGATCAATGACAAGGTCTGGACGCCGGCGCATGCGCGCCTGCTCATGCGGGCGGCGAGCTATCCGGAGGTCGAGCGCATCTTCGTCAATCCGGCGATCAAGAAGAAGATGTGCGAGACCTGGACGGGTGACCGCACCAATCTCGGCAAGCTGCGGCCGGAATACGGGCATGACTCGCATTTCCATATCCGCCTCCGCTGCCCATCCGGCTCTGTCGGCTGCACGGGGCAGGCGCCGGTCGCCGCGGGCGACGGCTGCGACAAGACACTTGCCTGGTGGTTCGGACCCGAGCCCTGGGCCAAGCCGAAGCCCAGCACAAAGCCGCCGGTCAAGCCGCGCGAGGTCATGGTCGCCGATCTGCCCAAGGCCTGCCAGGCCGTATTGGCAGCGCCTTCGATTGCTTCCGCACGGCCCGCCGCCGCCGGCGCCAAAACAGCCGGCGTTTCGGCGGAGACGGACGCTATGCCGGTTTCTGGCGATACGCCGCCGGGTCAGATCCCGCCGCAATAAGACCCAGACTATCCTTGCTGAGGCAGTCTTTCAAAACTCGCCCCCTTGGTATAGAAGGCGGGGTAAATCGATTGAAAACATCGAGCGGAGCAAGGATTTCATGGCCGGCAGCAAATGCATCGCATTGATCGCGCATGATCAGAAAAAAGATGCGATGGCGGAGTTCGCACGGCGCAATCAGGCCGCCCTTGCCGATTGGAATATCGTTGCGACCGGCACGACGGGCGGCCGCGTACTGGATGCCTGCCCGGAGCTCAAGGTCACTCCATTGAAAAGCGGGCCGCTCGGCGGCGACCAGCAGATCGGCGCGCTTATCGCCACCGGCGAGATCGATATGCTCGTCTTTTTCATCGATCCCCTCACCCCCATGCCGCACGACGTCGACGTGAAGGCATTGACGCGGCTTGCCGTTCTCTACGACATTCCGATGGCGCTCAACGAATCCACTGCCGAGCGGCTGATCAAAACACTGAACCATTAATCCGCCTTGCCGGCGGCAGACCACGGACCTGGCCATGCCCGAGCTCAATCATAGCGATGCCCCCCTGCCTTTCCCAATCCTGATCGGCGACATCGGCGGCACCAATGCGCGTTTTTCCATCCTCGTCGATGCGGACTCCGAACAGGAACATTTTCCGGTCGTGCAGACGGCGAATTTCGCCACGATCGACGATGCGATCAAACTCGCCCTTGAAAACAGCAAGGTCCGACCCCGCTCGGCAATTCTCGCCATGGCAGGTCCCGTGCAGGGTGACGAGATTCCGCTGACCAATTGCGATTGGGTGATCCGTCCGAAGACGATGATCGCCAATCTTGGCATCGAGGACGTGCTCGTCATCAATGATTTCGAGGCGCAGGCGCTCGCGATCGCCGAGATTACCGACGAGCATCGCCAAACCATCGGCAAGGCATCCGGGACCATGATTGCATCGCGCGCCGTACTCGGGCCGGGCACCGGTCTTGGCGTCGGCGGTCTCGTCCATACCCAGCATCAATGGGTGCCGGTGCCAGGCGAAGGCGGCCATATCGATCTGGGGCCGCGCACGGAACGCGACCTGCAGATCTGGCCGCATCTGGAGCCGATCGAAGGCCGCATCTCGGCCGAACAGGTGATCTGCGGCCGCGGCCTCCAGAATATTTATCATGCCATCTGCGCAGCCGACGGCATCGAGCCTGGCCTGAAGGAGCCGGCCGACATCACCAACCATGCGCTTGCCGGCACCAACAAGCAGGCCGAGGAGACGCTGACGCTGTTCGTCACCTATCTCGGCCGCGTTGCCGGCGATATCGCCATGATCTTCATGGCGCGCGGCGGCGTCTATCTCTCGGGTGGCATTCCGCAGAAGATCCTGCCGGCGCTGCAGAAGCCGGAATTCCGCGCCGCCTTCGAGGACAAGGCGCCGCATACGGAGCTGATGAAGACGATCCCGACCCATGTGGTCGTCAATCCGCTGGCAGCGCTTTCCGGCCTGGCAACCTATGCCCGCAAGCCGACAAACTTCGGCCTTGCGACAGAAGGACGTCGCTGGCGGCGTTAACCGCTTGCCAAACAGCTCATGGCGCGCCGGAACATCCGATGCGTCATGCCTTTTTGCAGGGGCCGCCTTCCTCTATAATGGGCTCGGCTCCTTGATCGGCCTTAACCAGCGCGGCAAGGCATGTCTAGCCAAAGCCGTGCTAACTCTTTAATAGAGCCGCGAAAGCACGTGCCAGATGCGGCTCGCTTGGTTCAAGACAGGAAGCCGATTATTGAAATTGCCTGACCCGAAAAGCAAAAACGTCGACAGCGAAGCCATCACCGGCATGCTGAAGCGCATTATCGCCGAGAACGGCCGCGATCACATTCGCGGCTACGCCATCGCGATTACCTGCCTGATCCTCGTTGCGCTTTCGACTGCTTACATCGGCTACATCGTCAAATCGGTCATCGACAGCGCCTTCATCGCCCGCGATATCGTCGATGCCTGGAAAATCTGCTTCAGCATTTTCCTCGTTTTCGTGGTGCGCGGCTTTGCCGGATATTTCCAGTCGGTCATTCTGTCGAAGATCGGCAACAACATCATCGCCCGCTATCAGCGCCGCCTCTATTCGCATCTGATGACGCTGTCGGTCGGCTTTTTCAACGAAGCGCGCTCCGCGCAGCTCGCTGCCCGCATCAGCCAGAACGTCTCGGGCATCCGCGACGTCATGAACCTGACGATCACCTCGACGGCGCGCGACCTTCTGACCTTCGTCGCCCTGCTCTGCGTCATGGTCTTTCAGGATCCGGTGCTCAGCATTGCATTCGTCGTCATCGCGCCGCCGCTCTTCTTTGCGCTACGCTATATTTCCAAGCGCCTGCGCGCCGCCAC
The DNA here is from genome assembly GCF_030182525.1 of Rhizobium pantanalense. Classification (NCBI taxonomy): domain Bacteria; kingdom Pseudomonadati; phylum Pseudomonadota; class Alphaproteobacteria; order Hyphomicrobiales; family Rhizobiaceae; genus Rhizobium; species Rhizobium pantanalense. The sequence goes on from NZ_JAQJCH010000014.1 coordinate 78,984, forward strand.
GCGCGATGCGGTGGTCCTGAACAGCCATGTGCTCGGCGCGATGCAGGAGACCATTCAAGGCGTTTCCATCGTCAAGGCCTTCACGATGGAGGAGGAGCTCGAGCGCAAGATCAACAAGCTGATCACCGCTGCGGAGCACCGGCAGAACCGCATCGCCCGCCTTTCGGAGCGTAACGGACCGCTGATCGAGACCGTCGCCGGCTTCGCGATCGCCAGCCTTTTCGCCTATGCCGCCTACCGGTCGATCTACGACAATGTCTCGCCGGGCGTGTTCTTCTCCTTCGCCACTTCGCTGCTCCTCGCCTATGATCCGGCGCGCCGCCTCGCCAAGCTGCAGGTGCAGCTGGAGCGCGCGGTCGTCAATGCGCGGATGATCTACGAGCTGCTCGACATGGAGCCGCGCCAGCGCGACCTGCCGGATGCAAAGCCGCTTAAAGTCACCGACGCCCGCATCGAGTTCCGCGACGTGCATTTCGCCTATGGCGACGAAGCGGTCCTATCAGGCGTCAATTTCACAGCCGAGGGCGGGCAGACGACCGCGCTCGTCGGCCCTTCCGGCGCCGGCAAGTCTACCGTCATCAATCTCATTCCGCGCTTCTACGATCCGAAGGCCGGCAGCATCTTCATTGACGAGCAGGACATCGCGCATGTGACGAAACAATCGCTGCGGGAACAGCTCGCCTATGTCTCGCAGCAGCCCTATCTCTTCGAAGGCACGATCCGCGACAATATCCGCTACGGGCGCCCGAACGCGACGGACGCCGAGATCGAGGAAGCGGCGCGCCTTGCCTATGCCCATGATTTCATCGAGGCGCAGCCGATGGGCTATGATACGCCCGTCGGTGAAAACGGTGTGACGCTCTCAGGCGGCCAGCGCCAGCGCCTGTCGATCGCCCGCGCGCTGGTGCGCAATGCGCCGATCCTGCTTCTGGACGAGGCGACCTCGGCGCTCGATACGGAATCCGAAGCCGCCGTGCAGAAGGCTCTGGAAGAAGCGATGAGCGGCCGCACGGTCGTCGTCATCGCACACCGCCTGTCGACGGTTGTCCGCGCCGAGAAGATCGTCGTCATGCAGAACGGCCGTGTTGTCGAAGAAGGCAATCATGAGACGCTTGCGACATCAGACAATGGCCTCTACGCTCGGCTCAACAACCTGCAGCTACCGGCGATTTCAAGCAATTCCCGCAAATAGACGATAGAGACGACATGAGCGACGATGCGATGAAGCTGGTGGTGGTTGGCGCGGCAGGCCGCATGGGACAAGCTCTCATCCGCATCATCCACGCGACCGAGGGTGTAGTCCTGCACGCTGCCGTCGCCCGCCCCGACTCCGCCTTCATCGGCAAGGATGCCGGCGAGATCGCCGGGCTTGGACCGATCGGCGTTCCCGTCACCGACGATCCGCTTTCCGCTTTCCTTCATGCCGAAGGCGTTATCGATTTCACGACGCCGGCAACCAGCGTCACTTTTGCAGGGCTTGCCGCGCAGGCGCGCATCGTCCACATCATCGGCACGACCGGATGTTCGGATGAGGATGAGGCGAAGTTCAAGGCCGCCGCGCGCCATGCCCGCATCGTCAAATCGGGCAATATGGGCCTCGGCATCAACCTTCTGAGCGTGCTCGTCGAACAGGCGGCGCGGGCACTCCCCTCGAATGACTGGGATATCGAGGTGCTGGAGATGCATCATCGCCACAAGGTCGATGCCCCCTCGGGCACGGCACTCCTGCTCGGCCAGGCAGCGGCGAAGGGCCGCGGCATCGATCTCAACGACAATTCCGTTCGCGTTCGCGACGGCCATACCGGTGCGCGTCCCGCCGGCACGATCGGCTTTGCAACCCTGCGCGGCGGCGGCGTGGTCGGCGATCATTCGGTGATCTTCGCCAGCGAAAGCGAACGGCTGACGCTGTCGCACAATGCCGGCGACCGGTCGCTGTTTGCCCGCGGCGCGCTGCAGGCCGCGCTTTGGGCGCGCGACAAGAAACCCGGTCTCTATTCCATGCTCGATGTCCTCGGGCTCTCCACACGTTGATCCGAACCTGGAGCGGTTCGGCAGGAAACTGCCGAACCGCTCCATCCTTTTATTGTCTCGCAATTCCGGACGGAAAACCGCTACACACTTTTCTTGGAATTGCTTCATCAGGGAGAAATATTATGAGCGGTACTCTCGTCCTCGTTCGCCATGGCCAGAGCGACTGGAATTTGAAGAATCTCTTCACCGGCTGGAAGGATCCCGATCTGACGGCGCTTGGCGTCGAAGAAGCCAAGACCGGCGGCAAGGCTCTGGCCGATTATGGCATCAAGTACGACATCGCCTTCACCTCGGCCCTGACGCGTGCCCAGCACACGTTGAAGATCATCCTGGATGAAATCGGCCAGCCCGGCCTCGAAACGATTAGGGATCAGGCGCTGAACGAGCGCGACTATGGCGATCTCTCCGGCCTCAACAAGGATGACGCCCGCGCCAAGTGGGGCGAAGAGCAGGTTCACATCTGGCGCCGCTCCTACGACGTCCCGCCGCCCGGTGGCGAAAGCCTGCGCGATACGGGTGCCCGCGTCTGGCCCTATTACCTCACCGAAATCCTGCCGCGCGTGCTTGCCGGCCAGAACGTGCTGGTCGCGGCGCACGGCAATTCGCTGCGCTCGCTCGTCATGGTTCTCGATCGCCTGAGCAAGGCGCAGATCCTGGAGCTCAACCTCGCGACCGGCGTGCCGATGGTCTACAAGCTCAAGGCCGATTCCACCGTCGCCTCGAAAGAAGTCCTCGGCGACATGTCCGGCGCGCATTGAGCGCAAGTCACTAGGGCTGAAAAGCCCCTCACCCTAGCCCTCTCCCCGCCTGCGGGGAGAGGGGACTAGCTCTTCCAAAACTCCCGATTCCTACGGGATTGCGATGCGACGGAGAGCGCGTCTTTCCCCTTCTCCCCGCCAGCGGGGAGAAGGTGGCCGACAGGCCAGATGAGGGGCTGGCCCCCCAGCCTCAATTCTCAACGGTGAAACGCACCCTGTCCGCGGCGAAGCGCGAGATCGAATATTGCACCGGGACATTATCGAGATCCGCGTTCAGCGCCTGGGCAACGAGAACAATGGCGCCCGGGGATAGCTGCAGATCGGCGAGATCGCCTTCATCGGCATGCGTGGCGGTAATCTCGGTGACGATACGGACGTAATCCAAAACGCCAAGCTCCTTGAATGCCTTGGTGATCGAACCGGTCGTCCGATAGACCTCGGCGATATCACCGAACCGATCCGCCGGAAACCAGCTTGTTGCGCGCGATACCGGACGGTGATCCGCCTGGCCGAGCGTTTCGAGCCTTATTAGCGGCGTGCCCGTCTTGACCTTGAACTGTTTGGCCAATTCGGCGCTGGCGACCTCTTCGCCCGATGCAAGCAATACGCTGCGGGTCTCGCGCACCTGATCGCCGATCCCTTGTGAAAAGCGCGTGCGCCTTGAAATCGGAAAACTCAGCCGCTCCTTGCGCTCGATGAGCGTTCCCCGCCCCTGCACGGCCCGGACGATCCCCTCCTGCGCCAACGCCGCGAGCGCGCTCCGGATCGTATGCCGGTTCACGCCGAACTGCAGCGCCAGCACCGTTTCCGGCGGCACCATGCCCGTCTCGTCGAAGTCGCCGTGATTGATCGAGGTGCGAATGCGATCGGCAATCTGCCGCCAGAGCGCCACGCCCGTCTGCCTCTGTATCTTCTGCCCTGCCATTTCGCCCACTTGCCCTGTCACACGCTTGTCACGACTCACTAATAAATATAAAACTATCTTGTATGGTTGTCTATATCAATAGACATTTAGAGGAAGGCGCGATGAATTCAGCACAAAGGCAGGAAGCGGCGGCACAAGAGCGTCGGGAACGCAAGCGAGTCGCCGATCTTTTGGCGCAGGCAGAACGCGACGAGCTAGAGGCGGCCTGGGAAGCATTGCCGAGCAAGCCGACGGTACAGCCGGTGCGCGGCCCCGAGACCGGGCTCGTCATGGTACGCGGCCGCATCGGCGGCGGCGGCTCCCCCTTCAATCTCGGCGAAGTCACGGTGACACGCGCTACCGTCCGGCTGGCATCGAACACGATCGGCCATGCGCACGCACTTGGCACGGATCGTGAAAAGGCCCGGCTTTCGGCCATCTTCGATGCACTCTGGCAGCAATCGGCCACGAAGGATTTCGTCGAAAAGGCTCTTCTGCAGCCGGTTACGGAGCGTATCGCCGAATATGACCGCAAGCGCGCCGAAGAGACGGCAGCAACCCGCGTCGATTTCTTTACCATGGTTCGCGGAGAAGATTGATGAGCCTTTCCAGCACTCCGACCTTCGGCAACGAAGCCTTGACCGGCGGTTTCACCGATCCGGTCTTTGACGCCCAAAGCGTCTTCAAGATGACGATGGATGCCATGGCACGTCCGGGCACCCTGCAGACCGTTGCGGCCGACGTCGCGCCGCCCGCTCCGCTCGGTGTTGCCGCCGGCGCCATCGGCCTCACCCTTTGCGATCACGACACGCCGGTCTGGCTCTCCAACAGCCTGGCAAGATCGAGCCTGCCGGAATGGCTGGCCTTCCATACCGGAGCACCCGTCATTTCGGAACGGCTGGAGGCGCAGTTCGCCTTCATCGAAGCCGGTATGGCGCTTTCCTCCTTCAGCCAGTTCGGCATCGGCACCCAGGAATATCCGGACCGTTCCACGACCATTGTGCTTGAGATCGAAAGCCTGGAAGGCGGTAAGGACCTGGCGCTTTCCGGCCCTGGGATCAAGGACATCACCATGATTGCGCCAATCGGCTTACCGGATGCGCTGCTGCGCATCTGGAACGACAATCGCGCCCTTTTCCCGCGCGGCGTCGATCTCATCCTGACGGCGGGCCGGCAATTCCTTTGCCTGCCGCGCACCACCAAAATCACTGCGACGGAGATGTAACATATGTATGTTGCCGTAAAGGGCGGCGAAGCCGCCATCGCCAATGCTCACCGGCTGCTGGCCGACCGTCGCCGTGGGGACCGCTCGCTGCCGGCCGTCGGTATCGACCAGATCGTCGCGCAGCTCGCACTCGCCGTCGATCGCGTGATGGCCGAGGCCTCGCTCTATGACCGGACGCTGGCCGCACTTGCCGTTCGCCAGGCGCGTGGCGACATGATCGAAGCGATCTTCCTGCTCAGAGCCTACCGCACGACGCTGCCGCGCTTTGGCTATTCCCAGCCGCTCGACACTTCAGCAATGAAGATCGAGCGCCGCATCTCCGCGACCTATAAGGACTTGCCCGGCGGCCAGCTTCTCGGCCCGACCTTCGACTACACTCACCGCCTGCTCGACCCGAGCCTCCTGACTGACGAGCCGGTGGACGAGCCGATGCAGCGCCCGGCCGAAGACGGCCGCGTGATGCGCGTTTCCGAAATCCTCGATCAGGAAGGGCTGATCGAAGGCGATGGCACCATGCCGGTCGATCACGAGATCGGCGACCTCACGCGCGAACCATTGGAATTCCCGATGACCCGCGACCTTCGCCTGCAGGCGCTCGCCCGCGGCGACGAAGGCTTTCTGCTGGCTCTCGGCTATTCGACGCAGCGCGGTTACGGCCGCACCCACCCCTTCACCGGCGAAATCCGCATCGGCGAAGTTGAAGTCGAATTCGACATACCGGAACTCGGCTTTGCCGTCTCGCTCGGCCGCATCCAGGTGACCGAATGCCAGATGGTCAACCAGTTCAAGGGTTCGGCCAAGGCACCGCCGCAGTTCACCCGGGGCTACGGCCTAGTCTTCGGCCAGAGCGAGCGCAAGGCGATGGCGATGTCGCTGGTCGACCGCGCGCTGCGCGCCGAGGAGCTCGGCGAAGACATCGTTGCGCCGGCCCAGGACGAGGAATTCGTCATCTCCCACTCCGACAATGTGCAGGCGACCGGCTTCGTCGAACATCTGAAGCTGCCGCATTATGTCGACTTCCAGGCTGAGCTCGACCTGGTGCGGCGCATGCGCTGCGATTTCGAAGCCGCTCGCGATCGCGGCATGGAACCCATGACGGAGGCAGCCGAATGACCGAACTCGCCACCTACAACTTCGCCTATCTCGACGAGCAGACAAAGCGGATGATCCGTCGTGCCATCCTGAAGGCCATCGCCATTCCCGGCTATCAGGTTCCCTTCGCCTCGCGCGAAATGCCGATGCCGTACGGCTGGGGCACTGGCGGCGTGCAGCTGACGGCGGCGATCATTGGTCCGCAGGACGTTCTGAAGGTCATCGACCAGGGTGCCGACGACACGACCAATGCCGTCTCCATCCGCGCCTTCTTTCAGAAGGTCGCCAACGTCGCCGTGACCACCCGCACGGAAGAGGCAACCATCATCCAGACGCGCCACCGCATCCCGGAAGCCAAGCTCGGCCCGAACCAGGTGTTGGTCTATCAGGTGCCAATCCCGGAACCGTTGCGTTTCCTGGAGCCGCGCGAAACCGAGACGCGCAAGATGCATGCGCTCGAAGAATACGGCCTCATGCATGTGAAGCTCTATGAGGACATCGCCCGCAACGGCCGCATCGCCACGACCTATGCCTATCCGGTCAAGGTCGCCGGCCGCTATGTGATGGACCCCTCGCCGACGCCGAAGTTCGACAATCCGAAAATGCATCTGTCGGACGCGCTGCAGCTGTTTGGCGCCGGCCGTGAGAAGCGTATCTATGCCGTGCCGCCTTACACCGAAGTCGTTAGCCTGGATTTCGAGGATCATCCCTTCGAGGTGCAGCGCTTCGACAAGCCCTGCGCGCTTTGCGGGGCCGAACACGTCTATCTCGACGAGGTGATCCTCGACGACAAGGGCGGCCGCATGTTCGTCTGCTCCGACACCGATTTCTGCGAGGATCGTCGCGCCCACGGCCATGCCGGGCCTATGCTGGCGCCCGATGGATTGCCCGCTAGCAAGGAGGCTGCCGAATGAGTGACTCACCCCTTCTCAAGGTCAAGGACGTCTCGAAATTCTACGGCAGCCGCATCGGTTGCCGCGATGTGTCCTTCGAACTCTGGCCCGGCGAAGTGCTGGCTATCGTCGGCGAATCCGGCTCCGGTAAGACGACGCTGCTCAACTGCATCTCGACCCGGCTTCTGCCGACGACGGGCAGCGTCGAATACCACATGCGCGACGAGACCTATCGCGACCTCTTCCGCATGAACGAGGCCGAGCGCCGCTTCCTGATGCGCACAGACTGGGGCTTCGTGCACCAGAACCCGGCCGATGGCCTGCGCATGACGGTCTCGGCCGGCGCCAATGTCGGCGAGCGGCTGATGGCGATCGGCAACCGCCACTATGGCAACATCCGCAACACGGCCATCGACTGGCTGGAGCGGGTCGAGATCGATGCCGACCGCATCGACGACCAGCCGCGCGCCTTCTCCGGGGGCATGCGCCAGCGCCTGCAGATCGCCCGCAATCTGGTGACCGGTCCCCGTCTCGTGTTCATGGACGAGCCGACCGGCGGCCTCGACGTATCCGTGCAAGCCCGCCTGCTCGACCTGGTCCGCGGTCTCGTCAACGATCTCGGCCTGTCGGCGATCATCGTAACCCACGACCTCGCGGTCGCCCGTCTTCTATCGCATCGCATGATGGTGATGAAGGACGGCCAGGTGATCGAGCATGGTCTCACCGACCGCGTGCTCGATGACCCGCGCGAACCCTATACGCAACTGCTGGTCTCTTCGATCCTGCAGGTCTGAGGAAGAAACATGGCAACCCCACTCGTCGTTTCCGAAGTCTTCAAAAGCTTCACCATGCATCTGCGCGACGGCATTCGCCTGCCGGTCGTTGCCGATGTCTCCTTCTCCGTCGCCGCGAGCGAATGCGTCGTGCTCGGCGGACCGTCCGGCATCGGCAAGAGCTCGCTGCTGAAGATGATCTATGGCAACTATGCCGTCGACAGCGGCCAGATCCTTGTCACGCATAAGGGCAGGATCGTGGATCTCGCAACCGCCGACCCGCGCACCGTGCTCGATGTCCGCCGCCAGACCATGGGCTATGTCAGCCAGTTCCTGCGCACCGTGCCGCGCGTTGCTGCCATCGACGTCGTCGCCGAGCCATTGCTGGCACGCGGCGTCTCGGTGACCGATGCGCGTGGCAGGGCTGCGGAACTGCTGGCACAGCTGAATCTGCCCCAGGAGCTCTGGCAATTGCCGCCCGCCACCTTCTCCGGCGGCGAGCAGCAGCGGGTCAACATCGCCCGCGGCTTCATCACCGACCACGCCATCCTGCTGCTCGACGAGCCCACGGCGTCGCTCGACGCCCGTAACCGGGCCGTCGTCGTCGACATGATCGAGCAGAAGAAGGAAGCCGGCGTCGCACTGCTGGGTATCTTCCACGATGAGGAAGTGCGCGAGGCCGTCGGCAGCCGCATTCTCGACGTCTCGCAGTTCTCGCCGCGGAAGGTCGCCGCATGAGCCGCAAATTGGGCGAAACGCCCTTCATCAGCCCATCGGCCAGCGTCAGCAATTCGACGCTCGGCCGTTATACCGAGGTCTCCGACCGCTGCCGCATCGACGAAGTCGAGATCGGCGACTATTCCTACATCATGCAGGATGGTGCGGTCTGGTGCGCGACGATCGGCAAGTTCGTGAACATTGCCGCCGCCGTGCGCATCAATGCAACCAACCATCCGACATGGCGCGCGACGCTGCACCACTTCACCTATCGCGCCGCCGATTATTGGCCTGACGCCGATATGGAGACGGATTTCTTCACTTGGCGGCGCGACAACCGGGTCGTCATCGGTCACGACGTCTGGATCGGCCACGGCGCCACCATCCTGCCGGGTGTGACTGTTGGCAACGGTGCCGTCATCGGTGCTGGCGCAGTCGTCTCCAAAGATGTCGCGCCCTACACGATCGTCGGCGGCGTGCCGGCCAAGCTGATCCGCGAACGCTTCACCGCAGAAGTCGGTGCGCGCATGGATAGGCTTGCCTGGTGGGATTGGGATCACGACCGCCTGCGCACGGCGCTTGCCGACTTCCGCGCTCTGTCTGCGGAGGAATTTCTTGATCGCTACGACACCTGAGGACGCTTTCTACCCTCATCGGGCTTGCGAGGCGGTGACAAGCGATCCAGCTTTCAGATGATCCTTGCAAGGACGGGATCGAGAGGAGTTCTTCATGGCAAAGCAATTTTCCAACATCGACGACCGGCTGCGCGATTTCATCGCGCGGCAGCACATCTTCTTCACGGCTTCGGCGACGGCAGATTCCCGCGTCAATGTTTCGCCGCGCGAAACGCTGTGCCTGCGCATCATCTCTCCAAACACGGCCATCTATCTCGACCGCACCGGCAGCGGCAACGAGACATCGGCGCATATGAAGGCCGACGGGCGGCTGACGATCATGTTCTGCGCCGTCGAGGGGCCGCCGATGATCCTGCGCCTCTATGGTCGCGGGCGGATCATCCATCGCTCGTCCGCCGAATATCGGGAACTGCTGCACGATCATTATGCGGATCAGGAGCCGCTCGGCGCACGTCAGATCGTGCGGCTGGACTTCGATCTCGTACAAACCTCCTGCGGTTTCGGCGTACCGCTCTTTTCCTATGAAGGCGAGCGGCCGAGCCTGGACCAATGGGCGAAAGCCAAGGGTCCTGATGGCATTGAGGAATACCGGCGCGAGAAGAACAGCTTCAGCATAGATGGCCTGCCGACCGGCATGTTTGACGGCTAAACTAACAGGAAAGCTCTCAGCCGGCTAATCTTGCAAAAACGACGGGAATTGTAACAGCAGTTACATAAAACTGACATCGGAGCTTCATGAAGCGGGACTAATCGGTTGCCTTGTGGTTGGCGCCAGCCCCGTCGAAACTCCCTTCGAGGCAGGGGCATGCGCCCATTCTTAGCACCGGTACCGCTGAAATTTCTGCAGCCCGGCAGCCGCGAAAGGGAAGCACTATGTTCGAACTCAGGAATGTCTCGCGCCGGTTTGGAAACAAGCTCGCTGTCGATTCCGTGACTTTGGACATACCGCAAGGACAGATGGTCGGCGTCATCGGCCGTTCCGGCGCCGGCAAGTCGACGCTGCTGCGCATGATCAACCGTCTGGCCGATCCGAGTTCCGGCTCCATTCATTTCTCCGGGACCGAAGTCTCCAAGCTGACCGGTCGTGCACTGCGCAGTTGGCAGCGCGATTGCGCCATGATCTTCCAGCAGTTCAATCTTGTGCCGCGCCTCGACGTGCTCACCAACGTCATGCTCGGCCGCCTCAACCATCGTTCGACGGTTCTGAGCCTGCTGTCCGTCTTTTCCCGCGAGGAACGCATTGAAGCCATCGCGGCACTCGAGCGCCTCGGCATTGAGCAGACGGCCCTGCAGATGGCCGGCACGCTCTCCGGTGGCCAGCAGCAGCGCGTCGCCATCGCCCGCGCCCTGATGCAGCAGCCGAAGATGATGCTGGCCGACGAGCCGATCGCCTCGCTCGATCCCTTGAATGCCAAGATCGTCATGGATGCGCTGCGCGATATCAACGAGCGCGAAGGCATTACCGTCATCACCAACCTGCATACGCTGGATACTGCGCGCAACTATTGTGAACGCATCGTCGGCATGGCAGGCGGCAAGGTCGTCTTCGACGGCAAGCCGACCGATCTGACCGCAGCCGCCGTCAAGGAAATCTACGGCACCGACAAGGACGGCGCCGGCATCGACGAGACCATGACGTCGACATCCATCAACATTGCCGATCCCGCCGTGCAAGCCGCGGCGACTGAATCTGCCGGCCCGCAACCGCTGGCGCTGGCCGGTCTCTGAGAGGGACGGCCGAGATCGAAGGCCCGCGTCAAGGGCGCATTTCTTCTATCAGACCGAAGGCATCCGGGGACACCGGTTAATCAGGAGACGAACCCATGTTGAAGAAAGCACTCTTTGCCGCTACGGCGCTCGTTGCGCTCGCAGCCGGCGCTGCTGCCAACGCAGCAGACCTCAAGGAATTGCGCATCGGCATTCTCGGCGGCGAAAACGAAGCCGACCGCCTGCGCAATTACGCCTGCCTTTCCGACCACCTGAAGAAGGAATTCGGTTTCGAGAAGGTTTCGCTCTTCCCGGCCGCAGACTATAACGGCGTTATCCAGGGCTTGCTCGGCGGCACGCTCGACTTCGCCGAGCTCGGCGCTTCCGGCTACGCAGCCGTCGCCATCAAGGACCCGAAGGCCGTCACCCCGATCCTGACCACGCAGCAGACTGACGGTTCGACCGGCTACTACTCGATCGGCCTCGCCCTCAAGTCTTCCGGCATCAAGACAATCATGGACGCCAAGGGCAAGAAGCTCGGCTACGCCGATCCGGACTCCACCTCGGGCTATCTCGTTCCGCTGACGCAGATTCCGAAGACCACCGGCGTGCCGAACGACAAGTTCTTCGGCTCGACCCAGTTCAACGGTGGCCATGAAAACAACCTGCTCGCCGCTTACGACGGCAAGGTCGACGTTGCTGTCGACGATTCCTCTGGCGTTGGCGATTTCAAGGACGGCTACACCTCCGGCACCTTCCGCAAGGAAGTCGACAAGGGCGCCGTCGACCCGAACAAGCTCGTCGAAGTCTGGCGTTCGCCGCTGATCCCGAACGGCCCGCTCGTCGTTCGCAATGCTCTCGGCACCGAATGGCAGACCAAGCTGACGGACTTCTTCATGAAGCTGCCGACCACCGACACCAAGTGCTTCAACGCCATCGAAGGCGGCGACTTCAAGGGCTACGTCAAGGTTACTCCGGACTTCTACAACGCCGTTATCGACGTGCGTAAAGCTGCCATCGGCGGCTGATCCGCATCCCCATAATGGGGCGGCCGGCAACGGCCGCCCTTTTGCTATTCACACCCCTTTGCGATTCATAAGGGCAGGATTTCATGACGATCGCCGACACACAGCCGAACATGCAAAGCGCGCCGCAGAGCGCCAAGGAGATCGGCGACGCCTGGAGCAAGATGGTTGCCAAGCGCCGTCTCTACACCGGCATCGGTCTCGTGATCCTACTCATCGCCTTCGTCAGCTCGGTGCGCTTTGCCGACGAAAACAACGCCGGGCATTTCTTTGACCGCCTGCCGCATCTCTTCGATTTCCTGAGCTGGCTCATTCCGAAGGACTGGGCCGACGTCTACCGCGCGCTTTTCGACCTGCCGAGCCCGAACGGGGCCAATGGTGCCGGCGGCGAGGAGTTCAATTTCCCGCTCGGTCGGGTCTATGTCTGGGACGATTTCTATATCCCCGAATATTTCGAGCTGATGATCATCACGATCAACGTGGCACTGGTATCGACCATCATCGGCTTCGTCTTCGCCGTGCCTTTGAGTTTCTTCGCCGCCCGCAACATGTCGCCATCCAACCCGATTCGTCTGGTGACGAAGCGCATCATGGAACTTCTGCGCGCCTTTCCGGAAATCGTCATCGCCGGCTTGTTTTCGGCGATCCTGTCGATCGGTCCCATCGCCGCCATCATCGCCGTCGGCCTGCATACGATCGGCGCGCTTGGCAAGCTCTTCTACGAAGTGGTCGAGAATATCGACATGAAGCCTGACGAGGGCATGCGTGCCGTCGGCGCGAGCTGGAGCGAGCGCGTGCGCTTTGCCGCCCTGCCGCAAGTGCTGCCGAACTTCATGTCCTATGCGCTACTGCGTCTGGAGATCAACGTTCGCGCCTCCACCATCATAGGTGCCGTCGGCGGCGGCGGCATCGGCGAGGAGCTCAAACTTGCGATCTCGCGCGGTTTCGGCGCCAAGACATTGGCGCTCGTGCTGCTTCTCTTCCTGACGATCATTGCCGTCGACCAGTTTTCCGCATGGCTCCGCCGCCGCCTCGTCGGCGAGCATGCCTTCCTTTTGCAGCATTGAGGTTATCCATGTCCGTCATCGACGCCGGCCGCATGCAGGAAATCGAAGCGCGTTACCCGGAAGTTCTTCACCGGTCCTTCCGCCAGCGCTTTGGCGCACTGATGATCTTCATCGGCGTCATCCTCTACGGCATCTATGCCGTGTGGTTCTTCGACCTGCCGAAGGTCATTTCGGAAGCGCATTGGGAGCGCGTCGGCATCTATCTCAGCGAATGGGTGAGCTATGACGTGCAGCCGGAATTCCGCATCTCCGGCGACAAGATCAGCATCAAATATCCGCGCTTTTCGCCCTTGGGCGACAATCCGAACCCGGACTGGGTGAAGACCAACCCCGATGGCAGCATGACCGTTTCCGTCAGCGGCACGAGCCGCACGGTAACCGTCACCAAAACGCAGGCCATCGTGACCGCGCATGGCATCACGATTCCAATCGATATTGCTGGCGATGTGCCGAAAATCGTCGGCTCCGAGCCCGTTCCCAGCTGGATGACTGTCTATGACGACAATATTGTGGTCAATCTCGGCTTTGCAGGCGATGCCAGCATTTCCACCGACCGCGTGAAGATCCGCAAGCGGTTCATCGGCTGGGCCAACTTCGTCTTCGATACGCATTCGCCCTTCTTCGACAAGCCGGCGAGCGAAGTCATCAGCCTGATCGTTTCAGGGCCGCGGCTCGATCCTGCTCAGTCCAATCTCTCGCTGGCCTTCGACAATATCTGGAACAATGGCGCATGGCAGCATGGCGACGTCTGGACCAAGCTGTTCCAGACCATCGTCATGGCCTTCCTTGGCACGCTGCTGGGCTCGCTCGCGGCCTTCCCGCTCGCTTTCCTTGCGGCTCGCAACATCACGCCGAGCCGCCTCGTCAACCAGATCCTTAAGCGCTTCTTCGATTTCCTGCGCTCGGTGGACATGCTGATCTGGGCGCTGTTCCTGACCCGCGCCTTCGGCCCCGGCCCGCTCGCGGGCAGCGGCGCGATCTTCCTCACCGAGACGGGCACGCTTGGCAAGCTCTATTCCGAGGGCCTCGAGAACATCGACAACAAGCCGCGCGAGGGCGTGAAATCCACCGGTTCGCCGACCATTCTCGTGCATCGCTACGGCATCATGCCACAGATCGTGCCCGTCATCGTCAGCCAGACACTCTACCAGTGGGAATCCAACGTGCGCGGCGCGACCATCATCGGCGCCGTCGGCGCGGGCGGCATCGGCCTCAAACTTTGGGAAGCGATGCGCACCAATTCCAACTGGGAAAACGTCGCCTATATGGTGCTGTTGATCCTCATCGTTGTCTTCCTGTTCGACGCAGCATCCAACGCCCTGCGCTCGCGGCTGATGGGCGCGAGAGCGAAATAAAAAAGAACGGGAAAAAAATCGTTCCGCATCATCATTCTGTCACGGGAATCCGGTAGCGCAGGCCGGCAAGACCGTAGCGGTCAGGCCGGCTTTAGCCGGATTCGAACCGTTGCTGCCTTGCTGCTCTTGCGGTTTGAAGCAAATCACCCAACAGTGTCCCGCGCAGCCGATTTTTCCAAGGAATGCAGCCTTGCGCTATGCTCTCTATTTCACGCCGCCCAAAGACGATCCGTTGACATCGCTTGCCGCCCGCTGGCTTGGCCGCGATGCGTTTTCCGGTGAGATTTTTTCCGACAAGGCCATGGGTCCGCTGCCGGAAGGCCATACCGAGCTGACGGCCGATCCGCGACGCTATGGCTTCCATGCCACGTTGAAGGCGCCGTTCGAGCTGGCCGCTTCGGTGACCGAGCGCGATCTCCTCGAAGTTGCCGCCGAATTCGCCTCGCAGACCAAGGCTTTCATCATTCCGGAGCTGGTGCTTGGCCAGCTTGGCCATTTCTTCGCGCTGGTGCCGGGCTCGCTCTACCAGCCGCTGCAGGATTTTGCCTCCCGTGTGGTGAAAACCTTCGAGCCGTTCCGCGCACCGCTTTCGGAGCATGACATTGCCCGGCGTAAGCCGGAGGGTCTCACCGAGCCGCAGCGCGCCAATTTGTTGCGCTGGGGCTATCCTTACGTCAATGACGAGTTCCGTTTCCACATGACGCTGACTGGGCGCGTTCCGGCCGAGCGCCAGGCCGAGATGCACGACGTTCTGCGCGAGCGCTTCGCCGACCATAACGGCAAACCGCTCGACGTTTCCGGCCTCGCCGTCTTTATCGAAGAACAGCGTGGCGCTCCCTTTACCGTCCGTTCCTGGCTGCCGCTTGCCGGCGCCTAATATGAAAGAGCCGATATGACCAAAGAAACCGTCCTTTCCAACGCCCGCATCGTCCTCGAAGACAAGATCGTCGAGGGCTCCGTGCTGATCCGCGACGGTCGCATTGCCGCCATCTCCGAAGGCAAGTCCGATATCGGCGAAGATTTCGAGGGCGATTATCTGATCCCCGGTCTGGTCGAGCTGCATACCGACCATCTGGAAGCACATTATTCCCCGCGTCCGGGCGTCCGCTGGAACAAGACGGCAGCAATCCAGGCGCATGATGCCCAGATTGTCACCTCGGGCATCACCACCGTATTCGACTGCCTGCGCATGGGCTCGGACGAAGACGGCGGTTTCGAAAAGGGCGAGATGCGCGACATGGCAGACGCCATCCAAGCCGCCCAAAGCGAAGATCGCCTGCGCGCCGATCACCTGATCCATCTGCGCTGCGAAGTTTCTTCTGACAACGTGCTCGACCACTTCCAGGATTTCGAGAAGGACCCTTACGTCCGCCTGGTCTCGCTGATGGACCACGCGCCGGGCCAGCGCCAGTTCCAGACCATGGATCAATATATCTTCTACTATCAGAAGAAGCGCGGGCTCAGCGATGAAGCCTTTGCCAAGTTCGTCGCCAAGCGCCAGGAGGAATCGGCCAAATATGCCACGCCGCATCGCGACGCGATCTCCAAGGTCTGCGCCGAACGTGGCATCACCGTTGCCAGCCATGACGATGCGACGCTCGCCCATGTCGACGAAGCCATCAACTACGGTGTTCGCCTGGCGGAATTCCCGACCAGCATCGATGCCGCGAAGGCTTCCCATGGCGCCGGCATGAGCGTGCTGATGGGCGCGCCGAACATCGTGCGCGGCAAGTCGCATTCGGGCAATATCGCCGCTCGCGATCTCGCTGAGCTTGGCGTCCTCGACGTGCTGTCCTCCGATTACGTACCGCTCAGCCTGCTGCATGCGCCCTTCATCCTCGCGGATGAAGTCGAGGGTATTTCGCTGCCTCAGGCGATCGCCATGGTGACTGCGACGCCGGCAAGGACCGTCAGCCTCAACGACCGCGGCCGCATCGCAGAGGGCTTGCGGGCCGATCTGGTGCGCGTTCGTCGCGACCATGGCGTGCCGATCACGCGCTCCGTCTGGCGAGAAGGACGGCGGGTCGCATGAGCGCGGACGCCAATATCAAGCCGGCTAATGTCGGCCTGGCGGTTCCGATGGCGGGCACGCTCGCCGTCGTCGTAGGGCCGAGCGGCGCCGGCAAGGATACACTGATGAACCTGGCCGCCCAGCATTTTGCCGGCCGGCCCGATGTGCACTTCGTCCGCCGCGTCATCACCCGCGACGGCGATGCCGGCAACGAGGACCACAGAAGTGTTTCCGAGGCCGACTTCGATGCAATGGAGCTGGCTGGCGCCTTCGCCGTCTCCTGGGAAGCGCATGGCCTGAAATACGGCATTCCAGCCGACGTCTTCGATGAGCTTGCACAAGGCAATCTGGTCATCGCCAATGGCTCGCGCTCGGCGCTGCATCACTTCCAGAGCGCATTTCCGCGGCTGAAGATCATCAATGTCACGGCGACGCGCGAAGTGCTTGCCGAGCGGCTGATGGCGCGTGGACGCGAGAGCCGCGAAGACGTGCTGAAGCGGCTGGAAAGAAGCTCGCTGACTGTCGAGGGCAGCTACGACGTCGCCGATATCGACAATAGCGGCACGCTCGGAGAAGCGGAACGCGCCATTATTTCGGTGCTGGAAGCGTTGGTTCGGAAGTAAGCATCGCCGTTCAGCCCGGATCATCTTCACGAACTCGTAGTTAAGTCGGATCGCGGATTTCTCTCCACCTCATGCTGAGGTGCCTTGGCGCGCAAGCGTCAAGGCCTTGAAGTAGGAGGTGGCCCGGTAGAGTACCTCCACCCGCCCTCGTGGTTCGAGGCTTCGGCCCTTCAACAAGCTCAGGAGCCTCCGCACCTCACCATAAGGGCTGATCTCCTCACTGCACCCGATGCAGCTTCAGTGCGCCTCATCCCAATTATGCGCAGCGCGCGCATCGACTTTCAGCGGCACGGCCATATCGACCGCCGGCATGGCGGCGTTTTCCATGACCGAGACGATGATCGGCGTGGTGCGCTCGACATCGGCATCCTCGACTTCGAAGATCAGTTCGTCGTGCACCTGCAGCAGCATGCGGACGCGATCGCTGAGGCCAGCCGAAGCCAGTGCCGGCTCCATTTTGATCATGGCGCGGCGGATGACGTCGGCGGCCGATCCCTGGATCGGGGCGTTGATCGAAGCGCGTTCGTTGAAGGCACGGACGGAGGGATTGGACGAGCGGATTTCGGGGAAATGGATGCGCCGACCGAAGATCGTCTCGACATAGCCCTTGTCGCGCGCGGCCTGCTTGGCGCCCTCCATATAGTCGCGAATACCCGGGAAGCGCTCGAAATACTTCTTGATGTAGTCGCCGGCTTCCGAGCGCTCGATCGACAGCTGGTTGGCGAGACCGAAGGCCGAGATGCCGTAGATGATGCCGAAGTTGATCGCCTTGGCACGGCGGCGCACTTCGCTCGGCATGCCATCCACAGGTACGCCGAACATTTCGGAGGCCGTCATGGCGTGAATGTCGATGCCCTCTTCGAAGGCCTGCTTGAGCTGCGGAATATTGGCGACATGCGCCAGCACGCGCAGTTCGATCTGGCTGTAGTCTGCCGAGACGAGCTTGTGGCCCGGCGTTGAAATGAAAGCCGTGCGGATTTTGCGGCCTTCCGCCGTGCGCACCGGAATATTCTGCAGGTTCGGCTCGGAGGAGGACAGGCGCCCCGTCGTGGTCGATGCCAGCGAATAGGAGGTGTGAACGCGCTTCGTCTCGGGATGGACGTAGCTCGGCAGCGCATCCGTATAGGTCGATTTCAGCTTGGTGAGCTGGCGCCAGTCGACAATCTTGCGCGGCAGTTCGAAGCCGGCCGCCGCCAGATCTTCCAGCACCTGCGCCGAGGTGGACCATTGCCCGGTCTTGGTCTTGCTGCCGCCGGCCAATCCCATCTTGCCGAAAAGGATATCGCCGAGCTGCTTCGGAGAGCCGATATTGAAGCGCTCGCCAGCCAGATTGTAGATCTCGTCTTCCAAGGCGGCGGCGCCCTGCGCCAGCTCGCCGGAAAGGCGAGAGAGGATCTGCCGGTCGATGGTGATGCCGCGCTCTTCCATATGGGCAAGCACCGGCACCAGAGGCCGCTCCAACCGCTCGTAGACGGCCGAGAGTTTTTCTGCCGCAAGTCGTGGTTTCAGCACCAGCCAGAGACGCAGCGTTACATCGGCATCTTCAGCAGCATAGGCCGTGGCGCGATCGATATCCACGAGATCGAAGGTGACGTTGGACTTGCCGCTGCCGGCCACATCCTTGTAGGCGATCGGCTTGTGGCCGAGCCAGCGCTCAGAAAGGCTGTCCATGCCATGCGTGGCATTGGCGCCGCCATCGAGCACGTAGGAGAGCAGCATCGTGTCGTCGAACGACTTCATCTCGATGCCGTAACGCTTCATCAGAAGATAGTCGTATTTCAGGTTCTGCGCGATCTTCAGGATGGAGGCATCCTCCAGCAGATCCTTCAGGCGAGGCAGTGCATCGCGAAGGGGAATCTGGTTGTCCGCCAGGCCGCCGCCGAGCAGATCGCCGACACCGGTCTTGTGACCGAGCGGAACATAGGCGGCGCGGATGGACGCGCCAGTCGGATCATCACGGTTATCGACGATCGCCAGCGAGAAACCGACGATTTCGGCCTGCATGGCATCGAGCGAGGTCGTTTCAGTATCAAAGGCAACGATACCTGTTTCGCGCGCATCCGCGATCCATTGGTCGAGCGTTGCGAGATCGCGGATGGTCACATATTTGGAATGGTCGATCGGCGCGCTCGCGAAACTTGCGGCGCGCGCCTTGGCGAGATCTTCGGGCGCAGTGGTGCCATCCAAAGCCAGGCGCGCCTTGGCCGACGGCGCCGGAACCGATGCCCCTTCGGCCTCGACAACGCTGCCGGCGACGAGATCGACATTCTCGCCGACATCGAGATCGGGGCCATGAGCGCCCTCGCCCCATTCGATCTTGACGACGGAGGGTTCGATTGCCGCCGCGTCGCAATCGCAGGCCTCCGCCACGCGCCGCGTCAGGGTCGTGAACTCCATGGCCTTCAGGAAGCCGATCAGCTTCGGGCCGTCCTGCGGATCGAGCACCAGCGCATCGAGCGCAAGTTCCAGCGGCACATCGGTCCTTAGCGTCACCAGCTGCCGCGAAATGCGGGCAAGCTCGGCATTGGCAATAATGTTTTCGCGGCGTTTCTGCTGCTTGATCTCGCCGGCGCGGGCGAGAAGGGAATCGAGATCGCCGAACTCTTCTAGAAGCTGCGCCGCCGTCTTCGGGCCGATGCCGGGAATGCCGGGGACGTTGTCGATCGAGTCGCCGGTCATGGCCTGCAGGTCGATCATCTTGTCCGGCGGCACGCCCCATTTCTCGATGACATCGGGAATGCCGATCTGCTTGTCCTTCATGCTGTCATACATGTGGACCATGGGCGTGACGAGCTGCATCAGATCCTTGTCAGACGAGATGATCGTCACATCGGCGCCCGCTGCCTCGGCCTGACGGGCGTAAGTGGCGATGATGTCGTCGGCCTCGAAGCCGTCGGTCTCGATGCAGGGCAGATTGAAAGCGCGGGTCGCCTCGCGGATGAGGCCGAATTGCGGGATCAGCTCTTCCGGCGGCGCCGAGCGATTGGCCTTGTATTCCGGGAAGATGTCCTTACGGAAGGTCTTCGAAGAATAGTCGAAAATGACGGCGAAATGGGTCGGCGTCACTCCGACGGAGGTATCGCGCGCCGAAGTCAAAAGCTTCCACAGCATGTTGCAGAAACCGGAGACGGCGCCGACAGGCAATCCGTCCGACTTGCGTGTCAGCGGCGGCAGGGCATGAAAGGCCCGGAATATGAAACCGGAGCCGTCGACGAGGAAGAGATGATCACCTTTTTTCATGGAAGCATGGATAGCGTGACGCACCTCCAACGTCCATATAAACTTCAGCTTTGCGGGCTTGAGCGCTTCCGCTTTTCTTCAAATCGCGCAAACGCTTTATCTTTTGTTTTTACCCAATTCCGGACGGAAAACGGCGATACACTTTTCCTGGAATTGCTTTGGTGGGAAGGCCAAATCTCTCACCGAAACGTTACTAACTTTTAATCAATCTAATCTGCGCATTCCCTTGAAAAACCACATTCGAAACCTCAAATCATACTCACCGGCGATTGATACGCCGCGGGTCTGGCAACCGGCCTGTCCCCCGCCATGTCAGACTTGGACAAAGGCCTATCCCCTCTCCGGGCCTTTGTCCCCCTTTCGAGAGCCGCCATGGCGTCCCCTCCAGGCCATGGCGGCTTTTTCATGCGAAAAATACAACCATTGAACGTGAAAAACTCGACTGAAGTTGCTGATTTCAGAGGCCTCCACCTAAATAATTGCCGATTGTCTTGACCTTGAATTATCGGCATATTTGCAATCATGGGATTTAATCGGATGGACTCCGCCGCCTACCTCGCCAGTCAGATGGCAAAGGGATTCGCTCGCTCGCTACAACAACGCGCGGCGAAGCTCGGCTTTTCCCCCGGTCAGTTTCCAATCCTGCTGGAATTGTGGTCCGAGGATGGGCTCACGCAAAAGCAGCTGCTCCAAAGGGTCGATATCGAACAGGCGACAATGGCCAATACGCTGTCGCGCATGGAACGGGACGGGCTGGTGGAGCGCCGCCCGCACCCTTCGGACAAGCGGGCGCAACTGGTCTTCCTGACGAACAAGGCCGCAGCCATGCAGGCGGAAGCGATCGAAGCCGCCATGGCCGCGGACACGGATCTCCTCAAAGACTTTCGTCAATTCGAGCGCGAACTGCTGCTGGAATATATCCGGCGTGTGCTGGAGAATGCCAGGCAGCTCTAGGGTAACTCGACGGAAGAACGCAGCGGTTTTCTATCATGAATAGTATTCAGAGAATGCACATGTAAAAGGTGCAATGGCCCTAGCCTCGTCCGACCACCTTTTCCAGCACAGCTTGATGTTGGCTAGGCCCAACATCCGGCTTGCCGAAGAATATTCCCTGAAGCTGAGCGCAGCCTTCCTCGATGACGATGCGACGCTGGGTTTCCGTTTCCACGCCTTCCGTGACGACAGGCATGTTCAGGCTGTGGCCGAGGCCGATGATGGCGCGGACGATTGAGCGTGCTGCCGGATCGTGTTCGAGGGCGCCGGTGAAGCTGCGGTCGACCTTGATCTTGTCGAAGGGGAAGGCGCGCAGATTGCTGAGCGAGGAAAAGCCGGTGCCGAAATCATCCATGACCACGCGCACACCGAGGCGATGCAGCCGCTGCAGGGTCGCGATGACAGCCGTGCGCTCACGCATCAGGGCAGCCTCTGTGATCTCCAGTTCGAGGCGCTGCGGATCGAGGCCGGTTTTGCGCAGGATCCGTTCGATCTGGTCGTACAGGGTCGGGATCATGAATTGCAGTGGCGAGAGATTGACCGCGACATTCGCGGGCTCGCTCCAGCGCGTCGCCTCCTGGCACGCCTGCTGCAGCACCCACTCGCCGATCGCGACAATCGATCCGCTTTCCTCGGCAATGGGAATAAACGTCTCCGGTTCGATCACGCCGCGATCCGGATGCGCCCAGCGCAACAGCGCCTCATAGCCGCTGACGCTGTCGCTGCCGACGTCGTAGATCGGCTGATATTCCAGAAAGAGCTGCCGGCGGAGAATGGCCTGGCGCAGATCGTTCTCTAGCTGACGGCGCGTGCGCACGGCCTTGTCCATTTCCGCATCGAAGAAACAGGCGTGGCCACGGCCTGCATGCTTGGCGCGATAAAGCGCCATATCCGCATTGGCGTAAAGCTGCTCGGCGCTCGTGCCGTCACGCGGATAGATGGCTATGCCGATGCTGACGCCGACGGCCGTCGGATCGCGCGCCGTATCCATTTCCATGCCGAATTCGGCCAGGATGCGCTCGGCGAGGCGGGTTGCTCCTTCGGGCTGCCGGCGCTTCGGCTGGATGATGGCGAATTCGTCGCCGCCAAGCCTTGCTACCGTATCGCCATCCTCGATCGCGCGCTGCAGGATGCCGGCGACCTTGCAGAGGATACGGTCTCCTTCAGCGTGACCGAAGACGTCATTGATCGCCTTGAAGCGGTCGAGATCCAGGCAGAAGATCGCGACCTCGCCACCCCTGCGGTTCACCATCTGCAGTGCCTGGCGCATGCGCTGATCGAACAGCGAGCGATTGGGCAGATCCGTCAATATATCGTGGTGAGCCAGGTGCTCGATCATCTGCTGCGCCTGGCGACGCTCGGTCAGGTCGCGCACGACAAGCACGCTGCATTCGTGGCCGCGATAGGTGATGGAACGCCGCACGGTCTCGACGGGGATCGCCTTGCCATCGCACCCCGACAGCGTCGTTTCCAGGGGAATGGCAGCTTCGGCCTGGATATCCATGTCGATGCTCAGAAAGACATCGGGTGCGATACCAATCACCTGCTGCGCCGACCAGCCGGAAATGGCGAAGAACCGCTCGTTCGCATCAATCACCCGACCGTCACGGACGATGAGCAGCCCTTCCAACGAAGCATTGGCGAAACCCCGGAGGTCGGTCAAATGACGATCGACGAAGATGGCGCCGAGAGCGATGAGGATCAGCCCCATCGCGGCGGCCATGACGATACCGGCAAGGATGCTTCGATCCATGGCGAGGGCAGCACCCGGCATGGTCACTTCGGGCGTCAACGTGACGCCGCTCATCGCGGTGAAATGCAGGGAGCAAATCGCAAGCAGCAGAAGAAAAGCGCCAGCCATGATGCGCCCGAAGCCATGAAGGCTGCGAAACACCAGAAAAGCCAGGGAGGAGAAGACGCCACCGATGACGACTGAAGCGACGACGCGCGATATATCGAAGGAGAGCTCTGCCGAGGCCTCAATGGCCTGCATTCCCGTGAAATGCATGGCGGCTATTCCAAACGCCATCAGCATGCCGCCGACCGCAAAGGAAACGCGATTATCCCATTCGAAGGCAACGGCAATGGCAAGCCATGAGCCGACGATGGCAAGAACCACCGAAAGCACCGTCAGCGAAACGCCATAGGAGATCGGAAGACTGTTCTGATAGGCGAGCATGGCGATGAAATGCGTTGCCCAGATGCCGACACCGCTGGCAAAAGCCGCGGCAACAATCCAATAGCGACGCTGATGCGACTGGCATTCCTGCGCACGCGAAAAAAGGAGCATGGTGGCAAGGCTGCCGATAAGGCAGATGATCGCCGCTACAATAATAAGCCTGAAGTCATGATCGTCACGAATACATGCAATCACTGAAAACATTACGCGTCTCCAGAATACGCTTCTGGATTGACGTTATTTCTAATAATCTAAAAAACTTGTAAACTACATGCGCAACTAATCACATAAGAGCGTGCCTCGATCGAAAGACGCAAGCTACGGTAAATTTTCAGTTTTAACGCCTCGAAACCCGCCGGGCTTTGGTCTATCGTCCATCCAAATCTCATGTAAGGAGTCGGATATGACCGATCTATCGCCCGTTCTCGACCGCGCCGATCAGAACCTCCCTTCCAGCCTCGACAATCTCTTCGAACTGCTGCGCATCAAGTCCATCTCGACCGACCCGGACTACAAGGCAGAATGCCGCAAGGCGGCGGAATGGCTCGTCACCTACTTGAACTCGATCGGCTTCAAGGCTTCCCTGCGCGATACGCCCGGCCATCCGATGGTGGTCGCTCATCACGATGCCGGCAGCGCGGATGCGCCGCATGTGCTGTTCTACGGCCACTACGACGTGCAGCCCGTCGATCCCCTCGAGCTTTGGGAAAGCGACCCATTCGCTCCGGAAATCAAGGACCTGGGCAATGGCCGCAAGGTCCTGACGGGCCGCGGCACGTCCGACGACAAGGGACAGCTGATGACCTTCGTCGAGGCGGTGCGCGCCTATAAGGAAACCAGGGGCGCACTGCCGGTGCGCATCACCATCCTCTTCGAAGGCGAAGAGGAATCCGGCTCGCCCTCGCTCAAGCCCTTCCTCGAAGCCAATGCCGCCGAGCTGAAGGCGGATTTCGCCCTCGTCTGTGATACCGGCATGTGGGATGGTGAAACGCCGTCCATCTCAGCCAGCCTACGCGGCCTCGTCGGCGAGGAGATCATCATCAACGCCGCTGACCGCGACCTGCATTCGGGCATGTTCGGCGGTGCCGCCGCCAATCCGATCCACATCCTCTCCGATATTCTCGCCGGCCTGCATGACGAGACCGGGCGCGTAACGCTCGACGGCTTCTATGACGGCGTCGAGGAAACGCCGGCTAATATCAAGGCCTCCTGGGAAACGCTCGGAATGACGACGGAAAAATTCCTCGGCGAAGTCGGCCTGTCCATTCCCTCGGGGGAAAAGGGCCGTTCAGTGATGGAGCTGATCTGGGCGCGGCCAACCGCGGAAGTCAACGGCATCACCGGCGGCTATACCGGCGCCGGTTTCAAGACCGTGATCGCCGCCAAAGCATCGGCGAAGGTCTCCTTCCGTCTCGTCGGCCGGCAGAACCCGGCGGCAATTCGCGAGAGCTTCCGCGCTTATGTGCGATCGAAGATCCCGGGAGATTGCTCGGTGGAATTCCATGAACACGGCGGCTCGCCGGCTATCCAGCTTTCCTACGATTCTCCGGTACTGAGCAAGGCGAAGACGGCACTTTCCAACGAGTGGCCAAATCCCGCCATCGTTGTCGGCGAAGGCGGCTCGATCCCGATCGTCGGCGATTTCCAGAGGATGCTTAGCATGGAATCGCTGCTCGTCGGATTCGGCCTTTCCGACGATCGCATCCATTCGCCGAACGAGAAATACGAGCTGCGCTCCTATCACAAGGGCATCCGTTCCTGGATCCGCATCCTCGACGCACTCGCCAGCTAAGCCATCTGCGGGTGCGCGCGTCCTTGCGCGACCCGCGACCATCCCC
This sequence comes from Rhizobium pantanalense, assembly GCF_030182525.1. NCBI lineage: Bacteria > Pseudomonadati > Pseudomonadota > Alphaproteobacteria > Hyphomicrobiales > Rhizobiaceae > Rhizobium > Rhizobium pantanalense. The sequence continues at coordinate 104,050 of NZ_JAQJCH010000014.1, forward strand.
GCCGGATGGCAAGGGATGCCGTCATCCGAAGCGACGGGCCGAGACGGCCGTCGCGCCAATTCATACCGCCGATGAGATAAGACATGGGAATCTGGATCGATACCGATATGGGATTCGATGACATTGCCGCCATCCTGGTGGTCGCGCACTCGGATCTTGTCATCGACGGCGTTTCGCTTGTCAGCGGCAATGCGCCGCTGTCTCATGTCCAGGCCAATGCCGCGAGCGCGGCTGCGGTCTTCAACTGGACGTTTCCGATCCATACCGGACGTGAGCTGCCCGTGCTTTGCAAGCTGGAAACGGCGCAAGGCATTCTAGGCCAGAGCGGCATTCCGACCACAGGCAGAAGCCTGCCGCCGGCGAACCCGCTTCCGGCGAGCGATGCCTTCGACGCACTCAGCAATTGGCTTTCCGACCGCAACGGCCCGAAGCGCATCCTGGCGCTTGGACCGCTTACGAACATCGCAGCGCTGGCGCTGGCACGGCCGGATCTCGCCACCCGCATCGACGAGCTCACCTGGATGGGCGGCGGCGTCACCTCGGGCAACCACACGGCGTCGGCGGAGTTCAACGCCTTTGCCGATCCGGAGGCGCTTGCGATCGTCCTTGCGCATGGTCTGCCATTGCGCATGGTCGATCTCGATATCTGCCGCAAGGTGCTGGCCTGGCCGGAAGATGTTGCCCATATCCGGAAGATAGCCGGAGAAAAGGCACAACTGCTTGCGGACCTGCTGGAAGGCTACATCAACATCGCCATCAGCCGCGGCAGACCGGCCATGGCGATCTACGATCCGACGGCTGCCGCCATTTTCGTCGAACCTGGCATCGCCACCCTTCGGCATGCCCGGATCGATGCGGAACTGCAGGGGCAGCATACGCGCGGGCGCACCGTCGTCGAAACGCGGGCCTCGCATGGGCAATTCAATGCCCATTTCGCGGCGGAAATCGATGCCGAAAGGGCACGCCGGATCATATTCGACGCCTTGCTGCAAGAGGCCAGCCGCTGAAAAGCGACGTAGAAATATCGTATCTCAAATTCTCAAGCTGCGGTGATAGAGGATGTATCCGCAGTGAGGCACGTTGAGACCTGTCTCAGTTCTCTCTCAATTCCTGTACGACCAGTGTCGTCCAGAAGGCCACACCCGAGGCGATCGCCTCGTCGTTGAAATCGTAGGCGGTATTGTGATGCATGGCGCCGTCGACGGCGGGACCGTTGCCGAGCCAGACGTAACAGCCGGGAGCATTCTGACCGAAGAAGGCGAAGTCATCGCCGGCGGTCGATGGCGGAAAGCGGGTCAGCACGTTCTCGCCAAAGGCCGTCGTAGCAGCTTTCAGCGCCCGCGCCGTGGCATCGGCATCGTTGACGACGGGCGGTATGCGGCGCTCGAACTGATAATCGGCGGCAATGTTGAACATGGCTGCAGTCCCATGCGCCAGGCGTCCGATCTCCTCTTCCAGCTGATCGCGGACCTCAGGCGTATAGGCGCGCGCCGTGCCGCCGATCTCGACCGTATCGGGAATGACGTTCAGCGCATTCGGATTGCCCGCCTGCAGCGAGCAGGCACTGACGACGGCCGGCTGCAGCGGATCGACGACGCGCCCGACGATGGTCTGCAGCGAGGATAGGAAGGTTGCTGCCGCCGTGATCGGGTCCTTGCCGAGATGCGGCTTGGCGCCGTGGGTGCCGGTACCGCGGAAGGTGATGCGCCAGCTGTCCGACGAGGCAAGCTGCGGTCCTTCGACGACCGCCATCTCATCGACCGCGAGACCGGGCATATTGTGCAGCCCGTAGACGGCATCGCAGGGGAAGAGATCGAAAAGGCCATCTTCCACCATGCGCCTGGCGCCACCACGACCCTCCTCAGCCGGCTGGAAGATGAAATGCACCGTGCCGGAGAAGCCGCGCTTGGCGGCCAGATGACGGGCGGCACCGAGCAGCATGGTCGTGTGGCCATCATGCCCGCAGGCATGCATCTTGCCGGGAATGGTGGATTTATAGGGGCGATTGCCCTTTTCCGGCATGGCGAGCGCATCCATGTCGGCGCGAAGGCCGATACGGCGCGTGCCATTACCAACCTGCAGCGTACCGACGACGCCGGTCTTGCCGAGACCGCGATGCACGGTCAGCCCTGCTTCCTCCAGCAAGGTGGCGACAATGCCGCTGGTGCGTTCCTCCTCGAAGCCGAGTTCGGGATGGGCATGGAGGTTGCGGCGAAGCGAGGTGAGGAAGGGAAGATCCGGCTCGATCTCATCGGGAAAAGACATGGGAGGTTCCTTCGGCGCGGGACACGATGACGGCGTGTGCCTAAAGCGCACCGCGATCTTTCAGATTCGCTTCTTGCGCTTTAGGACCTTGAATTGACGCATGTCGTTGTCGCAAAACCGCTGCACACTTTTGCGCGACATGCCTTATCTTCCCCAAAGTATCGTCCGCTTCAACCCGAATTAACGCTTAGCTATCGAGCCTGTCGAACACATGTGCTCTTCCGATGACGCTCACCGAAACCATGCTGCCGACTTCGGGCAGGCCGACGCCGGAGCTCTTGATATTCAGCGTCTCCGAGCCGTTGGAGAGCACGACCGTAACAGCGCAGACGGCACCGCCGAACTCGATTTCGGTCACCTTGCCGGTGCAGGCAGCACCTGTACCGGCCTCATCGATCGCCCGGAGGCGTAATTGCTCGGGCCGCAACATGATCTCGGTGCGTCCCTGCCGGTTATCGGCATCGACCGGAATCTGCCCGAGAACACATCTGGCAGCCCCTCTGTCGAGATCGGCGGACAGCACGATGGCATCGCCGAGGAAGAGCGCGGTCTCGCGATCCCTGGGGCTGAGATAGAGCGCCTGCGGCGTGCCGGCCTGTATGAGCCTGCCCTCGCGCAGGACGGCGACCTGATCGGCAAAGGACAAGGCTTCCGCCTGGTCATGCGTCACCAGAACGGCGGTGATGCCGGCAATCTGCAGCACGCGGGCGACGGCCTTGCGCATGTTTTCGCGCAGTCCTGTATCGAGGGCGGAGAAGGGTTCGTCGAGCAGCATCAATCTCGGCTTGCGGCCGAGCGCGCGGGCAAGCGCCACGCGCTGCTGCTGGCCGCCGGAGAGCTGATGCGGCCGGCGATCGAGCATGCCGCGATCGAGCTCGACCATGTCGATGAGGGCATTGATGCGCTGATCGCGGTCGCGCGCACCGCGCTCCATACCGAAACCGATATTCTCCGATACGCTCAGATGCGGGAACAGGGCACCATCCTGCGAGACGATGCCGATGCCACGGCGGTGCGCTGGCACGATGGCTTCGCCATCGGCCAGGGTCTCGCCCTGCAGCACCACTTGGCCCGCATCGGGAACCTCGAAGCCGGCGATGATGCGCAGCAGCGTTGTCTTGCCCGAACCGGACGGGCCGACAATGGCCGTGCGGCTGCCGGCGGCGACCGTGAGGTCGATATTATCGAGCGCATGCACGGGGCCGTAGCGTTTGCTGATATTCTTGATTGCCAGAAAGGTCATTGTCCGGCCGTTCGCTTGGATTGCACGTAAAGGAGAAGGGTGAGCGGCAGCGACAGGACGACCATCATAAAGGCGTAGGGTGCTGCGGAAACATAGTCGATCTCGCTGGTCAGCGACCAGAATTTCGTCGCAAGCGTTTCTGTGCCGTTGGGGGAGAGCATCAGCGTCGCCGTCAGCTCGTTGGTGATGCCAAGTGCGACCAACGCGACGCTGGCGGCAAAACCGGGAGCGGCGAGCCGCATGGTGATCTGCCGAACGGCTTGCGCCGGCGTACGGCCAAGCGCCATGGCGGCGCGTTCGAGCTCGACGGGTGCCTGGGCGATGCTGGCGCGCAGGCCGACCATGGCACGTGGCAGGAACAGCAGCACATAGGCGAGCAGCAAGGTGGCAAAGGTCTGATAGAGCGGCAGGATCAGCCGGACGGTGATCGACACCAGGGCAAGGGCGACGACGACGCCCGGCAGCGAGCCGACATAATAGTGACAGGCTTCGAGAATGCGCTGCAGCCGGCCGGGGGCACGCACCGACAGCCATGCCATGGGGGTCGCCGCGATGGTAGCGAGGAGGCCGCCGGCAATCGCGAGAAGAATGGTCTGCAGCAAGGCGGAACCGACCGTATCGACCCGCCAGACACCCGCACCGCCGAGATAAAGCCAGCGCGCCAGGGTGACGAAGGGAATGCCGAGGGTCAGCGCAGCCGTGACGACGGGCAGCGTGACCGCGGGAACGACGAACCAGCCGAGACGGCGCCGATCGGCCGGCCGCGCTGCACCCGAGCCGATGCGAGCATAGCGTTCGTTGCCGCGCGCCAGCACCTCGATGCCGAGCAGCAGCAGGCAGCAGAAGACGAGGACGCCGCCGAGCATATTGGCGGCCGGGCTGTTATAGGCGGATTGAAACTGGTCGACGATCGCCGTCGAGAAGGTGTCGAAGCGGATCATCACGTAGAGACCGTATTCCGCCAGGAGATGCAGGCCGATCAGCAGCGAGCCGCCGCAGATGGCGAGACGAAGCTGCGGCAGGATTGCCCGGAAGAAGACACGCCAGGGACCGAGGCCGAGCGAGGCGGCGGCATCCTCGATCGCCGGATCGAGCCGGCGCAGGGCGGCCGCGACCGGCAGGTAGAGGAAGGGAAAATAGGCGAGCACCGAGACCAGTACACCACTCCAGAGCCCGCGCATGCTCGGCACGAGGCTGACCCAGGCATAGCTGTGCACGAAAGCGGGCACGGCAAGAGGTGCCGCCGCAAGCCAGGACCAGAGGCGCGCTCCCGGAATATCGGTACGTTCCGTCAACCAGGCGAGCGTGACCGCCAGCAGGATGGAAAGCGGGATAGTGCAGACTTCCAGCAAGACGGTATTGACGAGCAGCTCGCCGACTCGGTTGCGGAAGATGAGCGCTGCGACTTCGGCCCAGCCGGTGTCGATCGTGATCCAGACGATGAAGCCGAGCGGCACCAGGCTTAAAAGCGCGACGACGGAAGCAAGGGCGACGACGGAGGCATGCCGGACGCGGCAGCGGGGGGCAGCCGTCAACGGGGGCATTCGCATGGCGGCAGGCTCGCCGGCATATGTGTTTTTCTGCAGCAAATCCGAGCTGCCTTTCACGCCCTGAAATAGGAAGGCAACCGCCGTTGACGGCGATTGCCCGATCGGTCGGCCTTAAAAGGCCATCCCATGCCCCTAGCAGGGCATGCGACTGCGATGCAAGAGCAAAGCCCGGCCGAACGCGCGCGAAAGGCGCTGCGGGGCGGGCTTTCGCCTTAGATGAGACCAGCTTCCGTCATCAGATCGGTGACCTTCTTGCTGTTCAGCTTCGAAGGCTCGATCTTTGGAGCCTGCAGGTCGGGAATCGGCACCAGCTTGGGATTGGAAGCTTCGCCATTGCCGACGGCATATTCATAGGAATCGCCATCGCGCAGAACGGCCTGACCGCCTTTGCCGGTGATCCACTTCAGGAAAGCCTGCGCTTCCTTCTGATGCTGGCTGGATGCCAGGATACCGCCACCGGAGATGCTGACGAATGCGCCCGGATCCTGGTTCTTGAAATAGTGCAGCGAGACATTCTTGCTGTTTTCGCCTGTCTTGGCCTGATCGCCGAACCAGTAATAGTGATAGATGACAGCGCCTTCGATCTCGCCGGCATTGACGGCCTTCATTGCGACGCTGTTGCCCTTGTAGAAGCTGGCATTTTCCTTCATCGCCTTCAGCCAGGCGCGGGTCGCGTCTTCACCCTTCAGCTCCAGAAGCGCGCTGACGATCGCCTGGAAGTCGGCGCCGGCGGGCGAAGCGCCCCAACGGCCCTTCCACTTGGGATCGGCGAGATCGAGGAGCGATTTCGGCAGATCGGCTTCCTTCAGCTTGGTCTTGTCATAGGCGAAAACGGTGGAACGGGCGGCGACGCCGACCCAGTTGCCATCGGCAGCCTTGAAGGTTTCCGGCACCTGGGCGAGCGTGGCGGCATCGATGGGAGCGAAGAGCTTGTTGGCATCGACCAGCGTCATGCCCGGGGAATTTTCCGTCAGATAGACGTCGGCGGGAGAGGCAGCACCTTCCTGGACGATCTGGTTGGCGAACTGCATGTCGCTACCGTTGCGGATCGTAACCTTGATGCCGGTTTCCTTGGTGAAGCCATCCGCCCAGGCCTGCGTCAGCGCTTCATGTTGAGCGTTGTAGACGACAATGCCTTCGGAATCGGCGGCATTCGCCATCATCGGAGCAACCGCAAGGCCGGCGGCAAGCGCCAGCGCACTGGTGAGATGAGAAAAGGAAAAAGTCATTAAGTCCTCTCGCTTGGAAAGCGCTGCTCCCAGGCAGCAATGCGGTAGCCTATATTTTTCCTGAGAGTCTTTTTCAAGTTTGCACTCGGGTCGCTTTATCACAAAAGTTTGAAATCAGAGTCAAGATTTCGCCGCTATCTCGGCTGCGAGGTCGAGCCAGGCACGACCGGCATGGGACAGATATCCGCCGCGCCGCCAGATCCAGGCCATGTTCCACTCCATGCCAGGTTCGACGACGAGCGCATGGGCGATGCTAGAACGCTGGCGCTGTTCGGCGATCAGCCGTGGCAGGAAGCCCACACCGAGGCCCGCGGCAACCAGTTCGACAATGAAATTGATCTGGCTTGAGCGCGCCGCAATATCAGGCGCAAAGCCAGCCGCGCGGCAGGCGTCGAGAATGATGCCATTCAGCGCGAAGCCGGTTTCGAAGAGGAGAAAGGGGTAGTCCTTGAGCGCTGCCAGGGGCACCGTTTGCTGCCCGGCGAGAGGATGCGCCGATGGTAGGAGGACATGCATCGGCTCGCAGCGCACGGTCTGCCACTCGAAGACATCGGGCATCGGCAGCAGCGAGGCGCCGAGATCGACCTCGTCGGCCAGCACCATTTCCTCGAGCCGCTTGGCGCCTTGCTCCACCAATCTGATCTCGATACCAGGATAGCGGTTGCGGAAGACGGCGAACACCGGAGCGAAGAGGGCATCGTTGCCGATCGGTGGCAAACCAAGCCGCAGGGCGCCGCGCGCGAGCCCACGAAGCTCCGACAATTCCGCCAGAAGATCGTCACGCCCGGCAAGGATCGCAATTGCCCGACGATAGACCACCTCACCAGCATCGGTCAGGGTCGCGCGATGGCCGATGCGGTTGAGCAGCGGCAGGCCAAGCTCGTCCTCCAGCTGGCGCACGGCCTTGCTGACGGCCGATTGCGTGGTGAACACCACCTTGGCGGCTTCCGAAAAGCCGCCCTGGCGCACCACTTCGACGAAGGCTTTCAGTGCCCGAAGCTCCATAAGTATTCCTTACAGGACTTGATTTCATGAAATCAATTCATTTTCCTCATGAAATGGAAGCGCCTATTGTCAGATCGAGAGATTTTCCCGAGCCTTCCATGCGTATCGACCCAAAGAACCATCCAAAATTGAGCTGCCTCGCTCAGATCCTGCTGCTGCTTGCCTTCTGGCAGGCGGGCGAAGCCATTGCCCACCTGGCACATCTGCCGATACCCGGCGCCATCGTCGGCATGCTGCTGGTACTGGTACTCTTTTCGAGCGGCAAGGTGAAGCTGGCGAGCATGAAGCGTGGCGCGGAGTGGTTTCTCGCCGAAATGCTCTTGTTCTTCGTGCCGGCAGTGCTGGCTTTGCTCGATCATGGCGAATTCATCGGTCTCATCGGGCTGAAAGTGCTTGCGGTGATCTTCACCGGCACCATTATCGTCATGGGTGTCACCGCGATAGCGATCGATTTCGGCTACCGCCTGATGATGCGCCAGAGAGCACCCCGCCATGTCCAGCATTGAAAGTCTCGCAGCCGGCCTATTCTGGCCGCTGGCGACGATCGGACTTTATTATCTTTCCAAGATGCTCTATCGGCGTCGGCCTTCGCTCTTGTTGTCGCCGCTGGTGGCGGCACCTGCTATCTTGATTGTGCTCGCACTGGCACTGCACGCGAATTACCAGGATTATATGCATGACAGCCGCTGGCTGCTTGCGCTGCTCGGACCGGCGACAGTGGCTTTTGCAGTGCCGATCTACGAACAGCGAGGCCTCATCAAGCGCTATTGGCCTGTCCTGCTGTTCGGCGTGACGATCGGCAGCACGACCGCCATGATCTCGGCCTGGGGATTTGCGAGCCTTCTCGGTCTCGACGAAAGCCTGCGGCTCAGCCTGATGCCGCGCTCGATCAGCACGCCCTTCGCCATGGTGGTTTCCAATGATATCGGCGGCGTGCCCAACCTGACCGCCGTCTTCGTCGTTATTACCGGCCTATTCGGCGCCGTTATCGGCCAGATGCTGCTGCAGCTGCTGCCGCTCAGATCAGGTATGGCCCGCGGTGCGCTTTACGGCATGGGGGCACATGGCATCGGAGTGGCCAAGGCGCATGAGATCGGCCGCGAGGAAGGATCGATCGCCGGTCTCGTCATGGTGCTGGTGGGATTGACCAACGTGCTGGCGGCACCGTTGATCGCCTGGCTGATGCACTCGTCCTGAACGGAAAAAGCCGCGGCACATGCATGCCGCGGCCCTTTCGCATTCGAAAATCCGCCTCAGTTGTCCCGCGTCTCCAGCGTCTTGCTGAAGAAGATCGCGACCAGCGTGCAGACGACGCCGGAGAGCAGATAGAGGCTCGTATAGACCAGGCCGAACTGGCTGGAGAGGGCAAGCGCCACGAAGGGCGCGAAACCGGCACCGATCAGCCAGGACAGATCCGACACCAGGGCCGAGCCGCTGTAGCGATAGTTTTGGCTGAAGCGGGAGGCGCTGGCGCCTGCCGCCTGACCGAAGGAGAGGCCGAGCAGCGTGAAGCCGAGAACCACGTAGATGTGGCGGCCAGTCGCGCCGCCATCAAGCAGCCAGGGTGCCACGAAGGCGAAGCAGGCGATCAGCACGGCGCCGATGGCTAGCTGATTGCGGCGGCCGATCCGGTCGGCGAGCATACCGGAACAGATGATGGCGAGAATGCCGCAGATCGCGCCGAGGAACTCCACCAGCAGGAACGAACCGGGAGTCTGCTCGCTGTAAAGCGTCACCCAGCCGAGGGGGAAGACGGTCACAAGGTGGAAGGTCGCAAAGCTTGCCAGGGGCACGAAGGCGCCGATCAGGACATCGCGGCCATGCACGCGCAGCAGCTCCGTCATCTTCACGGGCTCCAGCTCATGACGCTCCAAGAGCGTGCCGAACTCCTCGGTGGCGACCAGGCGCAGGCGGGCAAAGAGCGCCACGACGTTGACGGCGAAGGCGCAGAAGAAGGGATAGCGCCAGCCCCAATCCAGGAAGTCCGCGGTCGTGAGGCTCGTGACGAAATAGGCAAACAGAGCGCTTGCAAGCATGAAGCCGATCGGGGCGCCGAGCTGCGGGATCATCGCATACCAGCCACGATGGTTCGTCGGTGCGTTAAGCGCCAGGAGCGAAGCCAAGCCGTCCCATGCACCACCAAGTGCAAGACCCTGACCGATCCGGAAAATGGCAAGCAGGATGATTGCATAGACACCGACTTCCGAATAGCCGGGCAGGAAGCTCATCGCGGCCGTCGAGCCGCCAAGCAGGAACAGCGCGATCGTAAGTTTCACCCCGCGCCCGTAGCGCCGGTCGATCGCCATGAAGATGAACGAACCGATCGGACGGGCGATGAAGGCCAGCGCGAAGACCAGGAAGGAAAGCATCGTGCCATGGAGCGGGTCGGCGAAGGGGAAGATGAGCTTCGGGAAGACCAGCACAGATGCAATGGCATAGACGAAGAAATCGAAGAATTCCGATGTGCGACCAATAATCACGCCGATGGCGATGTTGCCGGGGGCGACCGAGCCCCCCGCATGCATGCTGCGGGCATCGCTCTCCAGAGTTGAAGATGTGGGGTTCAGTGATTCATGCGTTACGCTGACCATGCGCGGGAGCCTCCCTCTCCGAGCACGAATTCCTCCACGAATTCGCGCGTAATGAAAATGTCGATCAAACGTGCGAACATATCAAGTATCCAGCATGAAATAATTCGCAAATTAGCAATCAGTCGAGCCATTATCTGCCTTTGGCGCCGCGTTCCGGTCGAAGAAAAACCGCCGGTGATGGCCATTTGTTCCGATCCAGGTATATTAGCGCCGGCAAAAGCGAATTGCTTGATAGAAAACCTTCTGGATTTCTGAGGGTTTTCCCGATACGTGGGACAGCATTCCATACCGCAATGCACTCAAGCTTGCTGCGGTGCGACGAAACACCTCATATCGTTCATGACCGCCGTCCTTTAGTCGCGGTAGGGTCGAAACAAAAAGAGCTTTAAGACGTGCCAAGACTATCGAAGATTTTCAGCCGTTTATCCGTCATCCCTTTGTTTTTGCTGCTCTCAGGTTGCAATCTGGTGGTGATGGCTCCCTCCGGCGATATCGCCATGCAGCAGCGAGACCTCATCATCGTCTCGGTCGTGCTGATGCTGATCATCATCATCCCGGTGATCTTCCTGACGCTGTTCTTTGCCTGGAGATACCGCCAGTCGAACAACGAAGCGACCTACGAGCCGGAGTGGCATCATTCGACACGTCTGGAGCTGGTCATCTGGTCCGCTCCGCTTGCCATCATCATCGCGCTCGGCGCGGTGACCTGGATCAGCACCCATCAGCTCGACCCCTACCGCCCGCTCGACCGCATCGCCGCTGACAAGCCGCTCAGCGCCGACGTGAAGCCGCTGACGGTCGAAGTGGTCGCGCTCGACTGGAAATGGCTCTTCTTCTATCCGGAATACGGTATCGCCACCGTCAACGAGATGGCAGCTCCCGTTGACCGCCCGATCAACTTCAAGATCACGGCCTCCTCGGTGATGAACTCCTTCTTCATCCCGGCGCTGGCAGGCCAGATTTACGCCATGCCGGGCATGGAGACGAAGCTCCACGCCGTCATCAACCATCCCGGCGAATTCCAGGGCCTGTCGGCCAACTATAGCGGCGCCGGCTTCTCGAACATGCGCTTCAAGTTCCACGGTTTGGATCAGGCCGGTTTCGACCAGTGGGTCCAGAAGGCCAAGAGCCAGGGCACGGCGCTCGGCCGCAATGAATACCTGACGCTTGCCAAGCCGAGCGAACGTAACCCGGTGCAGTACTTCAACGCCGTCGACGATGGTCTTTACAATGCCATCCTCAATATGTGCGCCGATCCGAGCAAGATGTGCATGAGCGAAATGATGCATATCGACGCCAAGGGCGGCGGCGGCAAGGAAAGCCACGAAAACCGCGAGCGCCTGATCTATGACAATCGCGATGGCGCCTCGGCCGAGGTCACGCCGGTCAAGGCTGACGGCGGCCACACCATGCAGCATGGCGACAACTCCATGCCGGGCATGGATATGGGCAACGGCTCTTCTTCCGATTCGTCGACCGGTTCGGCGCAGCATCAGGGTCATTGATCCGGTGCGCTCAATAACAAGACATTCATAAGGGACAGAGGCAATCCATGTTTTCCAACCCGGACCTCTATAAATTCATCTTCGGTCGGCTGACGCTCGATTCGATCCCGTATCACGAACCGATCCTCGTCGTGACCTTCATCGGCGTCGCCATCGGCGGCATCGCGGTTCTCGGCCTGCTGACCTATTTCCGCCTCTGGGGCTATCTCTGGAAGGAATGGTTCACCAGCATCGACCACAAGAAGATCGGCATCATGTATGTCGTGCTGGCGCTGATCATGCTGCTGCGCGGCTTTTCCGACGCGCTGCTGATGCGCCTGCAGCAGGCGATCGCCTTCAACGGATCCGAGGGCTACCTGCCGCCGCATCACTACGACCAGATCTTCACCGCCCACGGCGTCATCATGATCTTCTTCGTGGCGATGCCCTTCGTCACCGGTCTGATGAACCTCGTCGTGCCGCTGCAGATCGGCGCCCGCGACGTTTCCTTCCCGTTCCTCAACAACTTCTCGTTCTGGATGACGACGGCAGGCGCGATCGTCATCATGATTTCGCTTTTCATCGGTGAATTCGCGAAAACCGGCTGGCTGGCTTACCCGCCGCTTTCCGGCATCGCTTATAGTCCAGACGTCGGGGTCGATTATTACATCTGGGGCCTGCAGGTCGCGGGTATCGGAACGACGCTTTCGGGCATCAATCTGATCGCCACCATCGTCAAGATGCGCGCCCCGGGCATGACCTTCATGAAGATGCCCGTCTTCACCTGGACGTCGCTCTGCACCAACATCCTGATCGTAGCCAGCTTCCCGATCCTGACGGCGACGCTCGCTCTGCTGACCCTCGACCGTTACGCCGGCACGAACTTCTTCACGAACGACCTCGGCGGCAATCCGATGATGTATGTCAACCTCATCTGGATCTGGGGCCACCCGGAAGTCTACATCCTGATCCTGCCGGCCTTCGGCGTCTTCTCGGAAGTCGTCGCAACCTTCTGCGGCAAGCGCCTCTTCGGCTACGCCTCGATGGTTTACGCCACCTGCGTGATCATGATCCTCTCCTACCTCGTCTGGCTGCACCACTTCTTCACGATGGGCTCGGGCGCCAGCGTGAACTCCTTCTTCGGCATCACGACGATGATCATCTCGATCCCGACGGGTGCAAAGCTCTTCAACTGGCTGTTCACGATGTACCACGGCCGTATCCGCTACGAGCCACCGATGCTGTGGACCGTCGGCTTCATGGTGACCTTCACCATCGGCGGCATGACCGGCGTCATGCTCGCGGTTCCGCCGGCCGATTTCGTGCTGCACAACTCGCTGTTCCTGATCGCCCACTTCCATAACGTGATCATCGGCGGCGTGCTCTTCGGCATGTTCGCAGGCGTCAACTACTGGTTCCCGAAGGCCTTCGGCTTCAAGCTCGACCCCTTCTGGGGCAAGATGAGCTTCTGGTTCTGGCAGATCGGCTTCTGGTTCGCCTTCATGCCGCTCTACATCCTCGGCCTGATGGGCGTTACGCGCCGCGTCAGCCAGTTCGACGATCCGTCGCTGCAGATCTGGTTCATCATCGCGGCCTTCGGCGCCGGTCTCATCGCCATCGGTATCGCCTGCTTCCTCATCCAGCTGGCCGTCAGCTTCATGAAGCGCGAAGAGCTTCGCGATCATACGGGCGATCCCTGGGGCGGCCGCACGCTGGAATGGTCCACCTCGTCGCCGCCGCCGGCCTACAACTTCGCCTTCACGCCCATCGTCTACGATCACGACGCGTGGTGGGACATGAAGAATCGCGGCTATGTCAGGCCGACCGAAGGCTTCATTCCGATCCACATGCCGAAGAATACCGGCACGGGCATCATCCTCGGCGTTCTCTCCATCGGCTTCGCATTCGGGATGATCTGGTACATGTGGTGGCTCGCCGCCATCACCTTCGTCGCGATGATCGTCATCACGATCGGCCATACCTTCAACTACAAGCGCGACTACCACATCCCCGCCGACGAGGTCGTTAAGACCGAGAACGAGCGTACGAAGCAGCTCGCAGGACAGGTGTAAGACCTATGACGACCCCAACCGCACACGCTCCGAAGGATGGCGAAACACCCGCCTTCTACATGACGGAAGAGCATCATCCGGAAGGCAGCACCATGCTGGGCTTCTGGATCTACATCATGAGCGACTGCCTGATCTTCGCAGTCCTCTTCGCCACCTTCGCCGTGCTCGGCCACAGCTATGCGGCCGGCCCGTCGCCGGCCGACCTCTTCGAGCTGCCGCTCGTCGCCCTCAACACGGCGATGCTGCTCTTCTCCTCCATCACCTATGGCTTCGCCATGCTGGCGATGGAGAAGGACAACAAGTCGGGCACGCTGATGTGGCTAACGATCACCGGCATCTTCGGCGCTCTCTTCATCTTCTTCGAACTCTATGAGTTCTATCACCTGATCCTCGATGGCGCCGGCCCGCAGCGCAGTGCCTTCCTGTCGGCTTTCTTCACGCTGGTCGGTACGCACGGTCTGCACGTCACCACCGGTATCGTCTGGCTGATCACGTTGATGGTGCAGGTTGGCCGCTATGGCCTGATTCCGGAAAACAAGCGCCGCCTGATGTGCCTCTCGATGTTCTGGCACTTCCTCGACGTCGTCTGGATCGGCGTGTTTTCCCTCGTCTACCTCATGGGAGTTCTCGGATGAGCTCGAACACAAACCATTCGCATCATTCCGGCGACGCCCACGGCCACGATCACCACGGCGGCCACGAGGCATCACACGGCACCTTCAAAAGCTACATGACGGGGTTCATCCTCTCCGTCATCCTGACCGCCATTCCCTTCTGGCTGGTCATGGGCAAGGTCATCTCCGATCCGGCCGTCACCGGAGCGATCGTCATGATCCTCGGCGCGATCCAGATCGTCGTGCACATGATCTACTTCCTGCACATGAACACCCGCTCGGAAGGCGGCTGGAACATGATGGCGCTGATCTTTACGATCGTGATCGTCATCATCGCACTGTCCGGCTCGCTCTGGGTCATGCATCACCTCAACGCGAACATGATGCCCATGTCGCCCGAGATGATGCGCAACATGCCATAAAACCGAGCGGCGGGCCTTCAGTCGAAGGCCTGCCGTCTTTCCGGCGCGAGAATTCCGCCGAATGCTGCGCAGTGCGTGCCTGAACATGCCAATAGCCGCAGCCGAATATTCCCGACGACGCATGATCTTCAGCGAAGAGAATCGAACCTCCCGAAATCATGCGGCGGCGCCTCCCCGGAGATCAGCGCCATGACCGATATTTCCTCGAACACGTCTCAGGGCAAGCCGCGCTCGACGCTTACCCTGGTCATCTGGGTGTCGCTGCTTCTGCTTCTGACGGCCCTCCTCATCGGTCTCGGCACCTGGCAGGTGAAGCGTCTGCAATGGAAGCTGGATCTGATCGCCCGGGTCAATGCACGCGTGCATGCTCCGGCGGTTCCGGCTCCCGGCGCCGCAGAGTGGGCCGACGTCACAGCCGAAAACTCCGAATACAAGCATGTGCAGGCAAGCGGCACTTTCCTCAATGACAGGCAGGTGCAGGTCTATGCCTCGACCGCGCTCGGCGCAGGCTATTGGGTGCTGACGCCGCTGAAGCTTGCAGACGGCACGACCATCATCGTCAACCGCGGCTTCGTTCCCACAGAGAAGCGCAATCCGGCGACGCGCGCAGAAGGCGAAATTTCCGGCGAGACCACGGTTACCGGCCTGCTGCGGATCAGCGAGCCAAAAGGCACGCTGCTGCGTTCGAACGTGCCGGCGGAGGAGCGCTGGTATTCACGCGACGTGACCGCAATCGCCGAGACCCGCGGGCTGCAGAACGTGGCGCCCTACTTCATCGATGCCGACGATGCGAAAAATCCCGGCGGATTGCCCGTGGGCGGACTTACGCAGATCACCTTCCACAACAGCCATCTCGTTTACGCCATCACCTGGTATGGACTGGCCGCCATGACATTAGGGCTGGCCGTCTATCTCGTCTATTTCGAGCGGCAGCGGGCAAAAGCGGCCCGTTGATCGCCACCCTGTGCTTTCCGGTAATGGATTCGGCGATGGTTTGAACAAGAGATGAAGCTGCTGAAGCAGCAGTTTTGAGTTAGCGCTCCTCACGATAGATAGTGTCAAGTAATAGCCTGGAAATATTCAAAATAATGGATTGGTTCCCTATAGTCTTCATTACGTTCAAGGTTCTCGTGTTGGGCACGGGCATGTTCTTCGCCATCAAATGGCATCACGATCAAGGAAAGAAGAAATAACGAAACCAGCGGACCGCAAGCGCCCGCCGAGCACAGGTTGTCACTGCCGCTACGTCCGGGATCGGTGGTTTGTCCAGACAATATCGTGCCATCTTCGCCCATTGGGCGTCAGTCAGAATAAACGATCCATCAAAGGCTTGAACCACATCAAGCCAATGTGAATCCCCACAGATCTTAGATCGTCATCTTCGAGAAGCGAAGCTGCCAGCGCCGGCCGTCGCTCGTCATCTCGACGATCCCGAACGGCTCGACATCAACAGCCCAGAATGCCGCAGGCGGCGCCTGCAGGGCCTGCAGAACGGCAGCGCGAATGACGCTCGCATGGGTGATGACGACGATATGGCCGGCATCCTCGATATGATTTCCCATCCATTCGCCGACGCGTTTCATGACCGACGAGAGGGCTTCGCCGCCATGCGGCGCGACGGACGTGTCCGTCATCCAGAGCGTCAGGGACTCCGCATCCCTTTCATGCAGTTCGGCTAGCGATTGCCCTCGCCAGTCGCCATAATCGCATTCGCGCAAGGCGACATCCGGGATAGCGTCGAGACCGAGAACCGCGGCGGTCTGGCGCGCGCGCAGAGCCGGGCTAGCCCAGACCCGATCGATCGCCCCCAGCCCGAAGGATAAGGATTGAGCCTGCTGCGCCGCCTTCGCCTCCAAGGGTTCGTCATCCGGAAAGCAGCCATTCCGATTGGCTTGCGTTGCCCCATGGCAAATCCAGCTCAAACGCGTTTTCATGAGACTGTTCCAACTCCATCCCCTGCCGCGCTCTTGTCGCGATTTCGCATCGCAGTGGCGCTTGATTGACAATTATATTTGCAGATAGCTATAAACTTGCACTTGCGGGTGTGGAAGCCGGTGGAATCCCGGCGCGGTCGCGCCACTGTAATCGAAGACGGACGAGTTCCGCCTTCCGAGAGCCAGACCCTTCCCGCAAGAACCCTTCCGCAAATGGAACGCGCTTTTCTTAAAGAGGGAAATACAATGTCCGACACCACTTTCGCCCCAACCGCAGTTCCGCAGCCGATTCCGCTCGGCCAAATCCTGCCCTGGGCTATTTTTGCCGGCCTGCTGATGCTGCTCGCGATCTATTTCATCGGTGCAGAGGAAGGCGCGACCTCGCTCATCTCGGGCACGTATGTGCATGAATTCGTGCATGACGCCCGTCACCTGCTCGGCTTCCCCTGCCACTAAGGGGTCAAGCACATGGTTGGACGTCTTTTGCTCCGCGGCATGATCGTCGGGGCCTTTGCCGGTATTCTCGTTTTTGCCTTCGCCCACATCTTCGGCGAACCGCTGGTCGACTGGGCCATCGGCTTTGAAGAAAAGACCGCACAGGCGGCCGGCGAAGCGCCGGAGCCGGAAATCGTCAGCCGCGCCACACAGGCTGGCATCGGCCTTTTCACCGGCAGCGTAATCTTTTCGACCGCAATAGGCGGACTGTTCGCGCTGGTGTTCTCGTTCGTTTACGGCCGCGTCAGCCCCTTGGGTGCACGCGGCACGGCGGCACTGCTCGCCATCGCCGCTTTCGTGGCGATTTCGCTCGTGCCCGACATCAAGTATCCGGCAAATCCGCCGGCCGTCGGCAATCCCGATACGATCGGCGCGAGAACTGAACTGTTCTTCATCATGATCGTTGCCTCCGTCGTCGGCATGATCGTCGCTGTGGGCTTCGGTCGCAGGCTGGCGGCGCGATATGGCTCCTGGAACGGTGCGATCATCGCCGGCATCGGCTACATCGCCTTCATCGCGCTGATCCAATATCTGCTGCCTCCCATCAACGAAGTGCCCGAGCAATTCTCCGCCGTCGTGCTCTGGCGCTTCCGCATCACATCGCTCGGCATGCACGCCATCCTCTGGACGACGCTCGGCCTTGCCTTCGGAGCCTGGGCGGAACGTCAGTTGCCGCAGACACGCTACGGCAATGCGGCACTACGCCGGGCTTAGTGTGGTAAATAGATCGCATCCCGCGCATGGCAACATGCGCGGGAGACGCCTGTATCCAGGTGGCCTCCTGTTTGCAATCTTCTGTCTCATCTTTGCGGGTTGGCCAGCTTCCGTTGCCGCGCATGGCGGCGGCTCCTCCGGCAGCCAGGTCGGCATCCCGATTCCCAATCTCACCCATGGCGAGATGGCTGTAATCGCTCCCTATTACGGGCGTATAGTCTCGCTTGCCGAGAGCATATCGGATACCGACGAAACCTTTCGCCGCCTCCTGAACTTCGCGCAGATCCAGCGCGCCTATTGCTTATGGGGCCTGATGCCGGGCAGCGTCAGCGACGAGGAAAGCCCATTCAACGAATGCTCCCACGCCTACCTCGCTGCAGCGAAGGCAGTGCTGCTGCAGATGCGTGTCACGAGAGGGGAGAAGGCATCGGTCGTCGATCTCGTCTCTGATATCGACGCGGTACTCGTGCGCAACAATCTCTCGCTCGTCCTGTGCAAATTCAGCGGCGAGAACTTCAATACGGCCGATCTCATCCGACCCAAACTTGCCGATATAGCGCTTCATGCGAAAAGCCTTGCTGCAATTTTGTCGGCCGGCCTGCTCGTTCTTGCAGGACTATGGCTCGCAGCGCGCGCGTTACGGCCCCCAACTCAGCCTTAGAGCGGGTCAGCTTCTCAGCAAAATCCGCGAATCGTTCCAGCTCTTTGTTGTCGCGCTTTTCCTAGAATTGCTCTCAGCAAAACACCGCCGCGAAGTGCGGCGGTGTTTCTGATCTTACCAGTAACGCGGGCGATCGCGCCAACGGTCATCGCGCCAACCATCGCGATGATGGCGATGGCCGTGCCAGCCCCATGGCGGCGGCGGTGGCGGCCTGTAGTAACCCCAGCGGCGGGGCGGCGGACCCCAACGATTGGGGCGGCATTCGCCCCAGCGCGTCAGGTGCCAGCCACGACCGCAGGCATAGTCAACTTTCACGATCGGCGCTGAGGCCGCTGTCCCAACGGCTGGGATAGGCATTGCCTCTGCCGAAGATACAACCAGGCTGCCAAACAAGGCAGCAATGGCAATCACGGACGATCTCATTTTGATGGCCCTCTATCCAAGTCCCTTACATCCGGGATTTAACCCCCTGAGGTATGAACGCGGGCTGAACCGAAAAAGGCCATTTGACGGCGAAATCAAGATCAGACCAAACGCCTGACCACGGCCCGAAAAGCATATTGTTGCCGGTATTTGCAGCCAGCCGCAACCTACTCGCGCGTCACGAGAGTTTCATGAAGGAGGCTTACACCAACGATATCAATTGCCATAAAGGAGTTTGGGATGGTCGACCTCGCTTCAAACACTTCGGAGGGTGGCAATGCCAACCATCCAATTCACGGCGCCGGTAGTTCGGCAAAATGGTTTCTGCCGATCTTCGGTGTCGTCGTGCTGGCCGGCCTTGCCTATGTCGGCTATGCCCTTGGCAGCGACCTCGCCGAAGCCGCCGCCGTTCCGTGGATCCTGCTCGGCCTGGCGCTGCTGATCGCGCTCGGCTTCGAATTCGTCAACGGTTTCCACGATACGGCCAATGCTGTGGCAACCGTCATCTATACGCGCTCGCTGCCGGCGGAATTCGCCGTCATCTGGTCGGGCTTCTTCAACTTCCTCGGCGTTCTCACGTCTTCAGGCGCCGTCGCCTTCGGCATCCTGGCGCTGCTGCCGGTCGAACTCATCCTGCAGGTCGGCTCCGGCTCGGGTCTGGCGATGGTCTTCGCCCTGTTGACGGCCGCCATCATCTGGAACCTCGGCACCTGGTATCTCGGCCTGCCGGCATCGAGCTCGCACACGCTCGTCGGCTCGATCATCGGCGTCGGCCTCGCCAACCAGTTCCTGGCGCCCGCCGGCTCTGCCACCAGCGGTGTCGACTGGTCGCAGGCGAGCAGCGTCGGCATGTCGCTGCTTCTGTCGCCGATCATCGGCTTTGCCATGGCTGCAATATTGCTGCTGGTCGCCAAGGTGCTGATCCGCAACAAAGAACTCTATGAAGCCCCGAAGGGCAATACGCCGCCGCCAGCCTGGATCCGCGGCCTGCTGATCTTCACCTGCACCGGTGTCAGCTTCGCCCATGGCTCGAACGACGGCCAGAAGGGCATGGGCCTCATCATGCTCATCCTCATCGGCCTCGTGCCGACGGCTTTCGCGCTGAACCGCACACCCGATGTCAACTATCTCGAAGCTTACAAGGCCGCCTCAATGCAGGTCGAGACCGTGCTTGGCAAGTACGTGAAGCCGGGCGTTGCCGCGCCGGCCGATCCCAAGGCCGCCGTCAGCAGTGCCGTCAAGACCAAGACCTGGACGGACGCGACGACGCCGGCTCTTCAAGCATACATTCATGCCACGAGCGCTGAGGTCGCCGCCTATCCGAGCGTCGAGAAGCTGCCAAACGGGCTTGTCGGTAACGTTCGTAACGATATCTACCTGATCGGTGAATCGCTGAAGCTCATCGACAAGCAGAAGCTGCTGCCGATGAGCGCCGACGACTTGAAAGCCGTGACCAACTATCACGCCGCCGTCGATCACGCGACCAAGTTCATCCCGCTCTGGGTGAAGGTTGCCGTCGCCTTGGCACTCGGCCTCGGCACCATGGTCGGCTGGAAGCGTATCGTCGTCACCGTCGGCGAAAAGATCGGCAAGACGCATTTGACCTATGGCCAGGGTGCTGCCGCCGAAGTCGTCGCCATGCTGACGATCGGTGCTGCCGACCATCTAGGCCTGCCGGTTTCGACCACGCACGTCCTGTCTTCCGGCGTCGCCGGCACCATGGCGGCCAACGGTTCCGGCCTGCAGTGGTCGACCGTGCGCAACATGCTGATGGCCTGGATCCTGACGTTGCCGGCCTCGATCGCATTGGCATTCGTGCTGTTCATCGTGCTGCGCCAGGTCTTCTAATCGTCGCGATAAAGACGTCAAACATTCTCGATAAGACAATGGCGCCCCTGACGAGGCGCCATTTTTATTTGCAGCATTCCGCCGGCAGACACGGCGCTACAGCAAGCATCGCAAAACGCATGAAAAGCGTTCGCGAAATCCGCCTGCATTCCCACGGAGCATCGAAGTCGAGCCGTCAGCAGCGCATGAGGCGCCTGTTTGCGAATTGCTTCAGCCGACGCTTTCCCTCTTGTTGCCGTTCGCACCGAGGCCGGAAATCTTGGCAAGTTCCGAGCGACGGTTGGCGTAATTCTGCGCAACCATCGGATAGTTGGGAGCAAGTCCCCATTTCTGCCTGTATTCCTCGGGCGTCATGCCATAATGCACGCGCAAATGGCGCTTCAGGGTCTTGAAGCGTTTGCCGTCTTCGAGGCAGACGATGTAGTCGTTTGTCACCGATTTCTTCAAATCCACCGCCGGCACCAGGTTGCTTCGATCGACGATCGAAGCCGACCCATCCAATGTTTGCAGCGCCTCGTGAATATCCTTGATAAGCCTGGGGAGGCTGTGAACAGGGATGGCATTATGGCTGACATAGGCCGAAACGATCTTCACGCAGCCATCGAACAAAGCAGGCGTCTTCTGGGGTACGGGGTCTTTTCTCTCGCTGAAAGAATCCATGATCTTTTCCCGGATCTCATTTGGTTCCTCGTGCGCCGCCCCGCTCGAATTGCATCATGCGCGATACCCGCAGCCGGGCAGCGCGCCGTTTCGATTTGCGCCCTGTTCCAAGAGCGCGATCCCGGTTTGGTAACCGGGGCACAATGCGTCCGCATAAAATGCGTGCGCAATCACAGCCGGAAGCCTTTCGCTCCGTATCCCATATCCGCAGCGGTCTGCGGCAGTTCGCCGGCGGAGTCCGAGAAGTAGACCGCCAGCTTGTTGCAAAGAGTGACGAGCGGCATGCCGAGCATGAACGCCGTATGAGTGGGATCTCCGCCACAATGCTGCAGCGTCTGGAGAATAAGCTTGCGCTCGACATCCTCCATCGTCTGGCCAACGAGGCTGCTGACGGCGGTATCGACCGCTCCCTGCAGCAAACGGCCATTACCAAGATGGAGAGTGATCTCCTCGATCAATCGATTTTCGCTCGCGGTCACGATAACGATATCATCAGCATGACCGCCGAGCTCGCACAGAACATAGAGCCCGGTCTCGGCATCTATGCTGACGCGGCCAATCGCCTCTGCCGACTGATCGCAGATAAGGACATGCGGCTCGGCCCCGCCGACGAATGTAGCGTCCAGCTCGCCGCTCCCGGAGAAGACGATGCGAAGCCGGCTCACAAAAGCGCGCAGCAATGTCTTCGCCTTGAGCTCGCTCGCCGCCCGGGCCGCCGAGATCTGATAGGCCGATGTGAAAGCCGGCTGCTTCATCATGACGTCACCTGCAAAGCCCTGATGGCAGGCTTCGGCGAAAGACCGGCAGACATACGCCATGCATAAGGTTTGAAGATCGCGGCCATATCCGGCGGGAAAACGGCAGGAACAATCATTCCACCCCCCGCAAGACGGCTTTCCGCTTGTAGCGCCGGAGCTGGGCCAAGGAAACCGGCTTCGACAGCAGGAAGCCCTGTACATGCGTTGCGCCCGCTTCCCGCGCCACATCGAGCTGGGAGCTGGTTTCGATACCCTCCACGACGACGAAGGGAGCAAAGCAGGCGGCAAAACCGACAAGATGGGAGAGACTGTCGCTTCCGTCGCGGCCTCGTCTGTTATCCCACACGAAAGCCGCATCGATCTTGATGATATCGGCAGGCACCTGCAACAGCGATGCCGGCGTGGCGAAGCCGGAGCCGAAATCATCAATGGCGATACGACAGCCGAGACCACGGATCATCTTCATGCGCTCGATGGATACGCCAACCACAGGATAACTTTCGGTGACCTCGATGATGAGGCGCGAAGCAAGCTCTGGGCGACGGCTGATTCGGCCGAATATTTCAGCGAACCGATCGGAGTGCGACAGGCTGGTGGCGGAGAGATTGAAACCGAGAACCAGCGCCTCATCCGCAGTCAGATCGGACAGCACCATGTCCAGAATACGCAGATCGAGATCGAACCAGCGATCCTGTCGCTCGAGCAGAGAGACGAAGGTGCCGGCCGTGTGCACGGTGCCATCCGAGTCCGTTACGCGCGCCAGGCTTTCCGCGTAGAACACTTTGCCGACATTTGCGGCATCATGAATCCATTGCGCCGCAAAACCCAGGCCACCTTCGGCGATCGCCTTCAAGATCAGGGCTCCATGTCCCTCCTCCTCGCGGCTTGCACTACCGTTCATCGGACTTCCCTTTCGGGGCGACGCGGCGATCGAGGAACATCCAGGAGCAGGAAACAGCGGGTGATGAACGGCGTGCCTCCCGCCGAAACATCGGATTCCGGTGTCTATAATCCGCCTCTTCCATCTTCCAGACACCCTCAAACCTCAATCATTGAGGCCCCCTTCATCGAGCTGGAAATATTGCGCCGAAGACCATAGTCAACCCGGCACGGACATGCCTACGAGATAGTTATTTAATAATTGCTAATACACTAATTAATTAGCGCTGCAAAAGTCAATCTCCGCGCAGCTTTCTCCTGTACAACTAAACTAAAATATTAATGCTCTTCAACAATTATTCGCCACTTGCCCGGGACCACCAGCCACTTTGCCGCGCTGCCTGCAGGGCCAAATCCAGAGGCGGCAGATCTTGGTGCCACAATCTTTCCCACTCCAGACTCATGATGCCGGCATAACCATCGGCATCGAGCGCTGACTGCAGCGCCGGCATCGGGAACTCGCCGGTACCGGGCAGCACGTAACTATAGGGCAGTCTCGGCCCCGGCCTCGAAACGCTGTCCTTGATGTGGAGATGTCGGGTGTTGCCCCGAACCTGCTTCCAGGTTTCGACGGGATCTTGCCCGCCCTTGCGCCAGGTATGATGCGTATCCCAGATAAGAGCGCAATCGGGTGCTATTTCAAGGAAGCGTGGAATAGCGTCCGGCAATGCAAGGAAATCATGTGTCTCGATGACCATGGCCGCATGAAAGCCTTCACGCTCCGCTGTCTCACGCCACCATTGCAGCGTCGCCAGCGCCTCGGCCAGTTCGCCCGTGTCGGCGGTTTCGCCACCGTCGAAGACCCGGAGCGAACGAACGCCGGCGGCCTCAGCCCATGGAAGATAGCCCAGGAACTCTTCCTTTGCCTGGGCTGTCGCACCGACAAGACGCAGCGAAGTATTGAAGGCACAGACGCTGACGGGAGAGGCCTGCAGCACTTTGGCTAGGCCAGCCGGAGAACCGAACCTTTCGGTGAAATAGGCAACCAGATCGACAGTGCCGCCAAGGGCGCGGATTTCGATGGAGTCGATGCCATGCTTGGTCGCCAATCCAAGGGCTTCGTTCAATTCGAAATCCGCACATCCCAATGTGGAAAATGCCGACACCATCCGCGACCTGTCACTATCAACTGCACTCACCAGAGCCTCCTCCGCCCGGTTGCCGCTCACTCGACGTGGGGATGGGTATGCTTCACCCTTTCGCGGCCTGCGGCTCGCCATAAGTAACCAAATAGATAATTAAAGAACCGACGTCGGCCGTCAAGCTCCGATCACAATCCACCCGGTCGAGCAGCTCATCAACGATCAATGGCGCGGCCGATATTCAGAATATGAAAAACGGATATCCTCACCAGACGATCGGATGCGTTTCCCCGGTCGCGACATTGACGAAACCTTCCGGCGCCCTTTCGGAGGGAGCGACCAGAACCCAGCGCCAGGGCGCGCAGGTGAGCGTCGCGAAGGAAAGCCGCTCGGGAAAGCCCGGCCACCAGCGGGGCGAGAAGGTTGGCTCATACATCCAGTCGATCTCGGCGCCGGCCTTATAGAGCGCCTGCATCTCAGCATCCAGCTCCTCGGCCGAGCGCGCCGTCATCAGACCGCCGACCTCATAACGGACGCGGGCGACGACCTTGCCGCCCGACACCAGCACCCAGCCACCCTGCTGCTCCTTCAGCGCATTGGCGACCATCGCCATGGCTTCATCGGAAGAGCCTACGACCCAGATATTGTGCTTATCGTGGCCGAGCGTGGCACCGAGGGCGGTATCCGGCGTGCGTGGGCCTGTGCCCAGCCAGAACATGCGCGCGACCTTGGCCTCGCCGGAAAAACGGTCGACGATTGCAAATTTCGTAACGTTACGATCATGGTCGCGTTGCACTGCGCCCTCTCGGACAGGCAGATCCATAGTGATGAAATCATCAGCCCAGTGGAACGGCCGCAGCAATGCGGCCTTGGCGGTGTCGGACGTTGACGGGGCGGCAATGCGAAAATCCTCTGGCGTCACGGCCCGATCCATGCGGACCGTCCACGTTGCCCATGCCGGCCAGTCGATCTCGGGCCGGACGCCGACAAAAGCCTTGCCTTCGGATGCCGGCCTGCCATCGGCCCAGACCTTGGCGATCGACAGCGTCTTCACGTCATCCAGCAGCACGATATCGGCAAAACGGCCGGGCGCGATCGAGCCGACCCATGGCGTCAGCCGCATGTGCCGAGCGGGATTGATCGTCACGCATTGAATGGCGGTTTCCGGCGACAGCCCGTTTTCGATCGCGAGGCGGACATTATAATCCGTCGCGCCGATCTTCAGCGTATCGCTGGCGCTGCGATCATCGGTGACGAAGGCGATCTGCGACCAGTCGGACAGGCCTTTATCGATCAACCCCTTGATGACCTCGGGCAGGGAATGCGGACGGAGTTCGATGAACAGGCCATGCGTCAGCTTCTCCCAGATCTCGTCGAGGAACCAGCCCTCGTGATCGGAGGCAAGGCCGGCGCCCGCAAAGGCATTGATCGACGCCAGATCGCGCAGGCCCGCGCCATGACCCTCGACGACGCCGCGCTGTTCGAAGGTGGCCCGGATCATGCCCCAGAGGCGATCGTAAGCCGGATTCTCCGGGTTGCTGACGGAAGGCCAATCCATGACCTCGTCGAGCCCGGCCACCATCAGACTTTCGCTCAGAAACGACTTCTGCTCGTCATAGCCGAAGTGGCCGCCGCCCCATTCGTAAGCCGTCGGCGGCACGGCCGATCCCGGCAGGGGAAATATCTTCATCGGCGAACCGCGGCGACGCGCTTCCAGCCAGAATTCCAGATTGCGGGCACCATTCACATTGGAAAACTCGTGGCTCGCCTCGCAAGTCCAGGTGACACCATGCGGCATGACCAGAGCCGCTTCCCATTCCGGCGTCAGATGCGAGCTTTCGATATGCTTGTGTGCCTCGCCGAAACTGGGAACGGCTGCGAGATGCGGCTCGTGCACACGCTCGCTCACCTCGCCCTGATAACTGCCGGCCGGACCGACATAGGCGATGCGCCGACCTTTGATGACGATTTCCTGATCGTCCAGCCAGGTGCGGCTATGCACATCCAAAAGCCTGCCGACACGCAGCAGGCGATCTGCGGGCCGACGGCCGAGCGCGGTCAGCGTCAGATCCTGACGGATCAGTACCTCGTCCGCCGCGTTGATGAGCAGATCGTCGGGAAGATTTGTGTTTGGGGATGTCATGAGAAGCATGCCTGCAGGATATTCGGTCAAGTGAGGGTAGAGATGACCGATCCGCCTGTAAAGCTGCCCGGCCACCGGCCGAATAATCGCGTGTAAAGTGAAGGCATTGCTGCGGCGCTCATTCTCCCGAATGAGGAGAAGAGTTCGCGGATTTCAACGATGTGCAATGGCCAGACGTCGCAGCGTGACGCAACATATTCATCCCACCAAAGGCAAAAACCACCACCCTGCCCATTTGTTGGGCTTGTAAAGACGGTGCTCGAAAAATAGTATCCTGCAAGCTTGAAACATATCCCAGATTTCATTGACCAAAAGGATTTCGAGAATGAACGGCCTCACCCTTGCCCGTGTTGCGGGATTTGCTTTCCTTGCCGCGGCAACCGCCATGCCGGCCTTCGCTCAGGCAAAGACGCTAACCGTTTCCTGGTGGGGTTATAATGGCGAGAAGATGCAGGCCAACATCATCGAGCCCTTCAAGAAGATCTGCGGCTGCGACGTGGTCTTCGAAACCGGCAACAATGCCGATCGTCTCAACAAGCTGAAGCTGCGCGGGGGTAAGGGCGTCGACGTCATCTATCTCACGGACAGCTATTCGCAGCTCGGCATCCAGCAGGGTCTCTTCCAGGAAATCGACCGCAGCAAGATCTCCAACCTTGCCGATCTCTACGATATCGCCAAGGCGCCGCAAGGCAATTACGGCCCCGCCTACACGATCGGCCGCATCGGTATCGTCTATGATACGGCGAAGGTGAACCCGCCGATTACCTCGTGGAACGATCTTTGGCGTGATGACCTGAAGGCCGCCGTTTCGCTTCCGGGCATCACCACGACGGGTGGGCCGCTGACGGTGCTCCAAGCCGGCAAGCATGCCGGCGTCGATCCCTATGCCGATGCCGACAAGGCGTTTGAGGCCATCGAGGCGCTGAAGCCGAATGTCGTCAAGAACTACAATACCGGCTCCGAGCTGGTGAACCTGATCTCGACGGGCGAGGCAAAGGTGGCGATCACGCAGGATTTTGTTCTGTCGTCCCTGCGCGCGGCCGTTCCGACGATGGCCTGGGCCGACCTCAAGGATGGCGATATCGCCGTCCTCAACACGGTCAATATTCCGAAGGGCTCGGAAAACGTCGAGCTTGCGCACCAGTTCATCAACTTCATCCTGTCGAAGGACGTGCAGCAGGCGGAAGCTGAACAGGGCGTCGATGCGCCGGTCTCGACCAAGGTCGTGCTGCCGCCTGAGAAAGCCAAGCTCTGGACCTACGGCACCGAGATGATCGCCAAGCTCAACCGCATCGACTATCAGAAGCTGATCGAGGCGCAACCGGACTGGGTCGATCGCTGGAACGAGATCTTTGGCATGTAACAGAGCATGCCGCATACTCGTGCGGCGTACTCACGGAATTCGGTTGATGAAGCATTTGATGAAATGGGGTTTAGCGACGCCGGCGATCCTCGCCGTAACGCTCTTCCTGCTCGTTCCCGTCATCATTACGATCGCGGCGACCTTTGGCGAACCCAAGGGGGTTTTCTCCGCCTATGTCGCCTTCTTTTCCAGCGGCTTTCGCCGCACAGTGCTCTTCAGGACGATCGAGGTGGCGCTGATCACGACGGCGATCTCGCTGTTTATCGGCTTCATCGCCGCCTATGTGATCGCGCAGATGCCGGGCCGCGCCAAGAGCGTGATGATCATCGCCGCCGTCTTTCCGCTGCTGACCGGCGTCGTCGTGCGCTCCTTCGCTTGGCTGATCATTCTCGGCAAGAACGGCATTCTCAACACCATCCTGCTATCGATCGGCGTCATCAGCGAGCCGCTCTCGATGCTCTACACCGAGGGCTCTGTCATTGTCGCGATGGTCTATCTCTTCGTGCCCTTGATGATTCTGACCCTCGTCGGCGTGCTTGAAGGCATACCGCAGGATCTCATTCAGGCCGCTACTTCGCTCGGCGCAACCCCGGCCGCGACCTTTCGCCAGGTCATCCTGCCGCTTGCCACGCCCGGCCTTATCGTCGGCGCGGTGCTGGTCTTTACCGGCAGCTTCACCTCCTACGCCACGCCGCAGCTGCTCGGCGGCGAAAAGCAGATGATGATGGGCACCTTCCTCTATCAGCGCGCCATGGTCACCTTCGACTGGGTCGGCGCCTCGACGATCGCCGCCATCATGGTGGTGGTCACGATCGGCATTGTCGCGATCATGAGCCGTCTCGCGCGATGGCTGAACCCGATGGCGGTGTGATCATGACAAGAACGGTCCATCCCGCGCTCATCGTTTTCACCGCCCTCGTCTTCCTGTTCCTGCTGGCGCCGCTCGTCATCATCATCGGCGCCGCCTTCAGCGACACGACCTATCTCACCTTCCCGCCGCAGGGCCTGACGCTGCACTGGTTCGCGAACATCTTTCAGATCGAGGCCTTCCGCACGACGGCGATCACCAGCCTGGAACTAGCCTTCCTCGGAACGGCACTTTCGCTGCTGATCGGCATTCCCGCCGCCTATGCCATCAGCCGCTATAGGGTCGAACTGCCGCGCTGGCTTTCGACGCTCTTTGTCCTGCCGATCCTCGTTCCGGAAATCGTCTTCGGCTTTTCGCTGATGAAATCGATCACGATCGGGCTCGGACTGCCGATCTTCCCAAGTCTCCTGATCGGCCATGCGCTGCTTGTGCTGCCCTATTCGGTGCGCGTCGTCAGCGCCAGCCTCGCGAGTTTCGATTTCTCGATCGAGGAAGCGGCAATCAGCCTCGGCTGCCCGCCGCTGAAGACCTTCATGACCGTGGTGCTGCCGAATATCCGCGCTGGCGTCATCGCCGCCTTCATCCTCGCCTTCATCACCTCGATCAACGATGTCTCGGTCTCGGTCTTCCTGACGGGCCCGGGCATCTCCACCCTCCCGATCCAGATCCTCGCCCATATGGAGCAATTCTTCGACCCGACCATCGCCTCGGTTTCCGTGCTGCTGATGCTCGTCACAGTCGCCGTCATGGCGATCGTCGAAGCCACCCTGGGCCTCACCTTCCTGACAAAGTAGCCGCCTGTGACCGTATCGCTCTCCATCAATTCCATCAGCGCCCATTACGGCAAGACGGCCGTCCTGCAGGATCTTTCGCTTTCGGTCGCGGCCGGCGAACTCGTCTCGCTGCTCGGCTCCAGCGGCTGCGGCAAAACGACGACGCTGCGGCTCGTCGCCGGCTTCCTGCAGCCGACCAGCGGCACGATCAAGCTCGGCGAGCGCGACCTGACGACGCTGCCGGCGCATGCCAGAGATATCGGCCTGGTGTTTCAGAACTACGCGCTGTTTCCGCATCTAACCGTACTCGAAAACGTCGCCTTCGGCCTCAAGCAGCGCCGCATGCCGACAAAGGAGCGCCTCACGAGGGCCGCCGCAATGCTGGAGCGCGTCGGTCTTTCCGGCCTCGGTGACCGCCTGCCCGGCGCCCTATCCGGCGGCCAGAAGCAGCGCGTCGCGCTCGCCCGCGCCCTCGTCATCGAGCCGCCGCTCCTAATGTTCGACGAGCCGCTCTCCAATCTCGATGCGAAGCTCCGGGTCGATATGCGCGTGGAAATCCGCCAGTTGCAGCGCGCCAATGGCACGACCTCGCTCTACGTCACCCACGATCAGGAAGAGGCTTTCTCGATCTCCGATCGCGTCGCCATCATGAATGCCGGCCGCATCATGCAGCTCGATACCCCCGAGACCCTCTACCGCAAGCCCGCCAACAGTTTTGTGGCCCGCTTCGTCGGCTTTGAAAATCTGCTGCCGCTGCGTGTTGTTGAGCGGCAAGGCGCCTCTGTTACAGCCGAGGCCATGGGCGGTGCCAGGATCACAGTATCGCAGGACGATTTCGGACCGATTCCGGACAGCTTCATTCTTGGCTGCCGTGCGGATGGTCTTTCGGTTCGACGCAAAGGCAACGGCCTGCCCGCGATTCTGGGAACACGCACCTATCTCGGCCGCGCCTATCAGTATCAATGCGACACGGCGGCTGGTGCTATTGTCGCCAATGGCGCCTTATCGGAGCCGATGGCTGCCGGAAGCAGCGCGATGCTCGTGCCGGTGCCGGAGCAATGCTGCATTCTGGAATCTGAAGAGTAAGAGACACGCTGAGCTAGGATTGCCATCGAAGAAGAAGT
>NZ_JAQJCH010000015.1:0-156825 GCF_030182525.1 Rhizobium pantanalense
TCACGCCGGTTCCGGGCGGTGTCGGGCCGATGACGATCGCCATGCTGATGGCCAATACCGTCATTGCCGCTTATCGCGCCGCGAGTAAGAAGCCGCCGAAGTTTTGAGGGAGAGAGCTGTTAGGCCTCTGCCTCGTCGAGCTCGTTTATCGCCGACAGCGAAAATTAATCGACTAGCACGAGGAGCGTTTTTTGCCCTCCTCAGTGAGTTCGCTATCACAAGGTGGGAGGAGAACTACGCTTATCCAACTCGACACGAGCAAGCTCAGCCTGCTGCTTCCCGATCGTTCCTTATCCGTTGTCCAATGAAGATCAGCGCGCTCATCAAAATTGCATATTCTCCGCGCAAATTTTCAGATCGCTCAATTTTTCATCAACCACCTAGCATCATCCCCTAGCAAATCAATGGTTTGCGATCTGGCACACCACTTGCTTCGTATTGTTCGAGTTGGTGGCTAGGGTTCCGGCGCTCCATTGCGAGCGTGGCTGGTCCGAGAGCCACCACCGGCTGGGGGAGAAATCCCACCGGATGCACGGCGGGATAAAAGCCCGGGAGACCTCGTAAGCCAAGGGATTGGCGGCGCGATGGTCTTTGCCGATCCCTTTTTGAAAAAAGCAAAAGGGGAATTTCAATGCAGACTTTTTCGAAAATTCTTTCCGTCACAGCCCTGTCCGTATCGCTGGCCCTCGGGCTCGGTTCCGTCGCCAGTGCTGCGCCGAAGACTAGCTTCAAGGTCGCCTGGTCGATCTATGTCGGCTGGATGCCCTGGGGCTATGCGAGCGACCACGGCATTGTCAAGAAATGGGCCGACAAATATGGGATCAATATCGAGGTCACCCAGTTCAACGACTATGTCGAGTCGATGAATCAATATACGGCCGGCGCCTTCGATGCCGTAACGCTCACCAACATGGATGGCCTCTCCATACCGGCTGCTGGCGGCGTCGATACGACGGCCGTCATCGTCGGCGACTTCTCGAACGGCAATGACGCCGTCATCCTCAAGGACAAGACGAACCTCGCCGATATCAAAGGCCAGAACGTCAACCTCGTCGAATATTCCGTATCGCACTATCTGCTCGCCCGCGCGCTCGACAGCATCAAGCTCAGCGAACGCGATGTGAAGGTGGTCAACACCTCGGATGCCGACATGGTTGCGGCCTATAAGACGCCTGACGTCTCGGCTGTTGTCACCTGGAATCCGCTTGTTTCAACCATTCTCGAAGATCCGACGGCCAAGAAGGTTTTCGACAGTTCGCAGGTGCCGGGCGAAATCATCGACCTGATGGTCGCCAACAGCAATGTGCTCAAGGACAATCCGAATTTCGGCAAGGCACTCGCCGGCATCTGGTATGAAACGGCCGCGCTGATGAAGGCCGACACGCCGGAGGGCAAGACCGCCCGCGAAGCCATGGGCAAGGCATCGGGCACCGATCTCAAGGGCTTCGAGGCACAGCTCGCTGCGACCCGCCTTTTCGACAAGCCCGCCGATGCGCTCACCTTCACCACCTCGCCGAACCTGCCGAAGACCATGGATCTGGTGCGCAACTTCCTCTTCCAGAAGGGGCTTCTCGGCAATGGGGCGCCTTCCGCCGATGTCATCGGCATCGAAATGCCCGACGGTAAGGTTCTCGGCGACGGCAACAACGTCAAGCTTCGCTTTACCGAAGCCTACATGAAGTCGGCCGCCGACGGTCTGCTCTGAGCTTCCTTGAACGGCGGCGCGGCAGCGCCGCCAGCGTTTCATTTCTTGGAGCCATTCATGCGTTGGATCAATACCAAACCAAGTCCCGGCGCGCAGCTTGCCTTGACGCTCTTGCCCTTTGCGCTGCTGATCATTGCCTATGCGATCGGTTCCGCCGCAAGGCTTGCCGAAAACGCCAATGACAAGCTGCTTCCAAATTTCGCCGGCTTTGCCGACGCCATCAACCGCATGGCCTTCATCGCCGATCCTCGCACCGGAGATTACCTCCTGTGGTCGGATACTGGGGCAAGTCTCGTCCGGTTGCTCTCCGGTCTTGGCATCTCCACGGCGATCGCGCTTTGCCTGGGCATGCTGATCGGCATGTTGCCTTATTTGAGAGCGCTTCTATCGCCCTTCGTCGCCGTCATTTCCATGGTGCCGCCGCTGGCATTGCTGCCCATCCTCTTCATCGTCATGGGCCTTGGAGAAACGTCGAAGATCGCCTTGATCGTTATCGGTGTTGCGCCAACGATGGTCCGCGACCTGGCCCTGAAGGCGCTGGAATTGCCCCGCGAACAGATCGTCAAGGCCGAGACGCTTGGCGGCTCATCCTGGCAGATCGCCCTTCGCGTCGTGTTGCCACAGATCCTGCCACGACTGATCACCTGCCTCAGGCTGCAGCTCGGGCCGGCCTGGCTGTTCCTGATCGCCGCCGAGGCGATCTCGTCCGATTCCGGTCTCGGCTACCGCATCTTCCTCGTCCGCCGCTATCTCTCGATGGACGTAATCTTTCCCTATGTCGTCTGGATCACCCTGCTCGCTGTGGTCATGAACTACCTGCTCGACCGTATCCGCATCGCCGTCTTCCCCTGGTCCGAACTGGAGAAGCAGGCATGAGCGAGCTCAGAATAGAAAGGGTCTGGAAGGAATATGGCGACCAGATCGTGCTTGAGGATGTCTCGCTGACCGTCGCCTCGCGTGCCTTCGTCGCGCTCGTCGGCCCATCGGGCTGCGGCAAGTCCACCTTCCTACGCATGCTTTTGGGTCAAGAGCAGCCGACGCGCGGGACGATCCTGCTCGACGGAGTAGCCCTGCCCTCGGAACCTGGCGCCGACCGTGGCGTGGTCTTCCAGCGCTATTCCGTCTTTCCGCATCTGACCGCGCTCGGCAACGTAGTGCTCGGCAAGGAACTTGCCGGCTCGCGCTACAAGGCAAGGCTCTTCGGCTCGGCGCGTCGCGATGCCATCGACGAGGCGCGTCAGCTTCTTGCGGAAGTCGGTCTTGCCGGCGCAGAGAACAAATATCCGGCCCAGCTTTCCGGCGGCATGCAGCAACGCCTGGCGCTTGCGCAAGCGCTCATCATGCGACCGAAAGTGCTGCTACTCGACGAACCCTTCGGCGCGCTCGATCCGGGCATCCGCGCCGAAATCCATACGTTGATGAAACGCCTCTGGCACGAGACGCAGATGACCGTCGTCATGGTGACCCATGACATGCGCGAGGCCTTCACGCTTGCGACCCGCGTCGTCGCCTTCGAACGCCGCTGCGACCGGCCGGAGGAAAAGGAGCGCTACGGCGCCACCATCACCAAGGACATTTCCATATGGCCGCCGCGCATCGCCGGCGGAGCCTCGATCTTTAGCCCCGACCGGGACGGCCCGGTCTCTTCCCTGGGGCACCGCCGGGACGACCTGGCACCATCGGGAGATATTTAGCCATGCAGCATGTCAGACGTTCACCGGAAGAAATCGCCGCCAATCGCGCACGGTATGAAGACCATCAACGAAAGGGACTGCAATTCGCGCCCAAGGCGTTGCCGGCCCCAAGCCCACTTCCCGCCCCGCCGATCGACCCCGCCCTTGTCCTACACCGCGAGACCCTGCCCGGCGGCTGGTACTGGTCAACGCGCATCAGGGCGGGTGAGACGCTGCGCATCGCGCAGGCCCAAGGCTTTTCTGCAGTGTCGCTGATCGCCTGGAACGAGGCGGATCCGAGCGAACGGCTGAACCTCGTCGATACGGTCAAGGTACAATGGACGACGGCGCTGTCGAAAGGCCGGGTGATCTTTTCCGACATGGGCCGCGTCATGTTCTCGGTGACGGAAGATTCCTCCGGCGCCCATGATTGCCTGATGGGAGGCTCCACCGCCGCCTCCAACGAAGCAAAATACGGCCAAGGCCTGCGCAACAGCCGCGATAACTTCATCCTCCTCACAACGAAAGCAGGCTTGGATCGGCGCGATATCCCTGCCGCCCTGACGCTTTTCGCGCCCGTCCGGGTCGATGCGGACGGCAAGTTCGCCTGGAAGCCCGAACTACTGCACGATGGCGACTATATCCATCTTCGCGCCGAAATAGACATGATCGTCGGCTTTTCCAACTGCCCTCACCCGCTCGATCCAAATCCGCATTACGCACCGAAACCGGTGACCGTGGCCCGCATTGCCGCCCAGCCGATCGCTGAAGACGATCTATGCCGGACAGCTACCGCCGAAGCCGTGCGCGGCTTTGAAAACAACGCCTTCGCCAATCTTTGAGCCGGGAGAGACGATCATGAGCGATTTCATCCAGACCGCACCGTCCCGCACGCTCGACAAGGCGGTGCAGGATCATTTCATCGCTGCCGAAGCGCCGTTTTCGACAATCGTGCGCAAGGGCCAGATGCTGCGCATCGAAGACAGCTACGGCCAGCAGGCAATCGACACGCTGTTCTACAATGCTGAGGACTATTCCGAGCGCTATTCCAACCAGGACACGATGCGCGAACAAGGCGCCGCCTACATCACTACAGGCACCCGGATCATCTCCAACGAGGGGCGCGTCATGCTGACGATGATCGCCGACAGCTGCGGCCGCCATGATACCTCGGCAGGCGCCTGCTCCTGCGAGAGCAACACGGTGCGTTTTGGCCACGGCACGAAATATCTTCACGCCTGCCGTGACAATTTCGTGCTGGAAGTCTCAAAGCACGGCATGAGCAAGCGCGACGTCGTGCCCAACATCAATTTCTTCATGAACGTGCCGATCGAACCATCAGGTGAAATGACGATCGTCGACGGCATCTCCGCGCCTGGCGACTATGTCGAGCTCAAGGCCGAAATGGACGTGCTCCTCGTCATCTCCAATTGCCCGCAGATCAACAATCCCTGCAACGGCTTCGACCCGACGCCAATCCGTGTCCTCGTATGGGACGGTGAGGCCTGAGATGTTCCAGAAAATATTGATCGCCAATCGCGGCGAGATCGCCGTCCGGATCATCGGGACGCTGCGGCGCATGGGCATTGCCTCCGTCGCCGTCTATTCCGATGCAGACCGTTTCTCAAAGGCATCCCTGATGGCCGACGAAGCCGTCAGGCTCGGCCCGGCGCCGGCCTTGGAAAGCTATCTCAATATCGACGCCGTCATTGCCGCCTGCAAGGCTACCGGCGCCGAGGCAGTGCATCCCGGCTATGGCTTCTTATCGGAGAATATCGGCTTTGCTGAACGGCTGGCAAAGGAAGGCATCATCTTCATCGGGCCGACGCCGGACAATATCGCCGCTTTCGGACTCAAGCACACGGCGCGAGAGCTGGCGCGCGCAAGCGGGGTGCCGCTGCTACCGGGCAGCGGCCTCGTCGAAACCAGCGAAGCGGCGCTGACGGCTGCGGCGGAGATTGGCTATCCGGTCATGCTGAAATCGACGGCCGGCGGCGGCGGCATCGGCATGCAGCTCTGCGAAGATGCTGCCAGCCTAAAGACCGCCTTCGACAGTGTGCAACGCACGGCGAGGGCGAGCTTCGGCGATGCCCGCGTCTATCTGGAGCGCTTT
Organism: Rhizobium pantanalense; assembly: GCF_030182525.1. Taxonomy (NCBI): domain Bacteria; kingdom Pseudomonadati; phylum Pseudomonadota; class Alphaproteobacteria; order Hyphomicrobiales; family Rhizobiaceae; genus Rhizobium; species Rhizobium pantanalense. Next base: position 5,492 of record NZ_JAQJCH010000015.1, read on the forward strand.
GTCTCGCGGGCACGGCATGTCGAGGTTCAGATCTTCGGCGACGGCAAGGGTCGCGTGATCGCGCTTGGCGAGCGCGACTGCTCGCTGCAGCGACGGAACCAGAAGGTGATCGAGGAAACGCCCGCGCCCGATCTTTCGCCTTCGGTGCGCAAAAGTCTCCATGCAGCGGCGGTGGCACTCGGCACCTCCGCCCACTATCGGTCCGCCGGCACGGTCGAATTCATCTATGATCCTGCGCGCGAGGAATTCTACTTCCTCGAAGTCAATACGAGGCTTCAAGTCGAACATCCGGTCACGGAGGCCGTCTACGGCATCGATCTCGTCGAGTGGATGATCCGCCAGGCGGCCGACGAAGAGGTAATCACAGGAAATGCCCGGCTTGTTCCCAAGGGTGCCGCGATCGAGGCGCGCATCTACGCCGAGATGCCGCATGCGGGCTTCCGGCCGAGCGCCGGCCTTTTGACCGAAGTTATCTTTCCGGAAAACACGCGCGTCGACGGCTGGATCGAGACGGGCACGGAAGTCACCCCTTATTACGACCCCATGCTCGCCAAGGTGATCGTGGCAGCCGAAGACCGGCCAGCCGCGATCGAGAAGCTCAAGCTTGCGCTTGCACAAAGCTCCATCTCCGGCATCGAAACCAATCTCGACTATCTAAAGGCCATCGCCGGATCGGATCTGCTGGCCAGCGGCAATGTGGCGACGACGGCGCTGAAGGATTTTCCCTTCGTGCCCGAGATAATCGAGGTGGTGGCGCCCGGCGCGCAGTCGAGCATCCAGGAGCTTCCCGGCAGGCTGGGGCTCTGGCACGTCGGCGTGCCGCCGAGCGGGCCGATGGATGAGCGCTCGTTCCGCCATGCAAATAGGCTGGTCGGTAACGCCGACGAGACCGCAGCCCTCGAGCTGACCGTCTCGGGACCGGTGCTCAAGATCTTCTCCGACGTGACGATCGCGCTTGCAGGCGCTCGCATGCCGACGACCCTCGACGGCGTTCCATTACCCTACGACGAGGCCGTTATCGCCAAGGCAGGGCAGACGCTTGCCATCGGCGCCATAGAAGGTCGGGGCCAGCGTGCCTATCTCGCCGTTGCGGGCGGCTTTGCCGCGCCGCTCATGCTCGGCTCCAGGGCAACCTTCGGCCTCGGTCGTTTCGGGGGCCACGCCACCGGCACACTTCAGACAGGCCATGTGTTGCGGCTGGCACGCACACCTCAGCCTCGGGCCAAGCCGGCGAACATGCCCGCCGCCCTCACCCGGACCTGGGAGGTCGGCGTCGTCTATGGACCGCACGGCGCGCCGGATTTCTTTCTCGACGACGATATCGAAACGCTGTTTTCGACCGAATACGAAGTGCATTTCAACAGTGCCCGCACCGGCGTCCGTCTGATCGGCCCCGCTCCTAAATGGGCACGCAGCGACGGCGGCGAGGCCGGCCTCCACCCCTCCAATCTTCACGACAATGCCTACGCCATCGGCGCGATCGATTTCACCGGCGATATGCCGATCATTCTCGGCCCGGATGGACCGAGCCTCGGCGGCTTCGTCTGCCCGGCTGTCATCGCGCACGACGAGCAATGGAAGATGGGCCAGTTCAAGCCGGGCGACAAAATCCGCTTTCACCCGTTGGTGCGCAGTGAGGACGCCATCGCCGGCCCAACGGTTCGCCACGCGCCCGAGGAAGCCGGATCGGCGATCGTCGGCCAGAATCAGGACGGGCCGGTGCCTGTCGTCTACCGCCGTCAGGGCGATGACAACCTGCTCATCGAATACGGGCCGATGACGCTCGATATCGCGCTTCGCCTGCGCGTGCACCTGCTGATGCAGGCAATCGTCGATACGCGTTTGCCAGGAATTATCGACCTGACGCCCGGCATCCGCTCGCTGCAGATCCACTATGACGGGACGACGCTGACCCGCAATCGTGTGCTGGGTCTGCTTACGGAGATCGAAGCTACGCTGCCGGCGGCGCAGGAGGTAAAAGTTCCAAGCCGCATCGTGCATCTGCCGCTCTCCTGGAACGATCCGCAGGCCGAGCTTGCCATGCGTAAATATCAGGAGCTCGTGCGCCCCAATGCGCCATGGTGCCCTTCCAACATCGAGTTCATCCGCCGCATCAACGGCCTGCCCGACGAGCAGGCGGTGCGGGACATCGTCTTTGATGCCAGCTATCTCGTGCTCGGCCTCGGCGATGTCTATCTCGGGGCTCCAGTCGCTACACCGGTCGATCCGCGACATCGGCTGGTGACGACGAAATACAATCCGGCGCGCACCTGGACACCGGAAAACGCCGTCGGCATTGGCGGTGCCTATATGTGCATCTATGGCATGGAGGGACCGGGCGGCTATCAGCTTTTCGGCCGCACGATCCAGGTATGGAACAGCTGGCGGCAGACACCGGCCTTCGCCAAGGGCAAGCCATGGCTTCTTAATTTCTTCGATCAGATCCGCTTCTTCCCTGTCACGCATGAGGAGCTCAATGAAGCGCGTGCGGCCTTCCCACACGGCGGCTATCCGATCAAGATCGAGGAGACGGAGTTCTCCTACGCTGCCTATGAGGCCGGCCTCGCACGTGAGGCTGCTGCAATCAGCGCCTTCAAGTCCAGGCAGCAGGCAGCCTTCGAGGCGGAACGGCAACGCTGGAAGGAGCTGGGGCTCGATAGCTTCTCGGTCGACGAGGGGACAGGCCCCGCCCTTGCCGGAGATATACCGGATGGTTGCTTCGGCATCGAAAGCGCCGTGCCCGGCAATGTCTGGAAAATACTTGTCGAGGAGGGTCAGCCGGTTGCAGCCGGTGATACTTTGGCCATCATCGAGTCGATGAAAATGGAAATCAACGTCACCGCCCATGCCGCGGGACGCGTCCGCGATTTGCGCGCAGCACCTGGGCGCAACGTCAAGGCCGGCGACGTTCTCGTCATTCTGGAGGAAATCTGATGCTGCCCACTATCCTTGACCTTACCTCCCTGCGAGACGCGTATAAGGCAGGCCTTTCACCGCTCGACATGGTGGAGGAAATCATAGCCCGATGCGGGGTATCCGATGATCCGGCAATCTTCATCACGCCGGCATCTCCAGAGGCGTTGCGAGCTGCGGCAACAGATTTGCTGGCGAAGGCACCCGAGCCCAATAGCCTGCCGCTCTGGGGCATACCCTTCGCAGTCAAGGACAATATCGACGTCGCCGGCTTGCCGACGACAGCCGCCTGCCCGGCCTTTGCCTATCATCCCCAGGCGGATGCAACCGTGGTTGCGCGTCTGAAGGCTGCTGGCGCCATCGTCATCGGCAAGACCAATCTCGACCAGTTCGCAACCGGCCTCAACGGCACCCGCTCGCCTTATGGTGCCCCCCGCTCGGTTTTCGATCGCGCCTATGTCTCCGGCGGCTCCAGTTCCGGTTCCGCCGTTGCCGTAGCGGCAGGTCTTGCCAGTTTCTCGCTCGGCACCGACACGGCAGGCTCCGGCCGGGTACCGGCTGCCTTCAACAATCTCGTCGGCATCAAGCCGACACCGGGGCTTGTTCCCAATGTCGGAGTGGTGCCGGCTTGCCGCAGCGTCGATGTCGTCACCGTGTTCGCCGCAACCGTCGGCGACGGGGTCGCCATTCGCCGGATCATGGACGGCTATGACGCACGAGATCCGTTCTCGCGGGAAGCGACTCCAGCGAGCCTATCGTCGGTGCGCCCGCGCATCGGCGTACTGGACGGAGCCGAGCGCGAATTCTATGGCAACAGCCAAGTCAAGGCCCTCTATGACGCCGCCATCGACAGGGCGAGATCGCTCGGCGCGGAGATCGTGCCCTTCGACTATGCGCCTTTCCGCCAGGCTGCCGAACTGCTCTACAGCGGCCCTTGGGTTGCGGAGCGCCTCGCGGCGGTAAAGGACTTCCTTGCAAGCAATGCCGACGATTTCGATCCGACGGTCAGAACGATCATCGAAGGGGCGAAAGGCTATGACGCGGTTGCGGCCTTCGAAGGCAGGTACAGGCTGGAGGCTTTGCGGCAAAAGACGAAGGTGGAGTGGGAGAAGGTCGATTTCCTGATGCTGCCAACATCGCCTACGACCTATACGGTCGAGGAAATGCAGGCCGATCCGATCGTCAGAAACAGCCATTTCGGCCGTTATACCAATTTTGCCAATCTGCTTGATTGCGCGGCAATTGCCATACCTGCAGGCTTCGATACTGACGGCCATCTGCCTGCCGGTGTGATGCTCGTCGGGCCTGCCTTTACCGACGATGCTTTGGCGCCTTTCGCCGATGCCATGCATCGAGCGGCAAATAGCGGGATGGGCAAGGACCGCACGGCGGCATTGCCGGACAAAAGCCGTGTGACACCTGAAGCCGCGGATATGGTTCCGATCGTCGTTGTCGGCGCGCATCTGACCGGTATGCCGCTCAACCATGAGCTCACCGGAAAAGGCGCCTACAGGATGAAGACGGGACGGACGGATGGCAGCTATCGGCTTTTCGCCCTTTCCGGAACAGTGCCACCCAAGCCGGGATTGGTGCGCGACCCGAGCTTTGCCGGCAACGGTATCGAAATCGAGGTATGGGCGTTACCGCCTGCCGCATTTGCCCACTTCGTCCAGAATATCCCCGCGCCGCTGGGTATCGGCAAGATCCTGCTTGAGGATGGCAGCCATGTTTCCGGATTTCTCTGCGAGAGCCACGCCGTAGCTGGCGCTAGAGACATCACCGAATTTGGTGGCTGGCGAAATTTCATTCGCGCTGCGAATACCACGACGTGAAGGAGATACGAGATGAGAAAGATCTTCTTACGGGCATTGCAGATCATTCTTCATGGCCTGATGGCGAGAACTCAGGCAATTGGCAGCCTCGATCGGCCTCAGTCTCACTCCGCTCGTAGCAAGGCATGGTCAGAGACCGACTAAACGCTTCGGACGAGAGCATCTCGTAAAGTTGAGGGACGGCCGGAAAAACGCCAGCAAGCGAGTGCAGGCATACGAGATGACTGCACTCGCTCGGCCGAGGATTCAGCTCGGCATCCTGACCATCCAGTTGAATCGACAACTTTCAAGGAAAGTCGCAAAGGGCTACTTTCCTCCCGATGGAGCTTACATCGGCAACCCACGGCGAAGGTTCGCCGACAACGCCTGACAACAGATCAACACGGCGCTCAAATTTCACAGGGCACTCGGATATCCGGCATGTCCCGCGGAAAATCCTTCGCATTGCGAGTGACCGGCAACATTGAGTGAGTCTTGCCCGTTGCCCGGATGATGGCTTGGAGCAGCTTGATACATTGTCGACAGGGATAACGGTAAATCCCGCCGGAAACACCCCTTGACCATTCACTATCTCCGACGATCGGCAACAGCAGTCACTATTGACAAGTTGCCCCGTATATCCCTTGATATGTCCTATCCGAGATAACAGACAAATGTCCGGAATATTGGATTACTCGAAAGCCATTAACCAAGGGGAACAACCATGACTATTTCCTTGCGCGTCGGCCTGATGTCGCTGGCCGCCGCACTCCTCTCTTCCACGCCCGTTCTCGCCGACGGCAGCAAGCTCGATGAGGTGCTTGCGCGCGGTCACCTCGTTCTTGGAACCGGCAGCACGAACGCGCCGTGGCACTTCAAGAGCGCTGACGACAAGCTGCAGGGCTTCGACGTCGACATGGGTCACATCATCGCCAAGGCCCTCTTCGGCGACCCCGATAAGATCGAGTATGTCAATCAGTCGTCCGACGCCCGTATTCCCAACATTACCACCAACAAGGTCGATATCACTTGCCAGTTCATGACCGTGACCGGCGAGCGCGCCCAGCAGGTGGCCTTCACCATTCCCTATTATCGTGAAGGCGTCGGCCTGATGCTGAAGGCCGATGGCCAGTATGCCGACTATGCGGCATTGAAGGCGGCAGGCTCTTCCGTCACCGTTTCCGTTCTTCAGAACGTCTACGCGGAATCCATGGTTCATGCCGCCCTTCCGGACGCAAAGGTCGACCAGTACGAATCCGTCGATCTGATCTATCAGGCGCTGGAATCCGGCCGCGCGGACGCGGTTGCGACCGATCAGTCATCACTCGCCTGGTACATGACGCAGAACCCGGGCCGCTACAAGGACGCCGGCTATGGCTGGAACCCGCAGACCTATGCCTGCGCGGTCAAGCGCGGCGACCAGGATTGGCTGAACTTCGTCAATACCGCTCTTCATGAAGCGATGACAGGCGTCGAATTCGATAGCTACGCCAAGTCCTACAAGACCTGGTTCGGCAAGGACCTGACCCCACCACAGATCGGCTTCCCGGTCGAATACAAGTAACAGTCGAGCGGGGCGGGATATCCTCCCGCTCCGCCAGCCTGAAAAGGGGCGGCCCGACATGGGTTACACGCTGAATTTTGCCGCCGTCTGGCGCAATTTTGATTTTCTTATGAGCGGTCTGGCGCTCAGCCTCGGCCTGGCGATCATATCGATTCTGATTGGTGCCTTGATCGGTCTGATCCTGGCCTTCGCGCTGACATCGAAAAACCGCGCAGCCATGATCCCGGCGCAGGTCTATGTGACCGTGATCCGAAACCTGCCGATCCTTGTGTTGGTGCTGTTTGCCTTCTTCGCCTTGCCGCAGATGGGCTTTCGCCTGGACAAGATCAAAAGCTTCGTCCTGGTCCTTTCCATCTACTCTGGCGCCTATCTTGCTGAAGTGTTTCGCGCAGGATTGCTGTCGATTCCGAAAGGTCTTTCGGAGGCGGGCCTGGCAATCGGGCTGACGCCAATGCAGATTCGCGGATCGATCATCGCTCCGTTGATGCTGCGCAACGTGCTTCCGTCGCTGTCTTCGACCATCATCTCACTGTTCAAGGATACCTCGCTTGCAGCCGCCATTGCCGTGCCGGAGCTGACATTCGCCGCGCGCAAGATCAACGTCGAGAGCTTTCGCGTCATCGAAACCTGGATGGTCACATCAGCTCTCTATGTCGCAACCTGCTTCCTCATCGCCGCGCTGATGCGTTTCGTCGAGCGCAGGCTGGCTTTGCCGAGGTAATACCGGATGTCTCATAGTTTTCTCGAACAACTCTGGATCGCCCGCTACGTTATCATCAACGGGCTCGGCGTGACGGTATCGATTTCCCTTCTTGCCATTCTTGCCGGTTCCATCGTCGGTGTCTTCGTTGGCCTCGCGCTCGTCTACGGCGGAGCCATTCTGCGCCTTTTGATCCGAGCCTATACCGACATCATCCGTGGTACGCCCGTGCTCGTTCTCGTGCTGGCAAGCTACTATGTCTCTTCTGCGGTAGGTCTTGATTTGGGGCCATTTTCCGCAGGCGTTCTTGCCCTGGCGATCTTCTGTTCATCACATGTCGGCGAGATCGTGCGCGGCGCGCTGCAGGCCATTCCAAAAGGTCAGACGGAGGCGGCCAAGGCGATCGGCCTCACCTTCACCCAGACCTTCACTTCGGTCCTATGGCCGCAAGCGATGCGCCAGTGCCTGCCAGCCTGGGTAAATACGGCAGCCGAGATGGTCAAAGCATCGACATTGCTTTCCGTCATCGGCGTCGCCGAACTGCTGCTGCGCACACAGGAAATCATCTCCCGCAATTTCATGAGCCTCCAGTTCTATTTCCTGGCTGGCGGCCTCTATTTCATCGTCAACTTCGGTATCGAGCGCTTCGGCAAATATGTCGAGCGTAAGACCGCACTGCCGTCCTGAGGAGATCGGACCGATGGGCAAGACAATCCTAGACATTCAGGGCCTGCGCAAGACCTATGGCCAGCACGAGGTTCTCAAGGGCGTCGACTGCACGGTGCAGGAAGGCGAGGTCATTTCCATCATCGGCTCGTCGGGTTCCGGCAAGACGACGATGCTGCGCTGCATCAACATGCTGGAGGAGTTTCAGGGAGGCAAGATCAGCCTCGATGGCGAGGAGATCGGCTATCACGCTGAGGGCAGCATCCGCCGCCGCAAGAGCGAGAAGGAGATTGCCCGCCAGCGCGCACTCACCGGCATGGCCTTCCAGCAATTCAACCTTTTTCCGCACATGACCGCCGCCGAGAACGTGATGCTCGGCCTCGTCAAGGTGAAGAAGATGTCGAAGCCGGATGCACGCGCCGTCGCGGAAAAATGGCTTGACCGTGTGGGCCTTGCTGCCCGCGCCAATCATTATCCGGGCCAGCTCTCGGGTGGCCAGCAACAGCGCGTCGCGATTGCCCGAGCGATCGCCATGGCGCCTCGGCTGATGCTGTTCGACGAAGTGACGTCGGCCCTCGACCCCGAACTGGTTGGCGAAGTTCTTCAAGTCATCAAAGGACTCGCCGCCGACGGCATGACGATGCTGCTGGTCACCCATGAGATGCGCTTTGCCTATGAGGTCTCCTCGCGCGTCATCTTCATGAACCAGGGCGTCATCTGCGAAGAAGGCGATCCGAAGGACATGTTCGCGCGTCCGAAGACGGAGCGGCTTGCCGAATTCCTCAAGACCTCGAGTTTCAATTGAGAGGAAACAACAGCGTTGCGCAAGCGTTGCGTCATCGCACGCTCGGATGCTATCGCAGCGTGTTGCTGAGATCTGGCGGCACCAGCGCCGTATAGCCGGCACCATGTGCTGATGCGTCGCAGCGTGCTGGTTGCGGCTGGTTTGGGAATATTCGGAGAGAAGCATGGCCGAGACTGCAAACGACATTGTATCCCGACGCATGCGGGGCCTGGATCGCGCCTTCGAGATTCTTGAGTTTCTGCGGGTAAAACGCCAGCCCATGCGCCCGAACGAGATCGCCACGGAAATCGGTGCGCCGCGCTCTTCCATCTACGAGCTTGTCAATCTTCTGCTCGGTCATGGCATGCTCGACTATCAGGGCGGCGACGGCCGGGTCTTTCTCGGCCGTCGCCTCTATTTTCTCGGCACCGCCTATGCCGAACAATTCGACCTGATGCGCGAATGCGGCCGCATGCTCGGCGTGCTGGCGGAGGAGACGCGCGAGACAGCGCAAATGTGCCTGCTGGAGGGCAATAAATATACGGTTGCCATGATGCGGGAAGGCATCCGCCCCTTTCGCATCTCCTCGAATGTCGGCGAGCTCGTCGCCATTCCGTGGACCGCCTCGGGGCGCCTGCTTGTAGCCCATCTTTCGGACCGGGAAATCCTTGATTTCATTCCGCCTGAAGATTTCGTCCTTCCGAATGGCAGGCGGCTGGAACCCGCCGATTTCATCGCTCAAGTACGCCAGGCGGCCGAAGACGGATACTTCACCTTCAATAGCGAAGTGGAGAACTTCACCCATTGCTTCGCCGTGCCCATCCATCAGGCCGACGGCGCCTGCATCGCGACACTCTGCCTAGTAACGCCGCGCGAGGATGGCTTGCGCAACCGCACCGCCTATCTCGACAGCCTCTTGAAAGCCGCTCACGAGATCTCCGAAAAGCTCGGCTTCCGGTCGTCGAAAGGCCGTTTCTTCGGATCCTGAACCTAACAAGACTTTTCGCGAAAGTGACAAATCTCCAAAGGAACGATCCCGCGAAGATCGCCGGGCACCCGCCCGGCGATCGTTGTTGGTGCATTGGACCCCTCAGACCCTGATGGGCGGGCTGGTCGGATCCGGATTTCCCTCGAAGAAAAGATAGATCGCTGCGATCTTGCCGTCCTTGGCAATGATGAAATCCGTACCTGCATATGCAGGTTCTTCGCCGGGCGCACCGGCCACCCATTGCACGCGCCCGGCCTGATCATGGAGAACGTCCGCCGCAGCGATTGTGGTGTACGCAAATGTCGGATGCATTGCGCGGATAACCCCGGCGATGCGGACGATCTCGTCCCGGCCGCGGTAGATCCCGTGCGGTTCGATGAATATCGCGTTCTCGTGAAGGATTTCCTCCGCCACTTTCAGGCGGAGGGCGTCGTCGCCCTCCCCAAAGATGCCCTGCAGATTCCGATCGAGCAGCGTTGCGATGTCTGCCATGGTCATTCTCCCTGATATAGCGGCTTAGATCTGGACGTGGCCACCATCGACGAAGAGTTCGACGCCATTGATGAAGCTGGCATCGTCGGAGGCCAGGAATAGCACGGCCTTGGCGATCTCTTCCGGTTGCCCGATGCGGCCCGCAGGAATGAGGCTCGCGAGGTAATTCTTCGTGTTCTCCGCGCTCTCACCGTTGCCGAAGAGTTCGTTGAGGCCGGCTGTCTCCGTCACGCCAGGACTAATTGCATTGACGCGAATATGGCGATCCTTAAGATCGAGGATCCAGTTGCGGGCGAAGTTGCGCACGGCAGCCTTGGTTGCCGAGTAGACGCTGAAGGCAGGCGTGCCGGAAATGCTCGTGGTCGACGAGGTGAGGACAATCGAACCACCATCACGCAGGAGCGGGAGCGCCTTTTGAACGGTGAATAAGGTGCCCTTCACGTTGGTATCGAATGTCTTCTGGTAATGTTCTTCGGTAATCGCCCCGAGAGGCACCATCTCGCCGCCGCCGGCATTCGCGAAAACCACATCGATGTGCGAGTGCTTCTGTTGAACTGCGTCGTACAGGCGATCGATATCGACGAGCTTGCTCATGTCGGCCTGTACGCCCGTGACACGGCCACCGATCTTCTGGATGGCGGCATCGAGCGCTTCCTTGCGGCGGCCGGTGATGAACACGGAGGCACCTTCCATCGAGAAAGCCTTTGCCGTTGCAAGACCAATACCGCTCGTGCCACCCGTTACGATCACGACTTTGTCTTCGAATTTCTTGCTCACTGTCATGCTCCTTTGTGCGGCCATTGCCGTTGAAATGAACATGCCAGCAGAACGATGCTGCAAATAGCCAGCAAATTTGATACTCATCGTTCCAAATGGAGAACGATCATGAGATCTGATTTGAATGATCTGGTCTATTTTGCCGAGGTCGTCGCCCACGGCGGGTTCGCAGCCGCAGGGCGCGCTTTGCGCGAGCCGAAGTCGAAGCTCAGCCGGCGGGTGGCTGGACTTGAGGAACGGCTCGGCGTGCGCCTGATCGAACGGTCGAGCCGCCGCTTCCGGGTAACCGATGTAGGTCAATCCTTCTACGAGCGCTGCAAGGCAATGCTGGCGGAAGCCGAGCGTGCAGAGGCGCTCGTTGCAGAGGCAAAATCAGAGCCGCATGGTCTGATCCGAATGAGTTGCCCGACAGGGTTGGTCGAACCGATCTCCCCCCTCCTAATGCAGTTCCTGGCGCAGCATCCAAAAGTGCGGCTGCAACTCGTCGCGATCGACCGTCCGGTCAATCTCATCGACGAGCGGATCGACGTCGCATTGCGGGTCCGAACGTCGCTGGATGGTGATGCCTCACTAACGATGCGCTCGCTCGGCAACTCGATCCGCATCCTGGTCGCAAGCCCCCAAATTGCCGGCCGCATCGCAGACATAGAAGCTTTGGCGCGCGAACCTACCCTCTCGACCACGGATGATCAGGGCGAAGTGAACTGGTTTCTCGAGACGGACGATGGCCGAACCCATACGCTCAGGCATGAGCCGAGAATGGGCTGTGCAGACTTTACGGCCGTGAGGGCAGCAGCACTTGCGGGTCTGGGTGTCGCTCTTCTCCCCGATCACACATGCAGACAGGCGCTGGAAGAAGGAAAGCTCGTACGAGTCCTTCCCGCTTGGCATGGCCTGAAGGGCCTTGTCCATCTCGTATTCACGACGCGCCGTGGTCTTCCTCCGGCCGTTCGCAGGTTTATCGACTGCCTGGCCGCAGGCTTCCCCAGGGATGCGCTTGTCTGATGATCTACTCGAGTAGTGGGCCATAGGTCTCTCGAAAGCAGCACTGCGAGCGCCTCCGGAGCGTGCGGGATAGCGACGTATGCCATATCCGGTCAATGCAAAGATCCGCCGACCGCCAATCCGGACATAGACTGGCACTTGCGCCGAGCCGGATACGAACCCGTTCTCCAAAGCCTGAGATCGGGCGGTTTGCCAATCTATCGCTCACCAAGTGAAGAGAGGACGGGAAGAGCCATAGGAACCGGGTGCCGACCCGCTTGGAGCCAGCTGATTATCTCGTTCAACTCTCTCTGCCCATCGCCGACGTTCCGCCGCTTTGTCTTTGTCGCGATCTGTCGATCTGCTCGCGGTTACCGGCCTGGATTGGCCGCCGGTTCCGCCGACCGTCGAGCAGGAGGCAAAGAAAACCGCGGGAACAATAATCAGAATGCCTAAGGCAACCGTCTTCGTGAACGCTTTATCGATCAGCTGCATGGACATCCCTAACGCTCTCTTTGACCATCTTCGATAAGGAGAGATGTTATTCGATTTCGCATCGCGGGGAAACAAAAGGCTATTCGGATTTCCGTGTGATCGACAGTGATTTGTGCCCGAACCCGCATTGCGCTCGCCGCCCTATTGTCCCCGCCTGTCACAAGCTATATTGCAGCCTCGGGCCGAAAGTGAAAATTACTGAATCTCACCTTCGAAGCCCGAGATTTCCGATAATTGCCATTTGCCATCGTGGACGCAGGAGCCGCATAAGCGCCGCCAGTGCGAGTTAAATAATAATTGCATTTTGCAAGTAAATAACCGACATTATACTTATGCCTGTGCCCCCACGCTGAGGCGAGTCGATTGCCTGAAATATCATTTAGCCACAAAGGATGCGAGGATGACCGCAGTCCTCTTTCTCGCGACCGTGCTTTTCTGGGGTTCGGGCGCGATTGTGACATCTCTTCAGGCAAGCGCTTCCGCTCCCGAGCTGTCGGTAGCGATCCGCATGTTTCTTGTAGGATTGGGCATGCTCGGATTTTCGGTCGCCACTGGTAAACCGATCACGATAGCCCGCAACGATCGTCTTTGGGTGATGATGCAAGGCATATTGTTTTTCGGGCTTGCATTTATCGCCTTTTATAAGGCGACGAAGGGTATCCCGAGCGGGATTGCCGCCCTGGTGCTATCGAGTTCCTCGCTGTTTGCCGCCATCGCCAGCCGCTTACTGCTGAATCTCCGGATAAGCCGCCGCGCGACGATTGGCATAGTTTGTGGTCTCCTGGGCCTTGCCATCGTCGCCGCCCCACAGATCTTCGCATTGCATCTCGACCCGCAAACTGTGACGGGCTTCATCTGGGCAGGCATTGCGGCGATGGCGACAGGTGCGGGGACGGCGATTGCTGCGCGAACCAGCGGCGCGGCCTGCCGATCCGGATGCTCATGGGTTGGGGTGCATTGTGCGGATGCGGCTTCGGAGTCGTCTGGGCGATCGTTGTCGGCACGTCTCTCACGATACCCGTAACCGTCGACTATCTGGCGCAGCTCGCCTACCTGGCAATTGTTGCCTCCTGCGTCACGTTTCTCGTGTATTCACGCTCATCGAGAAGGTCGGCCCCGCACGGGCGGCCTATGCGCTGACCGTTGTTCCGATTGTCGCCATAACGATCTCGGTCATCTTCGAAGGCCTGCACATCGATACCCGCCTTGCCTTCGGCGGCGCGACGATCCTTCTTGGCAAGATCCTGGTGCTCAATGCCTGAGGCGGAACAATCAAGCACGGATTCTGCAATCGGCATTCTATCATGTTCGCCTGCCATCCCGGCGATTGAAGCACTTCCGGCAAGACTTAATAATTCTGACAATTCGTGCAGAGCCGATCAAAGAACATCCCCCAGATCGGCTATTGGCTCTGCTCAAATTGCCTCCAATCAGCTCGATTGCACAAACGTTGCGCATGTCTAAATTACTTGCAAATAGCAATTGATTTCCTATCAAATCTGTGTTGTAGTTTTAATCATAAGAGGTAAATCGCACCGCGATTGCCCGCATAACTAGAATCTAGGGAGATTTCCGAACCGCAACAATTTTGGAAGGCATATGTTCATGTATATGTCCTCGACACCGATTAAAGCTGACATCGTCTTCTCCGGGCCTCGCTTGGCGACCTGCCGCGATGCACTTCATCTCTTTCCCGATGCTTGGCTTGACGATGTCGCCGCCATGCGCAACTTCCTACAGCCCACGATGTCTGATTCATTATACGCCTCCTTCTCAAGTATTTGGAAACATTGGGATTTGATTTTGCGTTTCGAGGTGACACGGGCCGCCGTTACGCCCCATCGCACGAACGACGGCGTCAGAGTTAAGATCGGCGGCGAGGATTTGGTAAGGAGCGCCGGGCACGACCTGCTCTGCCGGAAGGATTTTAGCCTCGATCAAGCGCCGGATCCGATGGCTTGTGACCCCGCAGTGTTGAGCGGCCTCACGCAGAGTGAGCCACGTGCCGTCCTTTTCCGCCGAACGATAGGCGTGGATGTCGCGTACGCGCCTTATGGAACTCACGCGCTTGGCGGTCCAAGTCTTGCCTTGTGCCGTCGGCATCCGCATTCTGTTCAGCGTTGCGGCGATGTCCTCGTCCGACCATCGAGTAGCCATGCTGGTAATCACGGCGATAGCGTCATCGGACGTGCGGCATTCATGTTCTCCGGAACTGGGTTTGTGCAGTCGAACCTGCGAGTGCTGACCGCCCTTCCAATGGATAGTCAGAACAATCTCATGGGCAACGTCATCAATATTGGCCGTGATCTCGTTGACCATGGAGCGAAGCAACTGCTGGCGGGTGCGCATCGTCACTTGCGGACTTGCCCAAGCCGCTTGCAGATCGTCGGCGAGACCGGCAAAATCTGGAACGGTCTTGTCGGCGTTGGTGGCCTTTGTGGCGCTCAGCCGGGCTTCGCACTCTTGAACGCGGCGTAGGGTCGCCTCCCAGTTCTTCTCAAGCGTCGCGGCGATCAGACGATTATCTGGATCGCAGGCTGCATAACGGCGCTCGGCTAAGGAGGCATCATACCGGGCTTGCTGAAGCTCCAGCTCGATCATCCGCTGTTGCTCTGCCTGACCTTCCATGTACATCCTCTCCGCCTTAAGCGCCGCTTCGACCGCCATGGGCTCGACGGCACGGATGAGCTCCGAAGCGATTGCTCTATCGGTACGTTGCCCCGCAAAACTCATACAGCGCGTCGAGTTGTGGACATCTGCACCGAAGCATTGGTAGATGGGGTAAGGATAGCGCCCCCTATACCCAACCTTCAAGCGGCGTCCGCATCGACCGCAAGCCATTAATCCAATCAGTAAGGATCGCCCACCTCTACCGGACTTCGGGCCGCCCCGACGGCCGAAATCGTTGAGGGAAAGCTGCTTCTGGTTGCGCTCGTACTCGGGCCAATCGATGTAACCCTCGTGGTGGCCTTTTAGAAGAATCTCGCAATCACTCAGCGCGCGAGGATGTTTATAGGTTTTGTGGGCGCGACCGCCGATAATCTCAGTCCGTTTCTCAGTCTTGCCGTAGGCATAGGCTCCCGCATAAAATGGGTTCTTCAAAACTGAAATGACGTTACGATAGCGGATCGGCGTCCAATCAAACGACACTGATCGCTTGCCGTCGGATGGGCGGGGGAAGTGAACTCGCTCCGCGCTGAGGGCGCGGTAGACCTGGCGACCACTTCCCAGTTGGCGAAAGCGCTCGAATATCTGATGAACGGCTTCTTGAACCCGAAGGTCAGGGTCAAAACCGAGGCCAACTTCCCGGTGCCAGATATAGCCGATTGGCACCGGAATACGCAGTTCACCGCGCCGGGCCTTGGATCGGGCCGCATCGAGCATCCTTGATCGCAAGATACCAAGCTCAAACTCGCTGATGCTGCCCTTCATTCCCAAAAGCAGCCTATCGTTCGGGCGGCAAGGATTGTACACGCCTTCAAGGTCGATGACCCTTGCCTCAACCAGCCCGCAGAGCTCAAGTAAATGGTGCCAGTCACGTCCATTGCGAGCCAAACGCGACGCATCCAGGCAGAGAACGGCGCCCACATTGCCGGCACATAGTCCAGCGACGAGCTTATCAAATCCTGGGCGAGCGACCGTTCCGCTTGCGGAACGGCCAAGGTCATCATCGATAACTTCAACGTCTCGGAATCCGCGCCGGCGGGCCTCATCGACCAGCTCATACTGCCGCCGCTGGCTCTCAAGGTTGTGCTGGACCTGGGCTTGAGACGATTGGCGAACATAAACCACGGCCTTGCGCTTCAATATCGAAGGCGGCAAAATATCGACGTCAGTCATTGCCGTTCTCCACCGTTATCGCGCCGGCGGCTTCCATGAGAAGCCGCGCCAACCTTAGAGTGACTGCGCTTCGTTCGGTGGCCTTGATCCCCTTCAGCTCGGGCGGGTCCAGTAGAATGCAGAGCTGGCGGGGCATTAAGATCAGGTCGAATGACTTCCTCATGACGGTCCTCCTGGACGACGGTGTTGTCGTCTGAGAAGCTTCGCCTGAGTCTGTGCCTCTCAAGCAATAGACATAGATCTGCAAGGCCCTCAATGTTTACGTGGGGCTCCCCGATCTGCATTGCCGCGCAAATTATCGGATCGAAAATCCAAGCCGGAAAGCAAAGTGCCACCCCAGGCTCCACCTCACCGACGATCGTCTCCATTCCTCGCCGCGTCTCATCGTAAAACCGCCGCACACGGTGCCCGTAAAGCGCATGCCAGCGATAATGGACTACGAGATCTTGCTCGATATGGGCAGAATGTCCACCCGACCATCGACGGCCGTCGCGTCTCGGAAATCGGCGCTGACAACGGTCATTTCAGCCGAGCGACTGCCGAAGATGTCGGCTCTGCCGGCTTCATTGGTCACGACCGATCCGTCCACCGAACAACTTGAGGATCTCGAAGTCGAGAGTGGCGGCCGGATCAGGGTCTCCGGTCAGGCGGCGGAACGTCGACCGGCGAGCATGGGATAGGCCACAGCAAAATAGCTGCGCTTGTCGCGGAGCATGGTCCGGCCATCCGGGTCATGGCCGCAATCAAACGCGCCATTGATCCTCACAACATCATGAATCCATGCAAGGTTTCAATCTCGCCGAGGCGCCGCTCTTCAATGAGCGGGATCCATAAACCAGGGAGGTAGTGAGAATTTATGTCCAATCCGCATGGTCCGGCATCGATCGCCGACTTCAGAACCGCCGCGCGGCGCGCATTGCCGAAAATGGTGTTTGACTTCTTCGATGGCGGCGCCGGATCGGAGCTGACGCTGCGCGAAAACCGGGCAGCGTTGGATCGGATTCGTCTCGTCGGCTCCGCACCCGTCGATGTCGGCCACCGCTCGGCGGCCATCTCGCTCTTCGGCGAGCCGCTCTCAATGCCGGTCATCATCGGACCGACCGGGCTGGCGGGTGCTGCATGGCCTGCGGGCGACCAGGCGTTGGCCCGGGCTGCCGCACGAGCGGGAATTCCCTTTGTCATGAGCTCAGCGGCCAGCGCGACCATGAAAGCGGTGGCAGCCGCCGGCGAAGGCAGGAAGTGGTTTCAGCTCTACCTGTTCCGAGACCGCGAAGTGAGCCTCAGGCTGCTGAAACAGGCCGAAGCACTGAGCTTCGAAGCAATCGAGATAACGGTCGACAACGCCATTCCGGGCAGACGGTTGCGCGATGCCCGGAATGGCTTTTCGCTGCCGTTCCGCTGGACACCCAGGAAACTCCTGACTCTTGCGGCTCATCCCGGGTGGGCCTTGCGGATGGCCAAGGCCGGCGCTCCGCGTCTGGAAGTCATGGAAGCCGAGTTCGATCTCAAATCCGCGGGAACGATTGCCGAGGTGATGGAACAGCAGCTCGACCCGACCGTGTCCTGGGACGACATCGCTTTTATACGGGATCGCTGGAAGGGACCGCTGATCCTTAAGGGATTGCTCAATCCGAGGCAGGGCAGCCGGGCAGCCGAGCTTGGGCTTGACGGTATCGTGGTCAGCAATCACGGCGGCCGGCAGCTCGATGGAGCCGTCGCGAGTATCGACATCCTGCCGGAATTCGTCAGCGCTGTCGGAGGCAGGCTCGCAATCCTGATCGACAGCGGCTTTCGCAGCGGCACCGACGTTGCCAAGGCGCTGGCGCTTGGAGCAACGGCCGTGCAGATCGGACGTGCGACGCTCTATGCTTTGGCGAGTGGCGGCGAGGATGCCGCGTTCAGAGCCCTTGCCATCATCGCCGCCGAACTCGACGTCGCTCAGGCAATGATGGGTGCGCCCACCATTGCCGACCTGCAGCCTTCGAGGCTTCGACTTCCTCCAATGCTGATGCGACCCGGGCAGGTTTCCGCCGGCGAACCCGTGTCTCCGCGCCCACAGTCACCATTTGCCGCCTGACCCGTCATTGCCAAAACCCTTACGAGGAGATTGCTCCGGTGAAACGCAAAACCGCTTTCGTACACGCACTGGCCCTCTCGGCCCTGCTCCTGTCTTTCTCCGCCACGGTCACCACTGCGGCGAACAAGACGGTGGCGCTGACCTATATCGTCGAGCATCCGGCCATCGATGCGGCCCGCAAAGGGATCGTCGATGCACTGGCCGATGCCGGCTTCGTCGACGGCAAGACCGTCACGCTCGACATTGCAAGCGCTCAAGGAAGCATGCCGACGCAGACGCAGATCGCCAAGACATTTGCCGGCAAATCGCCCGACGTGATCGTCGCTATCTCCACACCGTCGGCCCAGGCCTGCCAGGCCGCAGCCAAAGGAGCAATCCCAATCGTGTTCTCGGCCGTGACGGATCCTGTTGCCGCGAAATTGGTCAAAAGCTTTGCTCAGCCGGACGGCACGCTCACCGGAACCAGTGACAAGCAGCCTCTGAACCTGACCTTCGAACTGATCCATAAACTGACGCCGACGGCAACGAAGATCGGCGTCCTCTATAATGCCGGCGAGGCCAATTCCGTTGCGCAAGTGGCTGAGATGAAGACCGAGGCGGCGAAGATCGGTATGAGTATCGTCGAGGCGTCGGCGGCACAATCGGCCGCGGTGCCGGACGCTGCCCGCAGCCTCGTCGGCAAGGCCGATGTAATCCTCCTGCCGACCGACAGCACGGTGGTTTCGGCCGTGGAAAGCGTGGTGAAGGTCGGCGTCGACGCGAAGATCCCGGTCTACGCCAGCGACACCAATTCGGTCGAACGAGGTGCGATGGCTGCACTCGGATTCAATTATTACAAGCTGGGACGGCTGACGGGCGAGATTGCCGCCAAGGTCCTGAACGGTGCAAAGCCGGGCGACATCCCGGTCGGAACGCTGGACAGCGAGGATCTCTACCTCAATCTCGCCTCGGCTAAGAAGATGGGCGTCACTCTCTCCGAGGCGATGACACAGAGCGCAGCGAAGGTGATCGACCAATGAGCCTAATTGCCCTTTCCGGCGCTTGCGAAGCAGGCTTGCTGTTTGCCCTCGTAGCCCTTGGCGTCTATCTCTCGTTCCGGCTGCTCGATTTTCCGGATCTAACTGTCGACGGCAGTTTCCCACTCGGCGCGTCGGTAGCTGCGTCGACGATCATGGCCGGCGTGCCACCCATTGTCGCAACGGTCCTCGGATTTGCCGCGGGCGCGTCTGCAGGCTTCGTCACGGCGTTCCTGTCGGTCCGGCTGAAGATCATGAACCTTCTCGCAGGGATCCTGACCATGGTCGCATTGTTCTCGATAAATCTGCGCGTCATGGGTAAGCCGAATGTTTCGCTTTATGGGACCGATACCATCTTTTCCTGGATCGACGGAATCGCAGCGCTTGGGGTCTGGGCCAATACGGTATTGCTCCTCTGTATCGTATTGGCCGCAAAGATGTTCGTAGACTGGTTCCTTGCCACGCAAATGGGTCTGGCCTTGCGTGTGACCGGCGCCAGCCCGAGGATGGCCGAGGCACAGGCCGTCGACAACGGCCGCATGGTCATGCTCGGCATGGCCCTCGCCAACGGCCTCGTCGGGCTTGCCGGGGCGCTTTATGCCGAAAGCCAGGGCGTTGCCGATGTCTCGATGGGTCTCGGCACGATCGTCACCGGTCTTGCCGCAGTCATTATCGGCGAGACGGTCGTCGGTGCAGGATCGGTCGCACGAGCCACGCTCGGCTGTATCCTCGGTGCATTGATCTACCGCCTGGTCATTGCCCTGGCGCTCGACGGCGGCATGATCGGAATCCAGGCACAGGATCTCAATCTGGTAACCGCATTGGTGGTCACCGTCGCCGTGATGATTTCGAAAACGCGGCTGAAAAAGCTGCCCTCCATAAGGCGTACCCGGCTGCCTGAGCCATCGAAAGCAGAAGGAGCTGCTTCATGATGCTGAATCTCGACACGATATCGGTCACGTTCAACCCGGGGACAGCTCTCGAGGTGGCCGCACTGCGCGGCGTATCGCTGGCCATCCCCAAGGGGCAGTTCGTAACGGTGATCGGCAGCAACGGTGCCGGAAAATCGACGCTCCTTTCGGCCATTGCCGGCGCTATTTCGCCCGATCGGGGCCGGATCGTCATCGACGGCGTCGACGTTACGCGCTTGCCGACCCAGGCACGGGCGCGATTCATCGGCCGCGTCTTCCAGGACCCTCGGGTCGGAACCTGCGAGGCTCTTACGGTTGAGGAAAATCTCGCGCTCGCTTCCGCGCGCGCCGGACGGCGCGGACTGTCCCTTGCTCTTGGGGGACGGGTTGGGCGCGCCCGGTTTGAAGAACAGCTTGCCAGCCTTGGTCTCGGACTTGAAACGAAGCTTAAGGCGGGGATTGGCACGCTTTCAGGCGGCCAGCGGCAGGCGGTAAGCCTGTTGATGGCGACATTGCTGCCCATGAAACTACTTCTTCTCGACGAACATACGGCAGCGCTCGATCCCAAGGCGGCGTCCCGCATCCTGGCACTTTCGGCTGAAATCAGCGAACGTCAGCGCCTCACCACACTGATGGTCACGCACAGCATGCGCCATGCTCTCGATTATGGCGAGCGCACCATCATGATGAGCGGTGGACGCATCGTGCTTGACGTCGCAGGGGATGAACGGGTTGGCTACGATGTGCCGGACCTGATTGCCCTGTTTGGAGCGGTAAGCGGCGGCGAAATTGCCGAAGACAGGCTGTTGCTCGCTTGATTTCCGCCGCGATCATCCGCGGCTTGTTTTCGGAACATGGCTGGAATATATCTGCAATATGCAATTAAAAAACGACAAAACCGATAATAAGGCGACGGAGGAATGCGAGGATGGGACGGCGGTGAAGCCAGCCTTTCGGCTCGATCGCTGGGTACCCTACCGCATGTTTCTGGTGGCGAGCAGCACTGCCGAGTTGCTCGCGTCCTACTACGGGCCACGATATGGCCTGTCCCAGGCGTCATGGCGAATTCTCGCCATCGCCGGCAGCCGCCCGGGGCTTTCGAGCAAGGAAATCTGCCATGCCGGAGCACTTGATCAATTCGCCGTAAGCCGCGGTATTGCGCAATTGGTCTCGCTAGGCTTTGCCCGGCGCAATGCCGGTGCCGGCGACCGCCGATTTTCGGCGATCGAACTCACACCCGAAGGCTACAAGGTACTCGAGGAGATCGTGTCCATCGGTCAGGCAATGGAAGCACGTATCCTCGAAAGCCTGTCGGTTCGTGAGCGCGAGGCGCTACATGCCATGCTTGATCGCATCGAAGATGCATGCGCCGGAGCTGTCGCTCGTGGCTGGCAGGCGATGGTAGCCGACATCAAATCTGGGATCTAACCCCGAATATGGTTCATCCCGATAAAAGCTTCCCGAATACTCTCGGATTGCTGCTTACCTTGCTGATCGTCCGGGTCGCGCCGCACAAGGACACCCGAAGTGGGTATCTGCATCGAACAGAATTAGGTCGAAGGCGCCTTCAGCTTAATTCGTCAGTCGATTGACGGGGGTTATGAAGAACTTGTCAAACGACATCAGGAGCCGGGTTGGCCGGAGGCCTTACTCCAAACTGTAGGAAATCCGCGTGGGCAGGATGTTAGCCGCCTGCCCACGCAGATCTGCATGAATTGCAGCCTCGACATATGATCGCAGATCAGTGCTTCGAAGCCAATTTGGTCACAACGATAGCCGCCTGCCTCAAGTTATGCATAGGCCGCTTCGAATCTGATGTCCTGCGCTCCTTCCCACAGGACCAACTGCCCCAGCGCAGGCAGCTGGTCCAGATTGGAGGTGAGCGTAATGAAGTGGTTTCCAGCGAGCTGTCCCATCTTTGACGAGAAATCGACGCCGCCATAGGCAAGCAGGATTTCCGTTTCACTGATGCCGCCCGGATAAAGGATGATGTGGCCGGGAGCGGGGTGACTGGTATGATTTTCGTAAGGGACACCAAAATCCCGCTCTCCGAGCGGAATCCATACACCCTCACCCGACCAGCGCACATGGACGATCTTGCCTTCGAAGGGCATCTCTTTCAGAAACGCCTCGCAGGTCTTTGGTGCCTTCGCCGTTTCCAGCACCGCATCGAATTCGAAAGGGCCGGCGGTAATTCTCAGCTTCATTCCACTCTCTCTTTGTCGTTATCCAAAATTTCGATTTATCCAGTTGCATGATACTTGTGCGTTGCTCGTAGCAGCCGAGCGTCCATCAATGCCGCAGAATCTTGCCGAGAAAGGCTTCCGTCCTCGGATTGTGACTGCCGGTGAAGAACTCTTCGCTGGGCCGATCTTCGATGATCTCGCCCTGATCGATGAAGATCACGCGTGTAGCTACGCGGCGAGCAAAGCCCATCTCATGCGTCACCACCATCATGGTCATTCCGTCTCTTGCGAGGCCGGTCATGACATCAAGCACTTCCGACACCATTTCCGGATCGAGCGCTGATGTCGGCTCGTCGAACAGCATGGCGAGAGGGTCCATGGCGAGTGCGCGCGCAATGGCCACGCGCTGCTGCTGGCCGCCTGAAAGCTGGCTCGGGAATTTTCTCGCTTGGTCGGCCAAACCGACGCGATCGAGTAGTTGCATGGCCTTGGCTTCCGCCATGACGGGACTGCGCCCAAGCACGATCTTCTGCGCCAGCATGATGTTATCCAGGATGGTGAGATGAGCAAAGAGCTCGAAATTCTGAAAGACCATACCGACGCGCGTGCGCAAGTTCGGCAGATCCGTTTTCGGATCGCCTACCTCGATCCCGTGGACACGGATTGAACCTTCCTGGAAGGGTTCGAGACCATTGACGCACTTGATCAAGGTCGACTTGCCTGAGCCAGATGGTCCACAGACCACCACGATCTCGCCCCGAACCACCTGAACAGTACAGTTCTTCAGAACCGGATAGGTGCCGTAGAATTTAGAGACGCCATTGATCTCGATCATGAGCGGCCTTTCGCGAAGCGAGTTATGGAAAAGGCTTGCAGCGCCCGCCCAGTCTCCCGACCCAGGATGAGCTGCGCGGTGAGTTGGCCGACAAGCGGACCGAGCGTATAGCCGTTGGATGTTACGACATTGAAGAAGCCGGCCTGCTGGGGATGCTCGCCGAGGATTGGCGCGCCATCTATATTGATGTTCATGGCGGCCCAGCTACGAATGATATGCAGCTTACGCAATGCCGGAACCACATGCTGGGCCACCCAGAGATTGCCCTCGAGGCTCGACAGCAGCGGCCGGGGGTGCTGATGTACCGGATCAAGACCAGCCGTCCAGCCGCCGCCGATGATGAAATTGCCGTTGGCGGCCTGCTTCAATGTCAGATGGCGATCGGCATGAGCGACAAGACAGGAAATCAAAGGGGCGGCAGCCTCGGTGACGACCATCTGCAGCGGCGCGCCGAATACGGGAATATCGAGCCCGAGCATGGTGCCGATGCGTGAAGAAAAGGCACCGGCCGCATTGACGATGCGTTTCGCCCTGATCATGCCGCGCGATGTCCGCACCTCGAAACCGGACGCAACGGCGGCGATGGCGACAACCTCGCATTTCTCGATGATGCGGGCTCCCTTTGCGCGCGCGGCCTCGAGGATATGTTGGGTCGCAACGAGCGGATTGATCTTGCCTTCCTGCGGGCAATAGGCCGCGCCAAGGAAGGCCGGCGCTAACCCCGGCTCCACAGCGCGCAATTCCTCGCGACCGATCAGCCGGCAGTCAATGCCAGCGCGCTGCTCGACGGCGACCTTTTCGGCAAGAAAACGCATGTGCGCCTCGGTCTCGGCAACCATCAGGCCACCGGTTACCTTCATCTCGAAATCGCGACCAAGCTCCTGCTGCAAGGCGTCCCAGAGTGCGATGGAATCGCGCTGCAGAGGCAGCGTTTGCGCCGCTGGCCCACCGCCGCCTTCGGCGCGTACGCCATGGTCGAAGGATAGAAGCTGCGCATGCAGGCTGCCGGCATTGCCTCCTGAGGCAAGCGAATTGGCAAAGGCGCGTTCGACAACCGCAACCTCCTCGCCTTCGCCTGCAAGAAAAAGCGCGGTCGACAGACCGGCGATCCCCGCCCCGATCACCAAGGTCGACGTTTGCGAGAACGGCAGAGGCTCGGCCGACTGCAATGGCTGCTTCGCGGGCAGCATGGCGCGCTTGTGTCCTCCCCATTCGGGTTTTTCAACGGCAAGGGCGGCCAGAGGAATGGGGCGCAGTGGCATTTGCGGCGCCAGAAACCCTTGGGTTTCCCGAGTGCTGTGCCTCTCATCTGCGATCTTAGCGAGCACATGACCACAGTAGCGGTTTTGGCAGCGCCCCATGCCAGCACGCGAAAGTCGCTTCAACGTCGCGATATCCGCTGCGCCTTTTGCAATGATCGCCTTTAGGGTACCGGCCGTAACGCCTTCACAGCGACAGATGATCGTCTCGTCGGCAAGCGCCTCGCCTCGATCAACGGTTGCCGGCTTGAAAGCCTTCCAGAGACTGGCCTGGAAGGCGCGATGGCGGGCAAGCCTGCGTTCGGCTCCACGATCAGATGTGCCGCCAAGATCCAGTTTGCGCGCGACCGCAAGTCCGGCCAGCCGGCCTTGCGCCCTGGCGATATGAGCGCCGCCGAAACGCGCGGCTTCGCCAATGACATGAATATGAGAAAGCGTGGTCTCGCCATCATCACCACTCGTAACCACCAGCTCGCCGCCGGCAACCTCGTGACCGCAGCCGAGAAGACGGGAAAGCTCATTCGAGGAAGCAAAGCCGCCGCCGATAAGGACGGTATCGGCATCCAGCTTCCTGTCACCCGTTGGGCCGGATATTGTGACGGCCTCGACGTGCGTGGAACCATGGATTGACGTGATCTTGCTTTGCCAATGGAGCGAGATGCCGGCCGCCTGCAAAGCCGCAAGCTGACGTGCGCCGTAGACGGCAAGGCCACCACCGAGCTTCAATAAACTCAAGGCCTCGAAAGGCTTCGACCATGGCGACGCTGCAGCTTCGACCAATGCCATCACCGTGCCGCCCGCCCTGCGGATCTCATTGGCAACCTGGATATTGAGGGGACCGTTGCCGGCGATGAGGATCCTGCCGCGAGGCACTGTGCCGTAGCTTCTAAGGAGTGTTTGCGCTGCCCCTGTGGTCATGACGCCTGCATGCGTCCAGCCCGGCACCGGGTACGGCCGCTCGTAGGCACCGGTTGCGATCACGATCATGCGAGGCTTGCAATAGAATGCGCCCGAGGGGTTGTAGCAGGCAATGATGGCGCCGCCTTCGCCGTTTTCAGCACCCCAGACGACCGTTTCGCCGATCAGGGTCACTCCGGCCTCTCCGGCAGTTCGGATCAGATCCAGTCCTTCACGGGCCTGTGCATCATGTTTCAGCTGGGCCACAGCAGACGACGTCGCAGGCTGCTTATAGTATTGGCCGCCGGCAATCCTGCGTTCATCGACGACCGTAACCTTCGCACCGGCGCTTGCAGCCGCTTCTGCAGCGACAAGGCCGGCTGGCCCGGCGCCGATGACCAGCAAATCCATCTCGATAGTTGCGATCGACTCGGGGACGGCACAGACATCGGCAATTTCCCCGGACGCGATAGCCGGCCGCGAAGATGGCGTGTGGACGTTCATGCCGGCCGTAACGGCTGTCATGCAGGCGCGCTGACTGACCTTGCCGTCGACGGTCACGAGACAATCATGACAAGCGCCCATGCCGCAAAAAAGCCCACGCGCCTCACCTTTCAATCCGCGCGAGAAACCGTGCTGCCCACTTGCCTCGATCGCCGCGGCAATCGTCATGCCACGCTCGGCATGAAGAGAACGTCCATCGACAACGAATTCGATGGTGGACTCCGTTGCGGATCGAGGAGCGGGTGACACGGGCGGCATCCTCAGGCGTGGAATTTCAGGCCGAAATCCTGAACCAGTTTTTTCATGGCTGCATCCTGTTCGGCAGGTAAAGGCAGACGCGGCGGACGCGGTGCACCGGCGCCAAACCCCATGTGCCGCAACAACGACTTCGAACCGGCGACATAGGCCTGCCCCCCGACGGCCTGAATGATCGGCAGCCAATGCAGATAGAGTGCGCGGGCCTCGTCGATCTTCTTTTCGTCGGCCACAAGCTCGAAAATGCGCGCCATCGGTCCTGGAGCAATATTGGAGGCGACCGCCACCCAACCCTGCGCACCCATGACGAAGGATTCGAAGCCAAGAATGCCGCCAAAGACCGTCATATTGTCGCCCGCAAGCCGGATGATGTCACGCACGCGCGTCACCTCCAGCGTCGACTCCTTGATGTAGTCGCAGCCGTCGATTTCAGCGATGCGCGCGACGAGCTCCGGCTTCAAGTCGACATTGGCCGTTGCGGGATTGTTGTAGATCATGATCGGAATGGAGATCGCTGACGCGATGGTGCGATAATGATGCACCAGTTCGTCGTCGGTCGGGGTCGAATAGAAAGGCGGAATAGTCATGACGCCATCGGCGCCCATCGCTTCCGCCTTGCGGCTAAGACGAACGCATTCGCGCGTGTCCTCCGCACCGGCACCAATCAGGACCGGCACACGGCCGGCCACGGTTTCGATGACCGTCCTTGCGACGCCATCGCGCTCTTCCTCGCTGAGCGAGAGAAACTCCCCTGTCGATCCCAAGGGTATCAGCCCGTGGATGCCCTGGCGGACCTGCCAGTCGGTGAAGGCGGCGAGAGCCTTCAGATCTACCGCGCCATGCTCATCCAGCGGCGTGATCATCACGGTGTAGACACCGCGAAATTTCTTGGTCATGTCGATTATCCTGGTTTTAGCGCTTTTCCGTCATCGACAGTCGGGAATCTGCCTGACCGAAGCGTTTCTCGATATGGCGCTGGAAAAAATCCCAGAGCGTGGTCAAAAGGAGGTAGTAGATGGCCGCAACCGAAAAGAGCTCCAGCACCATGAAGCGTTCCTGGATGAGGACCTGGGTGCGGCGCAACAGTTCTTCCATCGAGATGACCGAGGTCACCGAGGTCGTTTTGAGAAGGCCGTTGACCGAATTTCCGAGCGGCGGAATGATCACCTTGAATGCCTGCGGCATGACGATATGGCGCATGATCTGCCGCTCGGTCATGCCGAGCGCCCTGGCGGCTCTCGCCTGTCCTTCAGGTACGGCTTCGATGCCCGCACGAATAATCTCCGCGAGGTAGGCCGCCTCATTGAGCGCAAGCCCGATCAGCGCTGCCTCGACGACCGAAAAGCGGATGCCGAACTGCGGCAATGCCGTATAGATGGCGATCAGTTGGACCAGCAAGGGCGTGCCGCGAAACAGCCAGATATAGGCTTTGGCAACCAGCTGAACCAAGCGTGCCCGCGAACGCCGCATCAATGCCAGGGCAAACCCCAGGATCAAGCCGGCGCTCAGCGAGACGACCGTCAGCCATATGGTGGTGAAGACACCCCCGAGAATGAAGGGGTTGAAGAGGTATCCAAAGAAACCCGACCAGCTCCAGAGCTGCATGAGCGTAACCTTCCGTTCGAAGCGGGCGGCCCACCCCGGCGCCACTCTTCAGCGAACCATCGGCCTTCATCTCCTTCAGCGTCGCAGAAACGGCATCGGCAAGCTTGGAGCTTTTGAAGGCAAGAGCGACAGGGGCAGGATAGAGGCCGCTCAGGGCGCGCTTGAAGTCGCCGCGCGCATCGTAGTCCTTGGCAACGGCGTCGATCGAGACCACACCTTGAACCTGGCCGGCGCGAAGCGCCTGATAAGCGAGGGCGAAATTGTCGAAGGTCTGGATCGTCAGGCCCAGCTTGCCCGCATCGCGCAGCTCCTTGTCGAGCAGCCGCGTCTTGGTTTCCTCGAAACCGCCGATTTCGACGCCGATTGTCATGCCGGCCAGATCGTCCTTGCCGATGATCTTCTTGTCGTAACCCGGCGCGACGGACACGCTGATCGCCTGATCCTCGTAGGGGATCATCTGCATGATCTTGGCGCGTTCCTCTGTGAAGAAGATGCCGGTGTCGATCATATCCCATCGCCCGGATTGCAGGCCCGGCACCATGGCCGAGAACTCGATGCGAATATATTCGGCCTCAAGGCAAAGGCGTTTGGCAATCTCGGTGCCAAGTTCGATGCGCATGCCCTTCAAGTCGCCGCTGGAATCGACGAATTGCAGGGGTGGCAGCGTCGGGTTCGTCGACATGACGAGCTTGCCGGGGTTAATCAGATCACCTGCCGCGACCTTCGGCGTGCAGGACTGGGCAAGAGCGGCTGATGCCGTCAGGGATAGAAGCGAAACGGCGAGCAGGCCGCGTGACATTGAAAATCGAAACATGCTGACCTCTGGAGTTATTTTTGTTATGCCCAGACACTTGCATTCATCTGGGATCCCAGTTTTATACAACACTTTCCTATCGATGCAAGAGATGACTCGATTGCCGTCAGAAATTTGTGAGAACGCCTTGACGAACCGCCTCGAGATGACGCGTCATCGCCTGACGTGCGGCCTCAGGATCGCTATCCGCCAAGGCGGCAAGGATGCCGCGATGTTCGGCAACGCCGGGTTTTGCCCGGACGACGGACATCTGCCGTTCAAAGATCGTGGTATAGCGGCGCATTTCCCCGATCGTGGCGGCCATGAAACCATTGCCGCTCGCATCGGCGATCGACAAGTGCAAGGCGTCGTCGAATTGCCAGACAAATTCCGGATCCGGTTCGGCATCGACCTCGATCGCATCGAGCATGGCTTGCAGCGAATGCAGTGTCGCCGCCGGCATGCGCCCCACCGCTGCAGCCGCCGCACTCGGTTCCAGCAGCATCCGCATCGCAAGACTGTCGAGATAGTCCTTCAGGGAGATGACACGGACACACAACACGCCCTTGTCGTTCCGAACAAGCAGCCCCTCGCCTTCAAGACGACCTAGAGCATGGCGCATCGGAGACCGGGATACCTCATATCGGGTCGCCAGCCGCCTTTGCTGCACCACCGATCCACCCGCAAGCCGAGCCGAGAGAATTTCCGCCAGAAGCAGCCGATAGGTTTCCTCAGCAAGGCTTTCCTCGGCCGCATCGTCCATCCGGTCGTCCATGAGTCCCCTTTTTGCTTCTTCATGAGTTCGGCTATCATATGTAACACCAATTGCGCCAAGGAAAGCCGGCCGTTGCCAAAGATGCCGGCGAGGCGGAGATCGAGGAAAAGGTGAGCGACATTTTAGCCATGCAGGATGCCACTTCGACCAGCGGACAGCACAATCTCGCCTCGCTCGCATATAAGGCGGTGTCGGACATGATCCGTCATCGCCGGCTGAAAGGTGGCCAGGTCATCGTCGAAGCCAAGCTTGCCGAAGCCCTGGGCATCTCTCGTACCCCCTTGCGCGAAGCCCTGCAGCGACTGGAAGGCGAAGGCTCGGTCCGCAAGGGTGACGGCCGCAACTACGTCGTTCGCCGGGTCGATATCGGCGAATATCTGCAAAGCCTGCGATTGAGACTTTTAATCGAACCCGAAGCGGCCGTGCTAGCGATCCCCAACATCCCGCGGCGACAGCTGATTGCGGTCAGGCGTGAAATCAACGACCTACTCGACGCGACGGCCTACCACACCGATGCCCATTGGGTATCGGATGATAATCTGCACAACCTCATCATCGATTATTGCGCCAATGCCGTCATGGCGAAGGTGCTGCGCGAGCTGCGGGCCACGACACGCCTGTTCGAAATCGATCGGTTGAAAGACCGGCTAAAGCCGGACTCGACGGAACATCTGTTTATCATTGATGCGCTCGAACGCGGCGATCTCCAGCAGACACGTCTTGCGGTCGCTGGCCACGTTGAAAGCTTGATAAGCTTCGCCCGAGAGCAACTGGAATAACGGCTTTAAGAGCACCGGCCCTGCTTCGCGGAATACCCCTTCAGTGTACAAGACATCGTCTCCGACGGCGTCGACCTCTCGACTCCGTCATTCCCCAGCCGCGTCTTCGACGCGGGCGATATTTGGGCTGACCGTCAATACCCCCGAAAGCTGAATTCAAGCTACCCCTACCAAGCGCGGCGAAGCGCGCAAGCGAGCTATGTCGCGTGCCGGCGGTTCTCCAAAGTGGCGCCGATATTCGCGAGTGAACTGTGACGGGCTTTCGTAACCCACGCGGAAGGCGGCCGTCGTGACGTCGATGTCCTGGACCAGCATCAGGCTGCGCGCGTCCTGGAGCCTTAGCTGCTTCTGGAATTGCAGCGGCGTCATCGCCGTCACGGCGCGAAAATGCTCGTGCAGGCTCGACGGACTCATGCCGACTTCCGCAGCAAGCCGCTCGATGCTGAACCGTTCCCGGAAGTTCAGCCCGATCCACGCGATGGCGCGGCCAACCTGCGCCACCCGCCCCTGACCGGAGGTGATCTGGCGCATCCTGGCACCATCCGGGCCGGCGAGCAGCCGATAGAGAATTTCCTGCTCGATCAATGGCCCGAGTACGGGCAATGCTGCCGGTTCATCGAGCAGAAGCAGCAGGCGCAGCACCGCATCGAGCAGACTGGCGTCGGCGTCGGACACCGTCTTGCCTGTGGGCCGAGCGGGCGCTCCCGGCGGTGGCGACACATGCAATGCCAGCTGTCCCAGCATGACTGGATCGAAATCGAGGAACAGGCAGAGATAGGGCCTGTCGGGTGTCGCCTCGACCACTTGGCCTGTCGCCGGCAGATCGTAAGTCACGATCCCATAGCGGCCCGGCGCATATCTGAATACGCGGTCACCCAGAGTGATTTCCTTTTGCCCCTGTGCGACAAAGCATAATTGCGGCCGATATACGTTCGGCATCGGCATCGTTACCGTGGAGGATCGAGCAAGCGTCACCCGTTCGATGGGGGTGGCGTGGAAGCCATCCTTCGGGGCGTGCCGGGCAATTACTGCAGAGATTTTGGTCAGTATTTCCATGAACCTGACCATCGCATGCGAGCAGGAGGGCAGCAAGGCGAAACCGCGCGGCTTCTGGAGGATTGGGCAGTAATCCCGGCGCATAAGGCTAACGGTTCGGCGTCGCCATCCAGCATAGTGTCCGCAGCGCCTGGGTCACAGCGAACCTGGCTGCAGAACAAGGATGGAGCAAACATGACGATGGATTATCTCAAAGTCCCCACGGTCGCACTGGGGACCTGGGCGTGGGGCGACAGCGGCGAGACTGGCGACGGTTACTTCGGCAGCCGTCTTACTCAGGCTGGCCTCGAAGAGCTAGCGGAAAAGGCGCATGCGGGCGGATTCACCCTGTGGGACACCGCCATGGTATACGGCATGGGCCGTTCAGAAACTCTACTTGGGGAGATACTCAAACGCTACGCCCGCAGCGGCTATCAGCTCTCCACAAAGTTCACGCCGCAGGCGGCAGGGACCAGTAACGATCCCGTGGCGGACATGCTGGAGCAGAGCCTGGCGCGCCTCGGCACCGACTACATCGATCTCTACTGGATTCACAACCCGGCCGATGTGGCGCGTTGGACTCCGCACCTGATACCGTTGCTGAAGAGCGGGAAGGTCAAACATGTCGGTGTCTCGAATCACAACCTAAGCGAAATCGAGCTCGCCAACCGGATCCTCGGAGAAGCCGGATTCCGGGTTGAAGCCATCCAGAACCACTATAGCCTCCTTTACCGCAGCTCTGAACAAGCTGGCATTCTGGACTACTGCCGCAATCAAGGTATCCCGTTCTTCGCCTATATGGTGCTTGAACAAGGCGCCCTGACCGGCAAGTACAGTCCGGAGAACCCGCTGCCAAAAGGAAGCAGCCGGGCGGCTGCTTACAATGGTATGCTGCCTCAGCTAAAGGCGCTGACGGACATGCTCGCCTCGATCGGCCAGAAGCAGGATGCGGCCGCTCCCGATGTCGCGATAGCGTGGGCGATCGCCAAGGGCGCAACCCCGATCATCGGCGTCACCAAACCCGATCACGTCGATAGTCTGGTCCGAGCCAGCAGCATCAGCCTCACCAGCGACGACATTGCAGAGCTGGAAGCGCTCGCTGACGTTGCGGACGTGAACACCCGCGGCTGGTGGGAAAAAGGGATGCAAGCCTGAAGCTCCGCTGTCTCAAAACCTCGGAGCCGCTGCGACCAGTACCACAGGCGATCATCTCGTTCTGCGGGACGATCGCCTGCCTCCACCCCTTTATTCAAGTGCTCCGGAATGTGTTAGCGTATTTCGCAAGTTCCGGAGTGCTGGATACTCGCAGAACCCCGACTGTAGCGCTGTACATGCTTCATTTTGCAAGATATTCGGCCGCAAACATCTGAGACGACGGAGGGTTGCGCAAAGTTTGAGTTGACCGTTTTCGATGGCGAGGCGACACTTGCAACCCGAAGCAAGGCAGGAGGAAAAGTGATGGATGAGCCAGACCGCTGGCGGCACATGGCAAGCGCTCCGAAAGACGGCAGTCGGATCCTAGTCACGATCCGCTCGTCAGAACAGGGGCCGGCAGAAGTCGACCTCGCATATTGGTCGAATGGCGATCAGTTCGGCACAGAGGGTTGGCGCGCCTCCGATTCCTCGCCCGGGCACATCATAGAATATGCCGAGCCGGAACTAAAATGCTGGATGCCGATGCCCTCGGCCAATCTCAATCGCACCTCAATGCCCTCACCTTGGGAAGGCGACAACGCCGAGCAACTAGACGGGTCGGGGATTTGAAAGCTAGCGCCGGCTTGTCGCGCGGATTCGATAACAGATTTGCATCAGCAGAAACGCGCGGCATCCATCAAGGAGACGCCGATAGCAAAACGGCGAGCCCCAGGCCCGGTTCGCGGCGATCGTAAAGAGCAACCAGAAATTACCATTTGCACGAGGATATGCATATCAAGGTCACCGCGCCGTTCATGCGCCTCCGGCTTTACCCATTCCCGCTTCACACTCTCTAATATCAAGATGCTGACTATGCGGCTGTGGTTCGAATGTCGTCGTAACCACTCATCGGCGCACCTCGTCGCCATTCGCATGGGCGTTGACGAAGGATCCAGGCAGTGGATTTCGTGTGATGCGCTCCATTCCCGATCGGACCACCCATGCAGCAGCTTGAATTTAACGCGTTAAATAATAAATTTTCGCGCGCTACCTTTTATTGCAACGCAAAGCGCAAAAGAACTTGCCAGGACTTTACGGCTATGATTGCGCTACTTTCCACGTATGCGCATAAGGCATTCGTAGCGACGGCAGCTGGAACAATGGTCGACTTTAGATGGAAAAATTGACGCATAAGACGATGGAGGACTTCGCGAAGTCCTGCGGTGTCTCCCGCCCCACCCTTTCCAAATATTTTGACGACCCGACCAGTGTAAAACCGGCGACCCGCGCGCTGATCGAAGCCGCACTTCGTTCATCGGATTATCAGCCCAATCTGTATGCACGGAACCTCAATCGCAAGAGAACACGCAATATCGGCATCCTGGTTCCCGCCCTCACCGATCCCTTCTACGCAGAAATGGTCAATCGCCTGGAACTGCGCCTGCGCAACGAGGGTTATTGGCCGATCGTGTTCTCGTCGCACGGCTTGCCCGAACTGGAAGGCGAGGCGGTCAACACGATGCTGTCCTTGAAGGTGGCCGGGGCGCTTGTCGCACCATTGGGGAAGAAATCCGATCCGCGCACCTTTGAAAAACTCGCGCAGAACCTGCCCATCGTCTATTTCGACACTTACATCGAAGGCAATACGCCCTTCATTGGCAACGACAATTACCAGAGCGTCGCAACGATCGTGGAATATCTTTGCCGATCCGGAGAGGCGCCGGCCTATCTCGACATTCCGCATGTCAATCACAACTCACCCGAAAGGCTGGCGAGCTATATCGCCACCATGGAAGCCGCAGGCTGCGAGCCGTTGGTCATCAGCACCAGTGTTGCCTACACCTGGGAGTTCGAACGCATCGGATACGAGCAGATGGATGGCCTGCTCCGCGCAAAGTCTCTTCCACGTAAAACCATCCTTTGCGCGAATGATCGCCTCGCCTTCGGCGTGATGGCAGCCGCCTTCGCGCACGGGCTGAAAATCGGGCGCAAAAAGGGCGACAATCTGCGCATCGCGGCCCATGACGACCATCCCTTGAGCCGCTATACCTGCCCGCCGCTGACGACGATGGCTCAGGACTTCGCCGCGATGACGGCAAGCAGCGTCAGCACGCTTCTGATGCTGCTTGGCGATACGGACGTGCCCACCCGGTCGATCGCGCGCAAGGTCAGCCTGGATGGAACGCTGGTCATGCGGCAGTCTGCCTGACGCGACACCTGCTCTTCATCTAAATCAAGACAGCTTCGAAGCCGCGCCACGCCGCGACGGCCTCCTCCACTGCCCGCCGAGCCTCCGCTACATATCTCCCCATCGACACGAAACCGTGGATCTGCCCCGGCCAATGGCGATGTACCGTGCGCACCCCTTCTTCCCGCAGTCGCCCGGCATAGGCGATGCCTTCATCGACCAGAATATCGTGTCCGGCGGTGGCGACGAAGGCCGGGGCCACTCCGGCCAAGGTCTCGGCTTGTAGCGGAGAAACCCTCCAGTCTGCTATATCGGCTGCAGTGCGAACGTAGTGATCGCGAAACCATCTCATTGTCGAGGCCGTCAAGCCGAAGCCTTCAGCATAGCGGCGATAGCTGTCGGCCGTCTGGGCGGCGTCCGTATTGGGATAGATGAGCAGCTGCGCCGCAAGCGGCGGGGCATCGCCATTGCGTGACATCAATGCCAGCACGGCAGCAAGATTGCCGCCGGCACTGTCGCCGGCGACGGCGATCCGTCCGGGATCGATGCCGAGGTCTGCCGCCGATTTCACCACGAATGCCAAAGTCGCAGCGCAATCGGTCACTCCGGCGGGAAATTTATGTTCTGGCGCCAGCCGATAGTCGGGGCAGATGACAGTGCATTTGGCAGTATTGGCGAACCATCGGCAGATTTCGTCGTGCGATTCGAGATTGCCGATCACCCAGCCGCCGCCATGCAAATAGATGAGGCCCGGACCATGCTTCAGAGGCGCACCGATGCCGCGATAGATGCGCAAGGTGATCGGACCGTTCGGGCCGGCAATCCCGAGATCCTCCACCGAAGCGACGGCCTCTCTTGCGCCCTGGAGCGTCGGACAATTCGCATCATAGTCAATACGCGCCTGCTGAGGTGTGCCGGTTTCGAATGGCCGACCGCTCGACCGACTGGTGAGAGCAAGAACGCGCAGCGCGCTTTCAGCCAGCTTTTCCATTGGATTACCCCCTCTCTGCAGCGATCAAGCGAGAAGGCTGTGTGCTTCGCCTTCGTCAAGGTGCGGTGAGGGAGTGAACTGCGCGCCGATGCTGACCGACTGCCGACTTTCCCCGGACTGAAGAATGGCCTCCATGATCTCAAGGACGTGAAGGGCCAGCTCTCCCGACGCGCGGGGCGACCTGCCCTCCTCAAGCCCTCGCGCAAGGTCGGCGACACCGAGCATTCGGTAATTCGCCCGATCCGGTGCATCGAATGGCCAGTTCTTCGCGCCGTAAAGCTCGCCGTCGCTTTCGAAATCGCGCCAATCGGCGCCCCGCTCGGACAGCGACACCGTTCCGCCGAACGTGTCCGGATCGGGCAAACGGAGCGAACCTTCGGTGCCATGAAGCTCGATTGGATGATTGGAGTGGCGAAACACGTCCCAAGAGGCACCGAAATTCACGGTCGCGCCGGATTGGAATTCCAGAAGCGACAGGATGTTTGTAGGAGTGCCGACCTTGAAGCGCGTATTCTTGAACGGACCGTCGGCGGTGATCAGACGTTCTTCCTGGCCCTTCGTCGCCATTGCCATGACCCGCACGACAGGCCCCAGCAGGTTCACCATCATCGTCAGATAATAGGGGCCCATGTCGAAAACCGGGCCGCCGCCCGGTTGATAATAGAATTGCGGATTGGGGTGCCAGTGCTCCATGCCACGCCCCATCATGAAGGCAGTGCCGCTGACCGGCCGACCGATCGCGCCCTCATCCATCAGGCGCCGCGCCCGACGACCGGCCGCGCCCAGAAACGTATCGGGCGCCGACCCCAGCTGCAACCCGCGCCGCTTGGCCTCCGCCACGAGAATCCGTCCATCGGCTGCCGACGTTGCAAGCGGCTTTTCCGTGAAGACATGCTTGCCAGCGGATAGGGCCAACATCGTGACGTCGAAATGGACGGCGGGAACAGTGAGGTTCAGCACGAGATCGACTTCGGGATCGGCCAGCAATTGGTCGACGCTGAGCGCGCGAATGCCATACTCCCGGGCACGCAGTGCGGCGACATCGGCGGATATATCGGCGCAAGCCCGCAATTCGACACCGGCAAACAGCGCTGCATTGCGCAGATACGTCATCGAGATGTTACCGCAGCCGATGACGCCAATGCCAAGCTTAGCTTTTGAATTACCAGCCATATTACCCAATCCTCCCCGATCTACCGCATCTGTTCGCCGCGCTTCGGCGCATCCGAACGATGACTCCCGGGTTGATTTAAAGCATCTTATTTCTTGACGCGCGACAAATTTTTATAAAACATATGCGAATACTGGCGCGGAGGTTTGGAGGTCGCCAGTCTTCCTGGGAGGGAAACATGACAGATATCAAGAAGACGCCGGCTCACGCCAAGGGTGCCGGACAATCGATAATGCTTGATCGTCGTCAGCTGCTGTTGGGTGCCGCCGGCGCCGCCATCGGTACGGCAACACTTGGTGTTGCCTCAGGCCTCGGTATCCGCCCGGCCCGCGCGGCCGATCGGACGGAAATCAGCTTTGCCAGTGCCAGCTTCTTCGGGAAGGAAGGGCTTGGCGATCTCGTCAAGGCTTTCAACGAGTCGCAAAGCCGCATCACCGTCAAGTTCATCGAACTGCCGCCGCCGAGCTCGTCGACGGAAGTCTATCAGGGCCTCGTCCAGCAGCTCGCCCGCCGCAATGGAACACCTGACGTTTTCAGCCAGGACGTGATCTGGATCGCGGGCTTTGCCTCTGCCGGCTGGGCTCTGCCGCTTGACGAGTATTTTCCGAAAGACAAGCGTTCCGATTATTTCCCCGGCACGGTGGCTGCCTGCACTTATGGCGGCAAACTGACCGCGCTGCCATGGTTCGTCGATTCCGGCATGTTCTACTATCGCAAGGATCTGATGGAAAAGCATGGCGGCAAGGTGCCGGAAACCTGGGCCGACATGGCGACGATGGCGGCAGAGGCGCAAAAGGCCGGCGACGCCAAATTCGGTTATCTTTGGCAGGGCAAGCAGGCCGAGGTTCTGGTCTGTGACGCCGTAGAAATCATCGCATCCAATGGCGGCTCGATCCTGTCCGCAGATGGAAAATCTTCTGTCATCGGCGACGATGCCGCCGTTGCCGCGATCCAGTTCCTGTACGACACCATCAACAAGACGAAGATCAGCCCTCAGAACGTGCTCTCCTGGGACGAAGAGCCCTCTCGCCAGCCGTTTACGTCTGGTGAGGCGATGTTCATGCGCAACTGGTCCTACGTCTACCCGATCGCGCAGGACCCGAAGGCCTCGCATGTCGTCGACAAGGTCGCCGTCGCGCCGTTGCCGCATTTTGCCGGCGGCAAGAGCTCGGCCTGCCTTGGCGGCTACCAGCTGGGCGTCAATGCCAACTCCAAGAAGCGGGAAGCGGCGATCGAATTTCTGACCTGGATGTCTTCACCCGAAACCCAGACCCGGCTTGCCCTTAATTTCGGTCTTGCGCCCTCGCGGCCTGCCATCTTCCAGGATGCGAAGCTCAAGGCCGAGCAGCCGTTCATGGCAAGTCTCCAGAACGTCTTCACCGGAGCCACGCCGCGGCCGATCACGCCGCAATATGCCAAGGTGACGCTGGCATTGCAGTCGAGTATCTCCAAGGCGCTGGTCAGCGGCAACGTCAAGGCGGAGCTTCAGGCCGCCGCCGCCCATATCAACAAGATCGTTGGCTGACATGGCCGTGACGATGACGGTTGCCGTTTCCGAGCAAACCCCAGGTAAGTCGAGGGCGCTGTCCAGCGCCCTCTGGCCCTGGCTGTTGCTGCTGCCGGCATTCCTTTCGCTCGCATCAGTATCCTTCTATCCGATCGTCAACGGCGTCTATCTGTCCTTCACCAACCGCTCGCTGATCACCCAGGACAATGATTTCGTCGGCATCGCCAATTATGTGCAGCTGCTGTCCGATCCGCCGTTCTGGAATGCCTGGTGGCATACGATCTGGTTTACCCTGATCTCGACCTTGCTCGAGACGTTCATTGGCCTGGCAATGGCGCTGATCCTTTGCGAAACCTTCGCCGGCCGGGGTATGGTCCGCGCCGCCATGCTCGTACCCTGGGCCATGCCGACCGTCGTGACATCGAAAATGTTCGGCTGGCTCTTCGACGGCCAGCACGGCATCATCAATTTCATCCTTCTGCATACCGGACTGATCGACCAGAACATCAACTGGTACGGTTCCCCCGATACGGCGCTGACGACGATCATCCTTGCCGATGTGTGGAAGACCACGCCATTCATGGCGCTTCTGTTGCTGACCGGGCTGCAGACCGTTCCGAAATCGCTCATAGAGGCCGCACGCATGGACGGTGCGAGAGCATGGACGATCTTCTGGCATGTCCGCCTGCCGCTCCTGATGCCGACACTGTTGATAGCCGGGCTCTTCCGTGCGCTCGATGCCTTCCGCGTCTTCGACCTCGTCTATGTGCTGACGGGTGGCGGTCCGGCAGATTCCACCGAGACCCTTTCAACTCTGTCCTACAAGGTGCTCTTTTCGACGCTGCAGTTCGGCTACGGCTCGGCTGTAACGACCGCCATGTTCCTCACCGAGGGGCTGATCGCCATCGGCTTCTGCATCTTCCTCGTGCGCCAGATCAGGAGGACGACGTGAACGGAGAGCGCTCAGTCTTCCAAAACATCCTCATCTATCTCGGCGCCCTGTTCATCCTCATCTGGTCCGCCGGCCCCTTCATCTGGCAATTTTCGACATCGCTCCAGCTCGACAAGGCCCTGACCGAGGGAACGCCCTCGCTCATACCGAACCCGTTCACGCTGGAGCATTACTACAATGCCTTTGTCGAAAAAGGCCTGCATCACTATGTGCTGAATTCGCTCGTCGTTTCCCTTGCGACCACCGCTCTTTGTCTGATCGTCGGCTCGCTCGCGGCCTTTTCGCTGTCGCGCCTCGATGTGAGGGGACGCTTCGGTATCCTGACGGTCATCCTTTCGGTATCGATGTTTCCGCAGATCGCCCTCGTCGGACCTCTCTATCTCATCGCCTCCGATCTCGGGCTGCTCGATACCTATACGGCGCTGATCATCACCTATCTCGCTCTGGGACTGCCGCTGGTGACCTGGGTACTGTTCGGCTATTTCGAAACGCTGCCGCGCGAGATCGACGAGGCGGCCCGCATAGACGGCGTCGGCCCAGTCGGCCTGCTCTGGCACATCATTCTGCCAATGTCATTGCCGAGTCTGGTCACGACGGGTCTGCTTGCCTTCATCACCGCCTGGAATGAGTTCCTGTTCGCGCTGGCCTTCACTTCGGACAGCGGCAGCCAGACGATCCCGGTCGGCATCGCCAACTTCACCAACCAATATTATGTGCCCTGGGGAGACATCGCCGCCGCATCGGCTGTCGTCACCATACCGCTCATCATTTTGGTGCTCTTCTTCCAACGACACATCATCGAAGGCCTGACCCAAGGCGGAATCAAGGAATAGCGGGAATGCGCAAGGACATAAAAGTCGGCTGCCAGACGTTCACATGGGAAATGCTCGGCAATGCCTGGACGGGAACGGCTGATGATCTGCTCTCGGCGATTTCCGCCGGCGGTTATTCCGGCATCGAAATCACCGATACGATGATCGGCCGTTATGGCGCGGAGCCGCGTGCCTTCGCGAATGCATTGAGAGATCGCGGCCTGACGCTCGTCTCCTTTGCCTTCGGCTCGAAGAGCGGCTTTACGGTCGCCGACGCGCTGAAGGACGATCTTGCGACGGCCAAGCGCTGGATCGATTATGCCGCGCATTTTCCGGGTGCACTCGTTTCCATCGGCTCGGCAACCGTCGTTTCTGACGGCCCGCGAGACGAGAAGTTCGCCATTGCCGGCGAGTTCTACAATCGCGCCGGCGAACTGGGCAAGGCCGCCGGTGTCGAGGTCGCCGTGCATCCGAGTTCGCATCACAATACGCTGCTGTTCGACCGGACCGATTACGACCGCATCTTCGCTCTGCTCGACCCGAGCCTGGTCGGCTGGGTGCCGGATACCGGTCATATCCTGCGGGGGCATGCCGATATGCTTGACACGATGCGCACCTATCAGGACCGTATCCGCTACCTGCATCTGAAAGATGTCGATGCGCAGGGCCGATGGGCGATGCTCGGCAAGGGCGTTCTCGATACGCCGGCGGTGATCGACCTTGTCTCGGCCGCTCCACGCTTTAACGGCTGGCTGGTGCTGGAGGAGGAATCCGAGATGGCCGGCGCTGATCCTGCCGCTGCGATCAAAGCCAATCGCCAAACCATGCGCGGCTACGGGGCGTAAGAGGGAGAACCATGATCGAAAAGGAAAGCCGCCGTCTTCGCGTCGGGGTCCTCGGCTGCGGCCCGATCGCGCAATTCGCGCATCTGGAATCCTGCGTTAAAGCCAGGAATGCCGATCTTTATGCAATCTGCGACGCAGCCCCCGATCTTCTTGCCCGCATGGGCGCGACCTACGAGCCGCAGAAGATGTACGACGATTTTGATGCCATGCTTGCCGATCCCGAGCTGGAGGCCGTGATCGTCGCGACATCCGACGCCTATCATGTGCCAATGTCGATCAAGGCGCTGGAAGCCGGAAAGCACGTGCTCTGCGAAAAACCCATCGGCGTTTCGGTCGAGGAAGGACAGCAGCTTGCCGAGGCCGTGCACCGGTCCGGCAAGATCCTGCAGGTCGGCCATATGAAACGCTTCGATCCGGCGCTTGAGGCAGCGCGCGATTTCGTGCGCGATGATATAGGCCAGATCTTTGCGATGAAGGCCTGGTATTGCGATTCCACCCATCGCTACACCAATACGGATGCGGTGCAGCCCCTGCCCGTCACCAGCAAGCTTGCGCGCAAACCATCAGGCAATCCCAAGGCCGATCTCAGGCAATATTTCATGCTCGCGCATGGTTCGCATCTCGTCGATACCGCGCGTTTCTTCTGCGGCGAGATCGTCGCCGTTCGTGCCCGGCTCCTGGAACGTGCCGGTGCCTATTGCT
Organism: Rhizobium pantanalense; assembly: GCF_030182525.1. Lineage (NCBI taxonomy): Bacteria > Pseudomonadati > Pseudomonadota > Alphaproteobacteria > Hyphomicrobiales > Rhizobiaceae > Rhizobium > Rhizobium pantanalense. The sequence goes on from NZ_JAQJCH010000015.1 coordinate 46,735, forward strand.
GGTTCGTGGAGACCGAGTTTGCCAACGGTGCTCTTGGTCATCTGGACCTGACGGTTGCCGTGCGCATGGATTGGCATGAGGGGTTTCAGCTTTACGGCGAGAATGGCTCGGTTCTCGCAAAGACCTTCAATCCCTGGTACTTCCGCTCGAGCGAAGTGGAAATCTTCCATGAGAAGGATGCGACGAGCCGGAAGCCGCTCGGCGCCGACGGCCATTTCTTCCGCCGGCAGCTGGAGGGGCTCGCCGATACCGCGCTGAACGGCGCGCCGATGCGCGGCGCCAATGTCGAGGACGGCCTAGCCTCCATCCGCGCGATGGTGGCGATCGCCCGCTCGGTGGAACAAGGCGAGCGCGTTGAACTCGCATCGGTTTCGGGAGCGGTCTGATGCAGATCGGGATATTCGCCAAGACCTTTCCCGGAACCGAGCCGCTCGGCGTTCTCTCGGCTGTGCGTGACAGCGGTTATGCTTGCGCGCAGTTCAATCTCGCCTGCTGCGGTCTCCCATCCATGCCCGATGCCGTTTCCGAAGAAACGATCGCGGCGATCCGGGCGGCCGTCGAGGCGACGGGCATCTCGCTTGCCGCCCTGTCCGGCACCTACAATATGGCTCACCCCGATATCGCTGTACGCCGAGCGGGCCTTGCCCAGCTCGCCGTCGTCATCGAAACGGCGGCGGCACTCTCGATTCCGCTGGTAACGCTTTGTACCGGAACGCGCAACCCGGACGACCAATGGGCCCATCATCCCGACAATGGCGATCCCTCTGCCTGGGCCGACATGGCGGCTGAAATGGCGAAGGCTCTGGAGCTGGCGGAACGGCATGGCGTCGATCTCGGCATCGAGCCGGAGCAGGCCAATATCGTCACCTCGGCCCGCGACGCCCGGCGGCTGATCGATGAGATCAGATCGGCGCGGCTGCGCATCGTGCTTGATCCGGCCAATCTCTTCGAACAGGCAACACCGGCCGAGGCGCGGGCGATCGTCGAAGAGGCGGTCGAAACGTCGGCCGGTCATATCGCCCTGGCGCATGCCAAGGATCGTTACAGCGATGGTCGCTTTGCAACCGCCGGACAGGGCATTGTGGATTTTGCCGATTTCATCGCGCGGCTGCTCTCGGTGAATTTCGACGGACCGCTCGTAACCCATGGCCTTTCGGCTTCGGACGCACCCGCCGTTGCCGGCTTTCTCAAGGCGCTGATCTGATGGGCAAGAAATGGTTCAAGCGCGATGATACAGAGCTTGCCGTCTACGAGACTGGGAAAGGACTTCCGGTCGTCTTCCAACACGGCCTGGGTGGCGATGAGGCGCAGGTGGCGCAGAATGCCCCCACTTCGGCCATTCACCGACTGACTCTGGAATGCCGTGGGCACGGCACATCCTCGCTCGGCAATGCGCGGCCCTTTTCGATCCGTATGTTCGCCGAGGACGTTCTGGCCGCGGCCACCGAATACGGGTTCGATCGCTTCATCATCGGCGGCATTTCGATGGGAGCGGCCATTGCCCTGCACCTTGCCCATCATCATGCCCAACGGATCGCCGGGCTCGTTCTCGTGCGGCCCGCCTGGACCTTCGAGGCATCGCCGGGCAATCTCGCGCCGATCCGCACTGTGGCTGCTCTGATCCATTCCCATCCGATCGCGGAGGCCAAAAGGCGCTTTATCGCCTCTGAAACCGGACGATGGTTCGCCTCGGAAGCACCGGACAACTTCTCCTCCCTGCTCGGTTATTTCGATAAGCCGGACGCCGTCGCTTTTGCGTCGGTACTGGCTGACATAGCGTCAGACGGGCCGGATGTGCCGCAGGCAGCCGCAGCCGCTCTTGCTATGCCCACCCTCGTTATCGGCAACCATCAGGATGCGATCCATCCGCTCTCCTGCGCGCAGACGCTCGCCAATGTCATTCCAGGCGCAAGCTTTGTCGAAGTTACCGCCAAGGCTGTCGACAAAAACAGGCATTTTGCTGAGGTCCAAGACGCCATCGCACATTTTTTCGCATCCAAAACACTCCGGAGCTTCGTTCCATCATGACGTCCAAACCCCTTTCCGGCCCGGCGGCCATCGCAGCGCTTCCCCGCAACAGGCTTCTCGGCGAGTTTTCGCTCTGGTCGGCAGATCTTGCGAATATGGAGACCGATCTCAGACGTATAGAGCCTTATGTGGACCTGCATCACATCGATGTCGCAGATGCGCGCTTTACGCCGGGCTTCCTGTTTTTTCCGGATTTCGTTGCCCGTATCGCCAAGTTAACCGCCAAGCCGATCCATGTGCATCTCATGGTCGAGGCTGAAATCGTCGAGGAGCAGGCGCGCCAGTTCATAGAAGCAGGCGCGGATTTGATCAGCGTCCACGCCGAAAACGGCGACGCCGGCTTGCGCGCCATTGCGCTTGCCAAAGAATTGGAGGCCGAAGCCGGCGTGGTACTGCGGCTGGAAACGCCCGTTTCGGCGATCGAGCCTTTCATCGATCATGTCGCCTTCGTGACGCTGCTCGGAACCTCGATCGGCCTCAAGGGACAAAGCCTTTCCGAAAAGGCCTGCGACCGGCTGGTCGAAGCGCGTTCCCTGCTGAGGAAAGCCGGTCGCGAAGATCAGATCATCCTCGCAGCCGATGGCGGCATTCGCGAACAGACAGTGCCGCTTCTGCGCCAGGCCGGAGCGCAGAACGTCGTTCTTGGATCGCTGGCATTCGGCGACAAGAACCTCGGCGACCGGATCGCCTGGCTGCACGGACTGGAGAGCCGGGTTTCGTGAAAAAGGTCGCTCTTGCATTCGATCTCGGTGGAACGGAGCTTCGCGCCGCACTTGTCGATGATGCGGGACGCCCTCTGTCGTTCTCGTTGTTGTCGACGGATGCGGCCGGCGGCCCCGCCGCAGTCATCCGCCAGATCGAGCAGCTGGCTGAAACGGTGTTGGCACAAACGCCCGATCTTTCGCCGATCGGGATTGGGATCGGCGCGCCTGGTCCGCTTGATCCGAATGCCGGTGTCGTTATTGCCGCCCCGACCCTGGTCGGATGGCATGAGGTCCCGCTGGCGGAGATTCTCCAAAACCATTTCAAGCTGCCCGTAAGGCTCGAAAACGATGCGAATGCGGCAGCGCTTGGCGAGTGGCGATATGGCGCCGGCCGCGGGGCGGGATCGATGGTGTTCGTCACAGTGTCGACTGGTATCGGCGGTGGCGTGATTGCCGACGGCCGGATCCTGCATGGCAGACGGGGCCTGGCGGCTGAGATCGGCCACATGACGATCACAAATGAGGGCGAACGTTGCTTTTGCGGTGCAGTCGGCTGCTTTGAGGCCGTCGCCTCCGGCACGGCACTCGGCAGGCGGGCAACGGCCCGCACCAAGCCATCAGACGGATCGATACTGCGCAAGCTCGCCGCCGATGCCGACGTGACCGGACGGCATGTCGTCGAAGCCGCGCGAAAGGGCGACGCCGATGCATTAGAGCTGCTGGCTGCCGAGGCGCGGTGGCTGGGGCTCGGCTTCACAAACCTGCTTCATCTCTATTCGCCCGACGTGCTTGTCATGGGCGGAGGAATTTCGCATGGCTTCGATCTTCTGCACGATCAAATGGCGGCGACGGTTCGCGAGCGCGCCATGCCCGCCTATCGCGACGTGCCGATCGTTGCCGCACAGCTCGGACGGCATGCCGGTCTGATCGGCGCCGCCAGCCTCATCTTCGACGGCTACGGAAAATCAGACCCCAGGCCGATTGGCACCAAAGGCACGAATAACCTTGATAGGACTATACCCGCCGGCAAAAAGGAGGCCAGCAATGGCTAATCTCAAGCTCCGCGACGCCCGCAAATCCCAAGGCGCTTTCTCGAGCATGGCATCTTGGCGCCCATCCATCCGTGCGGCGAACGGCGTGACATTGCCGATCGAAACACTCTTGACCCGCAATTTTCGGCCGATAGAAATGAATTGAGGCTTTGCAACCAATATCGTTGGTCAAGAAAGCTGGCTGGAGCCGCTACTTCTCAGACCCTGTCCCGTCTTGCGGAAAAGACCGACGATGATGACCTTGAGAACACCACAGCTTGCCTTCGTTTTATTATGCCTGGGTGCTTTGAACGGATCGCACGCCATCGCACAGGAAACAGCGGTCCCTCTGTCGGGCAGCTTTGCCGACCTATGCGCCGTCGACGGCGAACATCCATCCAAGCTCTGGAAGATCAGCGGCAGGCTGGACCCTGGCTCATGGAGATCGCGTATCATTTGCGATCTCTCATCCCCTTCCAGGCCGATATTGCGTATCTCGGTGCATCCCGGCGATGCTCCCGATCAGAGTGTCGGCGATGCACCGACTGAACGGGTAGAGATTCAAATCAAGAAAGAGGTTATCAAATTCGATGAGCCGACGTGGTACCATTTTGCCTTCCGGCTCGAAGCCCCTTGGCGGGGGCTGGGCAACCGCACCGTCATTCATCAGGTGAAACAGAATATTCCAACGGAAGAGACGAAGCCTCTTGGAGCTTGCCAAGCGGCAAATCCCTTGTTCAAAATCGAGGCCATACCATCGGAAACAGGCGCGAACTTCGTTGCCAAGGTGCGGGGGAGCGCTGACTGCAACGCCGGTCAATCCAAGATAATCTGCGGTCCCTGGCATCTCAATGTGGGTGACTGGAATGATGTGAATGTGATGCTGAAGCCGAGCTTGCAGGAGGGTGCAAGCGCCATACAGGTCTATCTCAACGGACGCGCCTGCGACCCCTCCTATACGGGGCGCCTCGGTTTTCTCGATCACGGTATGCGGCATGAAGACGGCCGCCCCTTCATCGACGTTCAACCGCGCTTTGGAATATATAGGGACACTCTTCCGGGTGTCGTGCAATCAATTGACTTCGCGGATATCCAGTTCTGGTCTACGGATCCTTCCAGTGATCCCGCTTGGTCGAAACTGGCAGTATCGGCCAAGTAATCTCCGATCTTTTCGGGCCGATGACAGAAACGCTCAGCGTGGCCGCCCCTTTGCCCATCTTTACAAAGACTTCAAAACAGGTCGGAAAATCACGATTTTCAAACGCCGTTGCCACAATTACGCCCGCCGTTTCCGGAATTGTCTGCAGCACGCACGCCCCGTCGACGCGGGGTGCAATCCGATGCATTCTTCGGGAAATATGGTTATCACGTGAAGACTAAAAAATTTGTTCTTTTGCCCGCTCTGGCTTTACTGATGGCAAGCGCCGCCGCGCATGCGCAGGAATGGAGATATCTACCGGATTACGGCGACGATCTGGATGGCGGCTATGTCGCTCCGCACTATTCGCGGCAGGCGCCGCCGCGCTATCGCGACGATCCGCGTCTCGACGATGGCTATTACTATCGGGGTGACCCTTACAACGACTATGACGACGAGGACGGCGATTTCCCGCCACCCCCTCGCCCAGGGCGCCAGGCTTCGATCGATCGGAATGCGGTGTCTCCCCAATTCAGTCCGGGGCTCAAGGACGACAAGCGGGCCAGTCTGGCGCAGTCGCCGATCCCGCGCAGCGTTGTGCGCTTCTCCGGCTACGATCCCGGCACAATCGTGATCTCCACCAAGGAAAAGCGTCTCTATCTCGTGCTCAACGACGGAACTGCCCTCAAATACGGCATCGGAGTCGGCAAGCAGGGCTTCGCCTGGAAGGGCACCGAGACGATCAGCCGCAAGGCGGAGTGGCCCGATTGGACGCCGCCCAAAGAAATGATCGCTCGCCGTCCGGAATTGCCTGACCACATGGAAGGTGGACTCAATAATCCCCTCGGAGCGAGAGCGCTCTATCTCGGTTCCACCCTCTACCGCATCCACGGCACCAATGAGCCGAACTCGATCGGCAAGGCGGTGTCGTCCGGCTGCATCCGCATGGCAAATCCGGATGTCATGGATCTCTATGGCCGGGTCGGCGTGGGAACAAAGGTCGTCGTTCTCTGATTGCACTCCGACCTTGCATAGGTCAACCTGGAGCAATTCCAAGGAAAGTGCGCAGCCGTTTCCGTCCGGAATTGCGTGAAGACAAAGAGCTGGAGCGGTTCATTTATTCGATGAAAAGCTGAACCGCTCTGACAGAACCGGAAACGCACATCATTGGACGGAGAAAGGCAGCCGTCACAGACACCATGGCCCCTGCATTTTGTCGCGCCTCGGAGGAAGCGCGGAAATCGGATTTTAAGCCACCGGTCTCTCAATTCGCATCCGAGCGGAATGAATAGGGGGAGAGGAAGGGCGCGGACGAAATCATCGGCGCTATGCAAGCCTGGACTCCGCAATACGCGGAGCCATTCGCCTGCTGAACGAATCCCGCCGATGCGGGCCGGCCAGATCGGAAAGCCGAGAACAATGAGCAAAGCGTTGTAAAAAACAGCGCCTTGCCTCATTCAAAAGGTCACAGTCTAACTACCTGTAATCTTGAATTCATTAGCATACTCTTCCGAACGCAGTGCATCGGCTTGGGAGGCCTCTGCTCCGTTGAAGAATTCCTGCAGGAGCCGGGTGATGCGCTCCGGCGATGTACCCTTGGCATATTCTTCCTGCATCCGGCGTCTGACTAGCATTTCCAAGACTGACATGTCTTTCACCTCATAATTCCGGCGCAAGGAAAATGTCGCTCTCAATGACACGGGAGGCAAGTTACAGTTTTTTCATGGTCTTGATGGCTCGACGACAAGACTTCTGATCTCTTTCGCTGCCTCGTGCCGGAAACGGTGCCGACCGAAGCGTGATCGATCTTTCGCTTGCCAAATGGCGACGTATCGTAGAATTGAAAGCGGCCAATCGGTCGGTTGTTTGCGCTTCGTTAACCTGCGTGCTTTAGCGGGCCACACCCCGACCTTTGGATGATGTCGCCTGCAAGGAATGAATAATGCCCATAAAGAAAAGCTCTGCCTCTGACGTTTTCCAGCGCAAGATTTCGGATTTTTGCGATATGCGGCTCAAGCCGCTGCTTCAGCCGCGTAGCTTCGAGAATATCAAAGGCTTCATGATCGGCCTGATCGTTTTCCAGTCGCGCCCTCCCCTTCGGGCAGGACGTGTCGACTTCCAGGAAATTGCCTCGCTCTGCGGCATGGACGAGGAGATGAGCCCGGAATTCAAGCGGGCTGCCCAGCCCGGTTTCGACGCGATTCTTCGCTGGCTGGGAGCGACCAAGAGCAATACGACCCGCATTTCGCCCGTCGTCGCAAAGGCCCCTTTGCGGGTCCCCGGCAAAGCCATGCCAGCCCAGACCGCACGCCGCGCTCTGGCCTCCTAATATGAAATGCATACCGGTCCGCTTCAGCGGACCGGTATGCCCTTTACCCGCCTCGACAGATCGCAAAAACCTGTACAGTATAATACCAGTAGCAAACAGGGCGACATTTCGTCGCCACGCCATCAACGGGAAGTCTGCCTTGGCAACTGATATTATTGAGCTGGTCAGGAAAGAGCTTGCTTCCGGCACAGAGGGGATGCCGCTCTACAAGCAGCTGAAGAGCGCGATCGAAACCGCCATCCGCAGCCACGCCTTCAAATCCGGCTCGGTATTGCCGGGCGAGCGATCGCTTGCGGAAACCCTCTCCCTGTCGCGCGTCACCGTTCGAAAAGCACTCGCCATGCTGGAGGAGGAAGGCATGTTGAGCCGACGGCAGGGTGCCCGCAGCGAGATTGGCTCGCGCGTCGAAAAATCGCTTTCCACCCTCACCAGTTTCTCCGAGGACCTGTGCGCTCGTGGAATGGAGCCCGGTTGCGTCTGGATTTCCAAACAGTTAACCCGACCTTCGCCGGCGGAGATGATGGCGCTCGGCATCTCAGCCAATGCGCAAGTCCTGCGGATGCGCCGCGTGCGAACAGCCGATGGCGCACCGATCGCAGTCGAACATGCCGCCGTGCCCGTGCGCTTCCTTCCCTCACCTTCGTTCGTCGGCGATTCCCTCTATGAGGCGCTGGCCGAGCGCGGCTTTCTTCCTAGGCGTGCCGTCCAGCGCATGCGCGCGCGCGCCGCCTCGCCCGAGGATGCGCAGCGTCTGCGCTGCGAACCGGGCGCACCGATCCTGACGACCGAGCGGCGGTGCTTTCTCGCAGACGGAGAGATCGTCGAATATTGCGAGACCCGCTACAAGGGCGAGGTCTATGATTTCGTCTTCGAACTGCAGCGATGATACCAGTTTAAAACCGGTTGCTTTCTGGTGATCATTCTCTATCGTTGCGCTCCGAAAGGGGTGCCGAATGCGCAAGGAAGATCTCAATCTGAGCCTCATCGTCTCATGCCAGCCCGTACCGGGCGGGGCGATGGATGAGGCCATTTTCGTCAGCGGCTTTGCGCGTGCGGCGCTGGCCGCTGGCGCCCGTGCCTTGCGCATCGAGTCGGCGGCTTACGTCGCAGCCGTCAGGGCCGCCGTCGACGCGCCGATCATCGGCATCGTCAAACGTGATCTCGATGACAGCCCGGTGCGCATCACTCCCTTTATCACCGATGTCGAGGCGCTGGCCGATGCCGGCGCCGATATCATCGCCTTCGATGCGACCGACCGGCCTCGTCCGGCAACGATCGAAGCGCTGATTGCCGCCATCAAGGCCCGAGGTCTGCTGTCGATGGCGGATTGCTCGTGTGTTGGGGATGCCAAACGCGCCCTCGACGCCGGCGTCGATTTCGTCGGCACGACTATGTCCGGCTATGTCGGCGGCCCCGAACCGGTGGAGCCGGATATCGCGCTGATTGCCGCCATGCGGGAGCTCACGCCCTATGTGATCGGCGAAGGCCGCATCCGCACACCCGAACAGGCGGCGGATGCCGTGCGGGCCGGTGCCTGTGCCGTCGTCGTCGGATCGGCAATCACGCGCACCGAGCATGTGACACTCTGGTTCGACGGCGCTGTTTCCGCTGCCTTTTCCGAGCGCAATGATGCAACGCTGGCGATCGATATCGGCGGTACTAAGACCCTGGCGGCCCTGGTCCAGGGCGCGCAGGTACTTGATAAGGCAACCATCGCAACCAGCCGGCAGGCAGACCCGAACGCCTGGCTGGCGGCCGTCTCCGAGCGGGCAAAGTCCTGGGTCGGTCGATATGAGCGCGTCGCCATCGCGGCAACTGGCTTGATAAGGGACGGATGCTGGTCGACCCTCAATCCCGCGACACTCGCAATTCCGGACGGCTATCCGCTGGCGGCACAGGCCAGCAAACTCTTCGGCAAGCCGGCTCTCGCCGTCAACGATGCTCAGGCTGCAGCCTGGGGCGAACACAGGTTCGGCGCCGGCGCCAACGAGGATACCGTCTTTTTAACCATATCGACGGGCATCGGCGGCGGCATCGTAATTAATGGGCGGCCGCTATTGGGTCTGGCAGGTCATTTCGGCCTGCTTCGCGGACCGACACACGGCCAGTCACCATTGGAGGACCTCGTTTCGGGTCGGTGGATGGCGGCCGAAGCCGCCCGTGCCGGGCATCCGGCCGAGGCACACGAGATCTTTCAAAAGGCACGCGAAGGTGCCGCCTGGGCCGAAGCGATCATCACGCAGTCGGCGTCACGCATCGCGCTTCTATGCCGTGACATCCAGATGATGTTCGCGCCGAAACGTATTGTTATCGGCGGCGGTATCGGTTTGGCATCCGGCTATCTAGACACTGTCAGTGCGCAACTCGAGGGATTGCCGCCGCATCTGGCACCGCGCCTAGTCGCCGCAAGCCTCGGCTCCAATGCTGGCATCATCGGCGCGGCAGATCTTGCTGCGCGCCATCGATGAACAGACCTGCCCAATTCAACAAACAACGATAAGGAAAGGGAACAAAAATGAAATTCAAGCACATATCGTCCACACTACTTGCCCTCATGCTGTCGGCAACGGCCCTGCCGGGACTTGCCAATGCCAAGGTTGTGGTGCTCGGCTGGCCGGGAGGCTCGGAGGAAACGGCGCTGCGCGCCACCGCCGATCTCTACAACAAGACGGCACCGGATGCCGACAAGGTCGAGCTGCTGTTCTTCAATCGCGACGGTTTTTTCGACAAGCTGCAGGCCGACATGGCAGCCGGCTCGAACGCCTTCGACGTCAATCTGGTCGCGACCTATTCGATCGGCCGCTATGCACCTTACATGGAGCCGATCGAACTTAATGCGGATGCCTCCAAAGTGTTCGGCGACACGGTGCTGAAGACGATGCAGTTCGATGGCAAGCAATATGGCGTGCCGACGGACCTGTCGCTGCATTTCATGTACTACCGCAAGGATCTCATTGATGCCCTCATCGCCGATCCCGATGCCAAAGCCAAATATGCCGAGATCTCCAAGAAATATCTCGGCAAGGAGCTGGCACCGAAGCAGCCTGACGATTGGACCTGGGATGACTGGGCAGCGACTTCGCTCTATTTCAGCAAGCAGGTGAACCGCCAGAGCCCAGTCCGCTACGGCACCGTGCTGCAGATGAAGAACCTTCTCTTCAACATGATGGTGTTCCAATCCCTGCCGCGCTCCTATGGCGGCGACTGGATGGACGCGAGCGGCAATGTCACGATCGAGTCGGATGCATATAAGACGGCACTGAAGCTCTATAAGACGCTTTACGATGCCGGCGCATCGCCAAAGGATTCGCTGAGCTACGAATATGCCGAAACCAATGCCGCCTTCAGCTCCGGCCAAGCCGCGACTGCCCTGCAATGGAATGCCGCGGCTGCCGAGCTCACCGATGCGAAGAAGTCGCCTGCCGTCGCCGACGTCACCGGCATCGTTGCGCCGCCGGCCGGGCCGAATGGTCGCGCCGACCATATCCACGGTCTCGGCCTAGGGCTGAACAAGAACGCGCAGAATAAGGAAGGCGCGATCAAGTTCCTCAAGTGGCTGTCCTCCGAGGATGCGGCTCTTGCCTATGCGCGCGCCGGCGGTTCACCGGCGCTGGCGCCGGATGTCGTCGCCAAGGTGGCCAAGGAGCGTCCCGATCTCGTGAAGCTCGGCGAGTTTGCCAGCAAGTATGGCTACGTCATGACAGGAGCAACCTCGGCCAAGGCGCTTTCAGTCTACGAACTGCAGGCCAAGGAATTCACCGGCTACTGGTCCGGCCAGCAGAGCCTTGAGGATGCGCTTGCCCATACCAAGGCGAGCATGCAGGATCTCCTGAAGAAATAAGGACAAGGGCCGAGTGCCGGCTTTGGAGCAATTCCAGGAAAAGTGTATTGCGGTTTTCCGTCCGGAATTGCGTAAAAACAGAAGAATAGAGCCTTTTCGCGATTCGACGAAAAGCGAAAAGGTTCTGACGGCATCCGGCCAATACGGCTGAAACCCATGGCTCTTGTAAAACGCGCCGAAGGCAGGCTTTACCTGGCACCGTTGGTCGGGTTTCTGCTGCTGTTCCTCGGCTTCCCGGCTCTTCTCAATCTTCTCTATTCCGTTTCGGCCGTTTCGTTTGAGACTTTGCGCAGCCCACGGATCAGTGGCGTCGGCAATTACGTCACAGTGCTGACGGAAGCCGCATTCTGGCAATCCGTCTGGTTCTCCTTCCGCTTCGGCATCATCACGGCTATCTCGGAATGCCTGCTCGGCCTTTTCCTGGCGATCTTTCTGAAGCCGCTTCTATCGGCACGCCCTGTTCTGATGGCTCCGCTGATGCTGCCGTTGATGGTCGCACCCGCCATGGTCGGCCTGATGTACCGCCTCGTGCTGCATGAATTTGCCGGACCTGTACCCTATTATCTTTTCGAATGGTTCGGCGACAGCCCGGCTTTCCTCGACTATCAGAACGCCTTCCGCACGCTTGTCGCCGTCGAAGTGCTGCAATGGACGCCATTCGCCTTTCTGCTCTTCTACGTCGCCTACATCGCCATTCCCGAAGATGTGCGCGAGGCCGCAGCGCTCGATGGCGCAACCGGTCTCCAGCGGCTTTGGCGTATCGAACTGCCCCTGATGCTGCCGACGCTGACCGTCGCCTTCTTCATCCGCTTCATCGACGGCTTCCGCGTGTTCGACAATGTCTACGCCCTGACCGGCAGCGGGGCCGGTGGATCGACGACCTCATTGTCGATCTACATCTACCAGGCCTTCTTCAAGGAGGGCGCCATCGGCAAGGCGGTGGCGGCATCCGTCGTCCTGTTCATCACCTCATTGCTGGTTCTCTACAGCCTGAACTGGCTTGGCGCGCGAAGGAAGAGATGAGATGCTGAAACTCCTACGCTGGATCGTTTATGGTATCGTGGTCTTCGCGATGAATTTTCCGATCCTCGTCACCCTCATTACTTCGTTCAAGACCACACGCGAGATCTCCAATAATCCCGGCCTTTGGATCGAACAGCCGACCTTCGACAACTACGTCAAGGTACTGACAGACATCGAGCGCTTCAACATTTTCCTTTATCTCGCAAACAGCGCCGCGGCAGCGCTCATGGGCACTCTGCTGGCGATCGTGCTTACCTTCCCGGCGGCTTACGTGATCGCTCGTAGCGAGACCGGACAAAAGCTCCTGCTTCCACTCGTTATCAACCTTCGCGCCGTGCCACTGGTCGTTTTCGCGATCCCGCTTTATATGATGTATCAGTGGCTTGGCCTGCTCGACACCCGGATCGGCCTCGGGCTTATTCTGACGATCGTCAATATCCCGCTGGCGCTGGTCATGCTGGTCAATGCCATATCCGACATACCGATAGAGCTCGACGAGGCCGCGACGGTCGACGGAGCCAACGTCTTCCAGATCATGATCATGGTCATTCGTCCGGTGATCCGCCCTGCGCTCGTCACCACCTTCATCTTCGGCTTCATCACTGCCTGGAACGAATTCCTCTTCGGCCTGATGCTGACGACCAACCGCGCCGTCCCGATGACGGTCGGCGCCTCCTTCTTCTTCGCGGCCAGCGGCGGCGGCGTGCAATGGGGGCTGGCATCCGCCGTCATGATCCTCGGCGCCTTGCCGCCAGCCTTGCTCGGCCTCGTGATGTATCGCCAGCTTTCGGGCTCGATGACGGCAGGCGCCGTTAAAGGTTAGAGGCAACACGCCTTGCGACTGCGCATAGCGTAAAACTGGAGCAACGCTCCAGCTCCCTCAGGCGCTAGGTTATGAGGCGGCGCTGTTCTTGTCCTCGGCCGTTTTTTGTTGCGGCGCGACCGCCGATCGCCGCCGCGGCATATTGCCAAAGAGGCCGCCGGGACGCACCAGCAGGATGATGCAGAGCATGATGCCGATTGCCACGATCTGCAGCGATGCCGCGCGAGCCTGCTGTTCGGGCGAAAAGAGGATGCTCGTCAGCGCACCGGAACCAGCCCATATAGCCCAGACCAGAACGCTGCCGACGATAGCACCCTTATTGCTGCCAGAGCCGCCGACGATCAGCATGACCCAGACCTGAAAGGTCAGGATTGGAAGATAATTATCCGGCGCGATAAAGCCAATGAAATGCGCCTGTATGGCGCCGGCCAATCCCATGACCGCACCACCGACGGCAAAGGCCTGTACGCGATAGAAGCGAGCGCTCTTGCCGAGAGAAATGGCGGCACGCTCGTCCTCACGCAGCGCCTTGAGAACACGTCCCCAGGGGCTTTTTACAAGATGCTCCAGCGCAAAATAAACGATCAGCAATGCGACGACCACGATGCCGAGATTGGCCAAATTGAAAAGAAGCGGCGTTTCGGCGAGGCTCGAAAATGGGCGCGGAATGAAGCCGATACCAAAGGGGCCACCGGTCAGTTTCTGCGCATTCAGCGCCACGAGCTGGACGACGACGGCTACGCCGAAGGTTGTGATCGCCAGATAATCGGATTTCAGTCGGAGCGTCGCCACACCGATGATGGCGGCGGCAAGACTGGCGATAATCATTGCGCCGAGCCAGCCGACGAGGATCGGCAGATCGAACCCACCAAACCGTCCGTCCGTATCCGGCGTCGTCAGCAGGGCCGAGGTATAGGCGCCAATCGCTACGAAGCCGGCGAGCCCGACATTGAAGAGGCCGGTTAGGCCCCATTGCAGGTTCAGGCCGAGGGTGATGAAGGAGAAGATCAGCGCGGTGGTCAGGAAGAAAGCGCCATAGCCAATAATGTCCATCATCGCTCTCTCACTCCGAAAAGGCCAATCGGTCGGATGAACAGCACCGCCATCAGGATGATGAACGAGATGGCGGCACGCCATTCCGCTCCGATCAGCTGAACAGCCGCTGCCTCGGCAAGGCCGATGATCAATCCACCCAAAACTGCGCCCGGCACGCTGCCGATACCACCGAGAATGGCCGCAGCAAACATCGGCAGCAGCATGTCGAAGCCCATTAACGGCCGGATCTGCACGAGAATGCCGATCATCACGCCGGCAACGCAGGCGAGCCCTCCACCGATCAGCCAGGTGACGCGCACGACCTTGGCGACATTGATGCCGACGACACGGGCAAGCGCCGGATTTTGGCTCAGCGCCTGCATGGAGCGCCCTGTCTGCGTCCTCGTCATCAGCATATGAACGCCGAAGACCAAAAGTGCCGTGACGATCAAAAGGGCGATCTGATCGGGCGTGATGCGGATGCCGAAACCGACGGGCATGGCGATCTGGATGGCGCGGCTGAAATAGGTCGGGCGCGATGTGAAGAGAAATTCGAGCAAGCTGCGCAGCGCCATGGAGGCACCGAAGCTCGCCATGACGACGATGATCGACTGGCCTTTGGCGCGTAGTCTCGCAAACAGCACCTTATCGAGTGCGAGGGCAAGGACGCCGGTAAAGCCCATCGCCACGATCACCGCCACGATCAGCGGCCAACCGAAGGAAAGCGGGCCAATGGGAGCGACTTTGCCGAAGATTGCGCCGATAGCACTGACGACGGCAAGCGTCGCATAGGTGCCCCAGGCCATGAAATCGCCATGGGCGAAGTTCGAGAAACGCAAGATCGAATAGGTGAGCGTCACACCTATCGCGCCAAGGCCAATCATCGAGCCCGTGAGCAGGCCATCGATGATGAATTGCAGGTTCATGCCGCACCTCCCTTTATCGACGGTGCTGGTCGCTGCCCGAGATAGAGTTCGGCAATGACGGGATCGTTCCAAAGCTCCGACGCAACGCCTTCATGCCTGTCCTTGCCCTCGACGAGAACATAGGCACGATCGCCAATCGCAAGCGCCGCCTTGGCATTCTGCTCGACCAGCAGAATAGTGACGCCGGATTTGCGGATTTCGGTCAGCATGTCGAAGACCATCGAGACGAATTTTGGCGAGAGGCCGGCCGAAGGCTCATCGAGAACGAGAAGCTTCGGATGCACGATAAGAGCGCGCGCAACGGCCAGCATCTGCCGCTGCCCTCCGGAAAGATTCCCGGCCGCGATGCGGCGATGACGGGCAAGATCCGGAAAGGTCGCATACATCTCTTCGATGCGAGCAGGCACGTCTCTCGGCTTCAGAATGCCGCCGGCAACCTTCAGATTGTCCTCGACGGACATCAGCGGAAAGACATTCTCCGTCTGCGGCACGAAGGCAAGGCCGAGCCGAACCATCATATGTGCGGGCGTACTCGTAATATCCCTGCCGGCCAGCTCGACCGTGCCGCTTTCAACCGGAACCAGACCGGCAATCGCCTTGATGAAACTCGATTTGCCGGCACCATTGGGGCCGAGCACGACGACAATTTCCTTCTCGGCCACCGTAATCGAAGCACCGCGCACGATCGAAACACCCGGCTCGTAACCGGCAACGAGATTGCTAACACTCAAGACCGGTTCGCTCATGCTGCGCCTCCCAGATAGGCTTCGATGACGCGTGGATCACGGGCGACCTCTTCCGGTGTGCCCTCGCAAAGAAGCTGGCCGCTCGCCATCACAAGCACGCGGTGACAGAGGCGCGTGACCATATCGATATTGTGTTCGATCAGAAGAAAGGTGACACCACGCTGGTTGATATCGCGGATACGGTCGATGATCGTCTCAAGAAGAGTGGCGTTGACGCCGGCGGCGGGCTCATCGAGCAGGATGAGGGCAGGATCGGCCATCATGACGCGAGCAAGCTCCAGAAGCTTGCGTTGACCGCCCGACAGAACGCGCGCCGGTTCATACGCCAGACGCGTCAGGTGAACGAGGTCGAGCAACTCCACCGCCTTGGCATGGGCCGCCTTCTCTTCAGCGGCGACCTTCCATGGCCGCAGGAAATTCGACAGCAGGCGCTCTCCTGTCTGACCTTGGGCGGCCAGCATGACGTTGTCGAGAAGCGTCAGATTGGGAAAAGGCCGCGGGATCTGGAAGGTGCGTCCAAGACCGCGTGCGATCCGCCGATGGGCTGCCTCGCCTGCAACAGCAGCCCCATTCAATACGATCTCGCCGCTGCTTGGTGCAACACTGCCGGCCAGAAGGTCGAACATCGTCGTCTTGCCGGCGCCGTTCGGACCGATCAAGCCGAGGATCTCGCCCTGGCGCACGTGGAAGGAAACGTCGTTGACGGCTACGAGACCGCCGAAACGCCGCACCACGTTTTGGGCCGTCAGAACAGGCGGGGCTTCCTCCCCATGCCGTTCAGTTGTCGTACTCATGAGATCCCTCTGGCCGGAAGCGATCGTTGCCGCTCCCTGATTATTTGATTTGTGATCACACTTGCATTGATCACGCTAATCAGCTTTAATCCTCTTCGCAAGCCGAAAAAGGGATTTCGAATGCAAAAGGCCACCGCCGACAAGAGCGATCCGATTGCCGCACAGCTTGCGCCAGTAGGGCGAGAAACCGTTCAGGACCGGGTCTATCTGGAGCTGCGCCGCGCGCTGATCGGCGGGCTTTTCGAGCCGAGCCAGGTGCTGACGATCCGCGGCTTGGCCGACGCATTGATGACCAGCACCATGCCTGTGCGCGAAGCGCTCGGTCGGCTTATTACCGAAAAGGCATTAGAAGCCCTTCCCAATCGATCCGTCCGCGTGCCGCCGATCACGCTGGAGCGGATGGACGATCTTCTGCGCGCCCGCATCCTGATAGAGGGCGAGGCGATCGCGCTTGCAGCCACCCGCATGACACCGCGCCAGATTACGACCATCGAAAGCATGCTCGGCGAATGGGACGAGATGCGCGCGCTGAAGCACAAGAAGGATGTCGACCGCGAGGTGACGCTCAATCAGGCCTTTCACTTCGAGATCTATCGCGCCTGCGGCTCCGCCGTTCTGATCCCGATGATCGAAAGCCTTTGGCTGCAGTCCGGCCCCTGTATCCGCGTCGCCATTTACGCCTTCTCGGATGCAGGCGAGGTCGATACTGCCCATTATCACCGCACGATCGTCAAGGCGATCGCCGCGCAGGATGCAAAGGGAGCCCGCGATGCGCTGGTGGCAGACATCAGCCGGCCGTTCACCTTCCTGCGCAGCAAACTGGAAGCCGAAGCCAAGAAGGGCCTATCCGCATGAGCCAACGCGCCATCAAGATCACCGAACCACGTTCCGGCCTCAGTATCTTGGCGCCTCTGCTGGAAGCCAAGGCGCCCGACAATACCGCCTTTCTCTGGACCTATCTGAATGAGCCGCGCGTGGTTGGCGGCATTCATGCCATGTGGACCGGCCCGGAAATCTCATGCCCGATCCCGCCGGCGCATCTGAAGGGTGCTTCCTATGCGAACGCCCTGCCCGCCGAGAACGCGACACTGACGCCGCAGCCGGGCGATATCGTACTCAGCTACGTGCCGCCGCGTATGTGGGGCGGCACTCCAGATGCGATTTTCGATATTGGCTTATTTTATGGTCAGGGCGCTCGCCTGCTCTTCCCGATCGGCTGGCTTGCCGGCAGCGTCGTCGCGCAGGCGCGCCCTGAAGAACGTGAGCACTTCGCGGCCGCTTGCGGCATCATCCGCCGCAACGGCGCCTGCGACGTCACCTTCGAACGCGCGGAGATCTGAGATGGCGGCTGAAAGCGACGACAGTTTCGAGCTCTTCGACCTTAGGGTGGAAGCGGTCATTCCCGAGGGCAAGCCGATCTATTGCGGCGCCAAGCCGGGCGACTATTTCGAACTCAAGGGCGAAATGCTGTCCCTCCCTGCGGGCCAGGGCTTTTCGATCTACTCCATTTCAGCCGTCCTGCCGCTGCTGGCGGCCAAGCAACGGCCCACCCACAAGAACGACTGGATGACCTCGGACGCAGAAATCGCCTGCCCCGACCCGAACTGCGCGAGCCGGCTGCGCATCGTCAGGACGGGCAAGCGGCGGTTCAGCCATGCCGAAACAACGGCCGTGCCGTTGCCCGAAGGAGAATAAACCGCATGACCGCCAAGACTTTTGAGCTCAGCCCCGGATACAAGATTTCCCGCGTTATTCGCGGCGGTTGGCAGCTTGCCGGCGGGCACGGCGCCATCGATCGCACCCAGGCGGTGACCGACCTGATCGCCGCCTTCGACGTCGGCATCCGCACCTATGACTGCGCCGACATCTATACGGGCGTCGAGGAGCTGATCGGCGCGGCGCGCGAACGGCTCCGCAACGAGCGCGGCACGGAAGCCTCAAGCGCGATGAAGGTCCACACGAAGCTGGTTCCCGATCTGGAGAAGCTCGCAACCATCAGCCGCGATTATATTCGTGGCATCGTCGACAAATCGCTGCACAAACTGAAGACCGAACAGCTCGATCTGGTCCAGTTTCATTGGTGGGACTACTCCCTGCCCGGCTATCTCGAAGCGCTTGGCTGGCTCGACGAGATGCGCCGCGAGGGCAAGGTGCGCAATGTCGGCACGACGAATTTCGATACGCATCATATTGCCGAGATTCTGAAAGCCGGCATTCCACTGGTCAGCCAGCAATTGCAATATTCCGTTCTCGATCAGCGGCCGTCATACAGCCTTGCCAAACTGGCCGCGGAGAATGACGTGAAGTTCCTCTGCTACGGTTCGGTGGCTGGTGGCTTCCTGAGCGACAAATGGCTGGGACAGCCGGAACCCGAGATGCCGCTCGAGAACCGCTCGCTCGTCAAATACAAGCTGATCATCGATGACTTCGGCGGCTGGGAGCTGTTCCAATCACTGCTCAGGACTTTGAAGGATATCGCCAACAAGCATGGTGTCGATATCGCGACGATCGCCAGCGCCTGGGTGCTGGAACAGCCGCAGGTCGCCGCCGTCATCGTCGGCGCCCGCAATCAGGCACATGCGCTTGCCAATGCCAAGATCATGGATATCGCCCTTTCGGACGACGACCGCCGACAGATCGCCGGCATCATCGCCCAAAGCCCTGGCCTTGAAGGCGATGTCTATACGCTGGAGCGTGACCGCACCGGCAGGCACGGCTCAATCATGCATTACAACCTCAATGCGGGGAAGATATGAGCCAGCAATCGCCCCTCTTTCAAAAGGCCAGCGCCGAAGTGCTGGATTTTCATCGCTTCTTTGAAGCCTGGTATGATGCCGCAACTGCCGACAAGACGGATTTCGGCCGCTGCGAGCGCACCTTCGGCCAGGCTTTTCACATGATCCCGCCGACCGGCCGCGTCTTCGACCGCGCTGAAACCATCGAACTCATCCGGGCAAACCGGGCGACGTTTCAGGGCAATTTCACCATCGAGATTTCGGATATCAGCGCGAGCTACGAAACTACGGATACTATCGTCCTGACTTATGTCGAAGCCCAATCGCGCGCCGGCAAATATAGCCGCCGCCAGGCGAGCGCGCTTTTCACTGCAAGTTCATCGGCACCCAACGGCGTCGAATGGCAGCATCTGCATGAAACCTGGCTGCAGATGCCGGAGACCTGACAGGTTCTAAAAAACAGAAATGAAAATCGTTGACCGAACAAGGGGAACAAAGATGAAGAAGACGATATTTCAAATCACCACGGCTCTGGCCCTTCTCGCCGCAGCCGGCGCCGCCAATGCCGCGGACTGCAAAGTCACGGTCGGCCTCGTGATGGAACTGACCGGCCCGGCCGGCGAATACGGCCAGGCGGGCGCGAAGTCTGTCGAGATGGCCTTCCGCGATATCAACGCCGCCGGCGGCGCCCATGGCTGCGATCTGGTGACGGATACGCGCGACAGCCAGAGCCAGGGCAATGTGGCAGTGGATGCTGCGACCCAGCTGGTGCAGGTCAAGAAGGTACCGGCCATCATCGGCGGCATCATTTCTTCGGTGACGATCCCGATCCTGACCTCGGTCACCGCACCCGCCAAGATCGTGCAGGTATCGCCGGCCGCCTCTTCGCCGACGCTGACGGCGCTCGGCCGCGACGGCAAGACCAACGGTATCTTCTTCCGCACCATCACATCGGATTCGCTGCAGGGCATTGCAGCCGCCAAATATGCGATCGACAAGGGCTTCAAGAAGCTTGCGATCATCCACGTCAACAACGATTTCGGCGTCAATATGGTCGCCGAATTCTCGAAGGCCTATAAGGCGCTCGGCGGCACGATCGCCTCGACGACGCCCTACAACGAAAAGCAGTCGAGCTATGCTTCGGAAGTCACCGCCGGCATGGGCGGCGATCCGGACGGCCTCTATCTCGTCAGCACGCCGGTCGACGGCGCGACCATCGCCCGCACATGGATCTCGCAAGGCGGCCCGCAGAAATTCCTGCTCAATGACGGCATGAACAGCCCGGACTTTATCGATTCCGTCGGCGCCGACTATCTGAAAGACGCCTATGGCACCTCCTCGGGTACGACGCCGACGCCCTCGACCGACTATTTCAACAAGAACTACAAGGATTTCTCGGGGATCGAGCCGACCAACCCGGCCGCTGACCGAGCCTATGATGCGGGCGCGATCGTCGGTCTCGCGCTGGCTATCGCCGGCGACGACACATCCAAGCTCAAGGATGATATCTATAAAGTCGTCGATCCCAAGGGCACGCCGATCTATGCCGGCAAGGAAGAATTCGCCAAGGCGCTCGGCCTGATCAAGGAAGGCAAGCCGATCCGTTACGAAGGCGTCATCGGCCCGGTCTCCTTCGATCAGTATGGCGACATCACCGGCCCCTTCCGGCTTTGGAAGATCGCCGACGGCAAGGTCGCGACCGATGGACAGCTGTCGATGGAAGACGTTGCAGCGCTGAAGGACAAGATCAAGTAGGCGGCACTCCACTTTGCAAAACGGCGAGGCGCTCCCATCGGCGTGCCTCGCTTGAAACCATCCTGGCGCAATCCTTTCAGCCGCTGATCCATGGTGACGGCTATCTGGTGTAGTTATTGAGAGACCCTCCGCTGATGCTCAGCAGTGCCGCTCGCCCCACCAATCCGACTTTATGGACGCTGACAGCCGACCCTGCCCCTGAACTTTCCCGCGACCTGCCTTCCCGCTCGAACGTCGTCGTGATCGGCGGTGGCTTCACCGGCCTGACCGCAGCCCTTCATCTTGCCCGCGCCGGCCGCTCTGTCATCGTCCTCGAAGCCGCGCGATTGGGCGCCGGTGCCAGCGGCATGAATGCCGGCTTCGTCGTTCCCAATTTCGCCAAGGCCGATCCGGCGACCGTCCGTCAGAAGCTGCCGCGCGACAAGGCGGATGCGCTGTTGTCGCTCGTCGGTGCGGGCGCCGACGAGGTGTTTGCGACCATCGCGGAGGAGCAGATTTCATGCGATGCCGCGCAGACCGGTTGGCTGCAGCCCGCTTACGGCGACGACATGGCCGCGATCCTGCGCCAAAGGGCGAAGGACTGGACAGAGCTTGGCCGTCCAGTCGAATTTCTCGATGCCGGCGCCATCCGGAACGAGACCGGTATGGCGATCTATTCCGGAGGATTGATCGATCACTCCGGCGGCACCATCCACCCGCTAAATTATCTCTATGGGCTCGCAAGGGCGATCATGCGGCGCGGCGCTACGATCCGCGAAAACAGTGTGGTCGAGCGCGTCGAGCGACATGGCGGCACCTGGCGCGTCGGCCTCGGGAGCCATGAAATCGAAACGGATGCCGTCATCCTCGCCACCAACGCCTTCACAAGCGGCATAGCTTCCCGCATGGGCCGAACGGGCGTGCCGTTAAAGGTGTATCAAGTGGCGATGAAGCCGATCGATGCCGAAACCGTTGCCCGGATTGCCCCAAATCGCCGGCCTGTCGGCGATACGCGCTCCAACCTCTTCACCTACCGGCTCGATCGCGACAACAGGCTGATCAGCGGTGGCATGGCGATCAATCCCATCGGCGCCTTCGAGCGTGTCGGCCGCGCAGTCGTCGACCGGCTCGCATCCGAACTCCGCCTGCCCCACCGTCCTGGGGTGGAGATCGTCTGGACCGGAACGGCGATCATGACGCCGGATTTCCTGCCGCGCCTCTACCGTTTCGGCGACGGTTTCTTCGGAGGGATCGGCTGCAACGGCCGCGGCATCGCTATGACGGCGCAACTCGGCCGGACGCTGGCGAGACTGGCGCTCGGCGAAACCGCGGAATCTCTGCCGATCCCGCTGCAATCCGATCGCCCCCTGCCATTCCACAGGTTCACGCCCCTGGTCGCCTCGCTTGCGCTGGCACATGCCCGCTTTGAAGATTGGCGAGACGGCCGTCATTGATCCACCAGGATTGCCGGCGGCCATCGAGCTGAACATCGCTCCAGACAGTAAATGACCATTAATTCTATAGAGAAAGGAATGAAGACGCGACCGCATCCCCAAAAATGAAATGCCTTTTCTCGAAGCCTGGCTTTGAATGCGGCATCGTGGCGCGAATAAAATCGGAGCCTGCCCATGAACGCGCAATTGCACCATATCAACGCCACGCACCCGGAGGCCACGGTACTGGAGACCGAACAACAGGCGCTGGCAGTCGCCCAGAAGCTCGCCGAGCGCTTTGCCGCTAGCGCATCTGAGCGCGACAGCGAGAGGTTGCTCCCCTTTGCCGAGATGGATGCGCTGGCCCAATCTGGACTGCTGGCGATTACCGTCCCCGAAGAGTATGGCGGCCTCGATGTTTCGAATGCAGCGCTGGCCGAGATCACGGCGATCCTGGCTGAGGCGGATGGCTCGATCGGACAGATCCCGCAGAACCATTTCTATATCCTTGAGGCTCTGCGCGTCGATGGCTCCGAGGATCAGAAACGCTACTTCTTCGGCCGCGCCTTGGCTGGCGACCGATTCGGCAATGCCTTGTCCGAGCGGGGCACGAAAACGGTCGGGCACTATAATACCCGCATCACCCGCGACGGCCCCGGCTATCGCATCAATGGCCGCAAGTTCTATTCGACCGGCGTTCTCTTTGCCGATTGGATCACCGTTTTCGCGCTTGACGAAGCCGATAAGCTGGTCATGGCTTTTGTGCCGAAGGGCACGGAAGGCGTCGAGATCATCGACGATTGGGATGGCTTTGGACAACGCACGACCGGCAGTGGCACGACGGCGCTCAACAATGTCTATGTGAATGCCGACCATGTCGTCCTGCATCACAAGGGCTTCGAGCGGCCGACGACGATCGGCTCCGTCGGCCAGATCATCCATGCCGGCGTTGATCTCGGCATTGCTCGGGCTGCCTTCGCCGAGACGCTTGATTTCGTGAAGGCCAGATCGCGTCCCTGGATGGATAGCGGCGTCGAGCGCGCCAGCGACGATCCGCTAACGATCGCCAAGGTCGGCCAGATCGCCATCCGGCTGGAAGCGGCGGCTGCGACCATCGAACGCGCCGGCCGCAAGGTCGATGCCGCGCAGGTCGAGACGACGGAAAAGCGGGTGGTCGAGGCGACGCTGGCCGTTGCTGCAGCGAAGGTGCTGACGACGGAAATCGCGATCGAAGCCACGAACACGCTGTTCGAACTTGCCGGAACAGCCTCCGTGAAGCTCGACCTCAATCTCGACCGCCACTGGCGCAATGCCCGCACGCATACGCTTCACGACCCCGTTCGCTGGAAATATCACGTCGTCGGCAATTATCACCTGAACGACGTCATCCCGCCGAAGAACGGCGCGCTTTGACGGATAGACGAAAGCCCCGTCGCCGGGGCTTTCATACAATCAAAGGCATAAATCGGGAGGACCACACTAAGGCCAGCTAGTGCCGATCCATACTGATTTCCATGGGCTGACCGGCGGACGCCGCGAGACTTTCCAGACCGGTTGCAACGACCGATACTCTGAACACCCCGTCGAGAGTCTTGTCAAAGATCGCACCGACGACGATATCGGCATCAGCAAAGACTTCGTCGCGGATGCGACTGGCGGCCTCATCGACCTCGAACAGCGTCATGTCTGTCCCGCCGGAAATGGAGATCAGCACGCCTCGCGCGCCCTTCATGCTCATGTCGTCGAGAAGCGGATTGGAGACGGCGGCATCTGCCGCTTTCGACGCGCGGCCCGGCCCTGACGCCTCGCCCGTTCCCATCATCGCACGTCCCATTCCCCGCATCACGGATTTGACGTCGGCGAAGTCGAGGTTGATGAGACCTTCCTTGATGATCAGATCCGTGATGCAGCTGACGCCCGCATACAGAACCCGGTCCGCGGTCACAAAAGCATTTTCGAAGGTGGTCGTGGCATCTGCAATGCGAAACAGGTTCTGATTGGGAATGACGATGACAGTGTCGGCACTTTCACGGAGGCGCTCGATGCCTTCGTCGGCCGTGCGCATGCGCCGGTTGCCTTCGAACGTAAAGGGTTTGGTGACGACTCCAACCGTGAGGATGCCTGCCTGCCGCGCGGCTCGAGCGATGATCGGTGCGGCGCCCGTGCCAGTGCCGCCACCCATTCCGGCCGTCACGAAGCACATGTGCGTGCCGTGGAGATGGTCCATGATCTCATCAATGGATTCCTCGGCGGCGGCTCGTCCGATTTCCGGCAGGGAGCCCGCACCGAGACCTTCTGTCACCTGTGCGCCAAGTTGAATACGCCTGGTCGCTTTGGACGTCGCAAGCGCCTGCGCATCCGTATTTGCCGCTATAAATTCAACGCCCTGAAGTTGTTGCGCGATCATATTGTTGATTGCGTTGCCGCCGCCACCGCCGACACCGACGACGGAAATCTTCGGTATCACCCCTGAAAGTGGTGCGCGCATGTCTGCCATGAAGGACTCCATTGGATCAATTTCATTCTCAATCGCAATCGCCTATCCCTGAGGAAACGGACATTGGAGCGATTCGTGAGTGAAGAGATCCTAGTGAGGAACGTGTGCGCATTGCGGCGCGCGGCGGCAACCCTCCACAGAATAGTGAGTTGAGCACAGGATTTGTGAGCCAGATATCAGAACATCAATCGTCCAGCGTTGCGTGAAGGCCACAATCGGGCGAGCCCGCTTGAAGCTGTGGCGTGTTCCAACAGGGGCCCACACCACACCAGATACCAATGACGCGGAGCGATCTTGAGTGCGGGTAAAGTCACCATCGACTCGGATTACGAGCCGACCCACTTTCTAGACTCCCCCACGTCCTCGCCCCGGCGTTCAGCTGTAGAGGCTGACCTCGGGAATCCGGTCATTGAGCACGAACTCGCCGACCTCCTTGGCCTTGTAGAAGACCGGATCGTGCAGGGTGTGGGTCCGAACATTGCGCCAGAAACGATCGAAGCGGTATTTCTCCGCGGTCGAGCGGGCGCCGGTGATCTCGAAGACGCGCGAGGTTATATCGAGGGCAACATGGGTCGCGTGCACCTTCGCCGCATAGGCTTCGGCTGCTGCTTCACCGCGTTCGCGCGCCGTTGCCTTATGTCCCTTTGCAAGAGCCTCCTGAACCGCCGCGGCAGCGCTGTCGGCCAGAGCGGCGGATGCCTTGAGGGCTGCGGTAAATTCACCGACACGCTCAAGAATATACGGGTCGTCCGATGCCCGCTCGACGCCGGAGGTGATCCAGGGCCGCGTCGTGGTGCGGACATAATCGACAGCCTCGCGTAGCGCACCCTCCGCCGTGCCCAGATAGAAGTTCACGAAGACCAGCTGGATGAGCGGCGTGTTGAAGGTCGCAAGCACCGGCGCTTCGCCGCCGGTCGATGCCGCCTTGTCCAGATCCTCTTCGTAGACGGGGAAGTCGTGGAACTCGACGCTGCCGCTGTCGGAAAGGCGCTGGCCGAAATTGTCCCAGTCGTCATTGGCCTTGTAACCGGCCCGATTGGTCGGGACAGCGAAGCCGACGATCCGGTCATCAAGCGCAGCATTGGCGTTGACGTAATCGGAGACATGCGCGGCGGTGGAGAAGGATTTGCGGCCGTTCAGGACATAACCGTTGCCGCGGCGCGTCAGCACGAGACCGGGATCGCGCGGATTGACTGCTGCACCCCAGTAAAGGCTATTGGCGACCGTCTTGCCGCCGAGCTCCTGGGCGCGGGCCTCGTCGAAGGCCCAATAGATGTACTGGCTGTTGACGTAGTGATAACCGAGAAGCTGGCCGATGGAGCTCTCCCCGCGCGCGAGAATGCGCACCAGCCGCAAGCCGTCCACCCAATCGAGGCCACCGCCACCGATCTGCAACCCGTGCAGCGCGTTCAACAAGCCGGCATTTTTCAGCTTGACGATCTCGCCGAGTGGCGGACGACCTTCGCGGTCAAGCTCTGCGGCGCGCTTGGAAAGATCGGCTGCAATCTCTTCGGCTCTGGCGAAGAGATCCGCGCGCGTGACACTGCGATTGCCCGCAAAGATGACGTTGGACTGGCTCATGATGTGCACTCCGGTTCTGTAACGTAATCCGGCGGGATCGGAAATCCCGCCGGCATCTCGAGAATGGCCGCTTAAAAAAGCTTGTCCGGTATCCAGCTGGCGGTCACCGCATCGCTGGCGTTGAAGGCCGGAACTTTCTTGGCCAATTCCTCGATCGTCTGGACGTTGGCGGCGCGAAGTCCTTCCTGCGTCAGCAGCGTCGGCTTGACGGTGATCTGATGCGGGACCTCCTGCCCTGCGACCTGCAAGGCGGCGGCACGGATGGAAACGGCGCCGACGACGGCCGGATTGGTCGCGACCGTTGCTACCCATGGGCTGCCCGGTTCGGTGATTTCCTGAATGTCGGCCGTCGATACGTCGGCCGAGTAGATCTTCAGTTTGTTGGCAATGCCGAGATCCGTGGCCGCAAGCTTCACGCCGCGGGCAAACTCATCATAGGGTGCGAAGACGACTGATATATCGGGATTGGCCGAAAGTGCCGCCTTGGCCTGATCGGCGGTCGAGGTCGCCGTCGTATCGCTGACGTTGCCGAAGCGAGCCTTTTCGACGACGCCGGCATTCTGCTTCTTGAAAGCATCCCAGACCTCGTTGCGGCGGTCGAGCGGCGCAAAGCCGGCGACATAGACATAGCCCGCCTTGAAGCTGTTGCCATTGTCCTTGACGACCTGCTTCAGCGCGAGGTCGGCAAGTTCGTGATCGCTCTGCTCGACCTGCGGGATCTTCGGATTGTTGAGATTGACGTCGAATGCGACGACCTTGATACCCTTGTCGAGCGCCTGCTGCACAACATCGCCAAGCGATTCCGGCAGGCCATGATCGATGACGATGGCAGAAACGCCGAGATTGATCGCCTGAAGGATCTGTTCACGCTGGGCGGCTGCGTCCTGGCGCCCGGGGAAAACGCGAAGATCGATATCGAGCGCCTTGGCCTGCGCTTCGGCACCCGCCTGATAGGCCTGGAAGAAATCGCCGGCGGAGATATAGCTCACCAGAGCAACTTTTACGCCGCCCTTGTCGAAGGGCGCAGGCGCACCGTTCACACCGGCAGCCAGCGCGGTCTGTGCCAGAAGAAGCGGGGCAACGGCCGACAGGGCAAGCCGTGTGAATAATCTCATCGTCGCGATCCTCACGATCCATCGGAAGCGTCGTCTGACGGATAGATGACCCTGCGACGCATGCAATTATTAGATATAAACCCTATGTTTTTAGTAGATTAAATCATCCGATTTTGGCTGGCTTCTGAGATTCTTTGTTCCTTTGCCAAGGGAATGACGGCAAGGACTTACCCGGCGTAAAAGCCTCAGGCGAAGGGTTCCGCGAGCATCTCCTCGAGATCGACCCGTGCCTGCGGCGAGAGATAGGGTCGCAACAGACTCGCGACCTGACCGAGCCCCCAATGCACATGCTGAGGCGTCAATTCACCCACGCCCTCCTGAAGTCCGAGATAGACGGCCCAATAGGTGGCAACGATCCGCATATTGGTCATCAATGCATTGCGCTCCTCCGCGGCGGCGCTGATCAGGCCGGCCTCTTCCATGCGCTGAAAAATGGCATCGACGGAAACACGCATGCCGGCGCTGACCATCAGGATTGGCCCTCTCAAGCCGGGCGCGATTGCCAACAGGCCGGGAATATCGCGAAAGAGGAAGCGATATGTCCAGATCAGCGAGAACCATTTGCGCAAAAAGCCGGCATAGGCTTTCGAATCCGCCCCTTCTACACAATCGGCTTGACTGACGAGCGCCAAAGCATCGGCTTCGAAGCGGGAGAACAACGCTAGGACGAGCGATTCCTTGGTGCGGAAATAATAATAGAGATTGCCCTGATTAATGCGCACGGCCTTGGCGATTTCCGCCGTGGTGACGGCTTCCGGCCCCTTCCGATTGAAGAGCGACAATGTCGAGACGAGAATCCGCTCGCGCGTATCGGGCCGCACAGCCACGTCCTTCTTCCCACCTTTACTGGCCGCCATCTCGTTCCCCCTTGAAGCTCTAAGGTATCCACCTTATTCTTTGTAAGGCAAATACCTTAATCCTGATCTACAGGCATCCGCCGGGCTGAACAAGGAGACTGAAGGATGAATGCACGCGTGAACGCTGCCGATCTCTCGCAGACGACGTTTCCCCTCACTCCGCGCTCGATGCCGCATGTCCTCCTGTCGCTGATCCGCAATCCGCTCGACGCTCTGCCGCCGGAAATCTTCACCGAGCCCATGGTCTTCACCAAGGTGGGTGGAAAACTGCGGATCTATCTCGCCGATCCTGAGCTCATCTATCAGGCGCTGGTGCGCAATTCCGACGCGCTCGGCAAAGGTGAGGATGTCCGCCGCGTGCTAGGCCCGGCCCTTGGCAACGGCATTCTCACATCGGATGGCGCCCATTGGAAATGGCAGCGACAATCGGTGGCCGGCGCCTTTCGCCATGAAAAACTGCTGGAACTGCAGCCGGCCATGATTGCAGCTGCCGGGCGCAGGCGCGATCTCTGGCTCACCCACAGGAACAGCCCCATCGACCTGTGTCAGGAAATGATGCGCACCACCTTCGATATCATCGTCGATACGATGATGTCGGGTGGCGATGACATCGATGTCGACAAGGTCGAGCGCAATATCACCAACTACCTCAAGCCGACCGGCTGGAAATTCGCGATGGGCCTTCTTGGTTTGCCCGACTGGATGCCTCATCCCGGCAAGGAGGAGGCGCGATCGGCCGTTGCCTTCCTGCGAACGACCCTTGGCGCGGTGATTGCCAAACGGCGCCGCAGCGGCGGGGAACGGAGCGATCTGGTTTCCATGCTGCTAGACGCAGCCGACCCCGAAACCGGTCGCATGATGACCGACGAAGAGGTCATCGACAATCTGATGACCTTCATCACCGCCGGGCACGAGACAACGGCGCTCGGTCTTGCCTGGACCTTCCATCTTCTCGCGCGCCATCCCGATTGCCAGGCCAAGCTCTTCGAAGAA
This sequence comes from Rhizobium pantanalense, assembly GCF_030182525.1. Taxonomy (NCBI): domain Bacteria; kingdom Pseudomonadati; phylum Pseudomonadota; class Alphaproteobacteria; order Hyphomicrobiales; family Rhizobiaceae; genus Rhizobium; species Rhizobium pantanalense. The sequence continues at coordinate 76,098 of NZ_JAQJCH010000015.1, forward strand.
ATTGCCACCGTGACCGAGGGCGGCCCGTTGACGGCCGAGCATCTCGCCAAGCTCACCTACACCAGGCAGGTCTTTTCCGAAGCCATGCGGCTCTATCCGCCGGCGCCAATCGTTTCGCGCGCGGTGATCCACGAATTTACCATCGGCACGCACATGATACCGGCCGGCACTATTATCTACGTACCGATCTACGCCGTGCACCATCATGCGGACCTTTGGGAAGACCCGCAGGTTTTCGATCCCGACCGCTTTGAGCCGGAAGTGGCGCGAAACCGCCATCGCTACGCCTTCATGCCCTTCGGCGCCGGTCCGCGCGTCTGCATCGGTAACGGCTTTGCGATGATGGAGGCCGTTGCTATCCTCGCCGTGCTCCTGCAGAAATTCCGCGTAACCGGCTCGACCGAGCCTTCGCCCAAGCCGGTCATGAAGGTCACGTTGCGGCCCATGCATCCGTTGTCGATCAACCTCATGGAGCGATAGTCGAGCAGGTCGCCTGCCCCGGACAGAAACGAGAGGGCGGCGGCTCAGCCGCCCCAAGTCTGTTCGAGGACTCGGATCCAGTTCTGATGCGCGATCTTGGCAAGTGCCTGATCGTCGAACCCATGAGCACGCAGGGCTTCGATCAGCTTCGGCAGGCCGCTCGCATCGCCGAGTGCGGCTGGAATGGTCGTGCCGTCGAAATCGGAGCCCAGTGCGACATGCTCAATGCCGATACGTTCGGCGATATAAGCGACGTGGCGAACAAGGACCTCGAGCGGCGTGTCGGTGTTCCTCACACCATCATCCCGCAGGAAGAGCACGCCGAAATTGATGCCGACCAGGCCGCCGGTATCGCGGATCGCATCAAGCTGCTTGTCGGTCAGATTGCGGCTGTGCGGGCTGATGGCATGCGCGTTGGAATGCGAGGCGACCAGCGGCGCATTCGATAGTTTGGCGATATCCCAGAATCCCTGCTCGTTCATATGCGAGAGATCGATCATGATCCTGAGCTCGTTGCAGGCACGGATCAGATCCTTGCCGGCGTCGGTGAGCCCTGGGCCAATATCCGGCGTCGAAGGAAACCGGAAAGGCACACCATAGGCAAAGACATTGGGGCGGCTCCAGACAGGTCCGAGCGTGCGCAGACCAGCCTCGTGAAGGACGTAAAGCGCGTCGAGATCGGCCGCGACCGCTTCCGCACCTTCGATATGGAATACCGCAGCGAACTGGCCCTCGGCAATCGACCGCTTGATATCTGCGGCCGAGCGGCAAACCTTCACAGCTGCCTCGGACCGGGCTTCGATTGCAAGCAGAAGCCGTGCCATCGCCAGGGTTTCATTCAGGGCATCGGGCTGAGCAGGTGTTGCGAAATCGGCATTTTCAGCCTTCGGCTGATCCGGTGACGGGATAAATATGGCGCAGAGGCCGCCCGCGAGGCCGCCACGGCGAGCGCGAGGCAGATCGATATGTCCAGCAGCTTCGCCATTCAGGAAAGCATCGACGGAATTCAAGCCACCGCGGCGCAGCCGGAGCAGCACGTCGTTATGGCCATCGAAGACGGGGATTGTCGAGGATTCGGTCATGTCTCATTCCAAAAATTGCAGTTGATATCTGCCTAGGCAAGCTTGGCGGAATGGGCAACTGCAAACTACGTATAGGGTCTGTGAAAATGGAATTGGTCGGTTGCAAGACCCCGCTGTCAAAACGTTCGGAAAATACGATGGCTGCCGGATGCTGCCAAGCCGGCGAGGCAAAAGCGGAATAGTTTCGCAGCGGTTTTGCAGGGCGTCTCCATGGAACAAGTTTTCGCTTTCGCCTGAATGTGCTCGGACGAAGCATGCCGGTCCCTATGCCGCGTTTGACGTGGCAAATGTACCGGCGCGAGACAAATCGGCTCAGCCAGCACCACATTTTGCGGCAATTGCAGCGGGAATATGGGTTTGGCGACCCGCAACACTTGCTTTTTCTAAAATGCGCAGCAAATGAAAGCTTTAGTATGGTGAAAGGGCTGGGAATACGGCAGGAATTACAGCAGCATACCAGCTCGCTGAAAAAAGGCGGCTCGAAGCGGAGACAGCCGTCCACTTGAATGATGGATGGAGCGGCGCGGCGCTTACGTCCTGTTCCAGCCGTGTTCGGGGAGAACGGATTGTCTGATTTTCGGCGCGAGGAACGATCCGGATCTGCGTCAGACGAGGCGAAGGAATCGTCATGGCGCAAGGACAGGAAGTCGTTACAGTCAGAACGGCGGCGCTTCCCGCGACCGGAGAAGGCGGCGACGGAGGAAGCCCTGCCACCGCCGGCCTTGCAGCCGCTGAAGTTTTCGACGCGCGATATCGAGCCGGCCGCGCAATTTGCCGCCTGGCAAGCTTATGTCGCTCCCGTGGCCGACGTGCGATTGCCGGATAATATCCCGCCGGAAGCCGGCTTTCCGGCCGATCATATCGCGTGGAATCTTGGCGGCATGCTCATCGTTCAACAGGATACGCCGCCCCACAGCTACATGCGCTCGCAGGCGAAGGTGAAAACCAATCACATCGATCACTGGCATGTTTCGGTGCCGAGCAGCGGCAGGACCTGGACGGAAGTCGATGGCCACGTTCTGGAAGGCGAGCCCGGCAAGGTGGAACTGCGATCGCTGGGACACCCCTTTCGAGGCCGCTCGACCGAGGCGAAAGGCCTCTCGCTCTTCCTGCCGAGGGCATTGCTGTTCGACGTTCCCACACCGGTCGAGATCGAGAACAATATTGCGCTCTCCGGCGTGTTCGTCAGCATGTTGATCGAATTCCTCGATAGCGTCGAACACAATCTCGCGCGCCTTGCAGCCACCGATCTACCGCATGTCGTCCAGACGGTGCGCAATATGATTGTGGCTTCCGTTTCGACCTCGGCGGCGCAATCGACCGGCACGGAACAGCATAGCACCCTCGCCCTGACGGAACGCGTGCGGCGGTTCGTCGAAGGCAATCTCACTTCGGGCGATCTCACGGTCGAGCACATATGCCGCGAGCTCGGCATATCCCGTACTAGGCTCTATCAGATATTCGAACAATATGGCGGCGTGCATCACTATATTCAGCGCCGTCGCCTCCTGTCGGCCCATGCCGCCCTCAGCGATCCCGCCAATCGGGAGCAGATCGTCGACATCGCCTTTGCAGTCGGCTTTTCCTCGGCAGCGCACTTCAGCCGAGCCTTCGGCAAGGAGTTCGGCTACAGCCCTCGTGAAGCCAGAAACCTTACCATCCCGCGTTATCTCGGGCAGGTCATCTCACCGGCATCGTCCGGCAACAGCCACTCCTTCGACGAATGGCTGAAAACCCTCGGCTATTATCACTAGACCGCGGATTCCGATGCCTCAAGGCAGGCGCGCCGGCGGAAGACACGCGCAAGCGAGGGGCACATCTTCCCATTAATCCCTGTGCCCATCCGAAACCGCACTTCAGCAATTGCGAAAATGGACGCTGCTGCAAGTTTCCGGATGCACGTCTAACGACATACGCTGCGTAACCCATTAGAAAAGAAGAATAATAGTTGTTCGGAGACCAAAGCCCGACTGTTTGGTGAATGTACTGTGCGTCCAACGGGGCAAGTCATAGGGAAAACAGCAATGGTATCTACTCGCCAGACAATAGAGATCAGCAAACCTCAGCATCCCGTCAATGACTCATACCGCGCGGTCGAGCGCGAAGAAGTCCTTGAAGTGGCCTTTCGTGACTTTGTTCAAATGGCGCTCGCTGCCGGCTGGAACGAGCCCGAGGTCGCTTTGACCTTGGCCGATATTGCCGATGACTATGTGATGGCTCTCGCTGGTAGAGTTGCTGAGAAATAGTGTACCGCGTCCGTCCGCGCTCCGCAGGGGTGAGCACGAACGGTTAGAAGCAACTCTCCAGCATGCCGTCGGTGACACCGCTCAAAAGAACAAGAAGGCGGCTCACCGGCGGCATGAATTTTATTCGGCAAGCAGTCAGCATGCTTCCTTCATGCCCTGCCCCATCCAGGCAAGATTTGTAGAAAGCAGGTCGCGATGAAGATCAGGCAACATCTCTGGTTTCAACATGACATGGAAACGGCGATCGAACTTTATACGTCGCTTATCCCGGGTTCGGCAGCCGGATGGGTCTCAAGTATTCTCACCGACAATCTGAATGGACCGGCCGGCAGCGTAAAGTTTGCAGGTTTCACACTTGGAAATCGCGCCTATATGGGCTTCGAGGCAGGACCATTCGACCGCTCGGAGCATAGTTCTTCCATCACAGTCGAATGTGCGACACAGGACGAGGCGGACCGTTTGCGTTATGCGCTGAGAAAAAGCCGTCCGGACGATCGCGGCCTTGTGAGAGATCCGTGGGGCATATATTGGCGGTTTCTGGTCAGGCAGCAAAGCGCTGACGCCAAAATATCCGCCAAATGCGAGCAAGTCGGCAGCGTCACGGTCGCAAAAAAGAAATTCGCCGCCGCCTGAAAGGCGCGGCAAAGCTATCGTAGAACTCGAAGGTCGCGGCAAACGCATGGCTTTCAGCCAGTCGAGAGCATGCGCCGCCGTGATGTAAGCGGAGGCCGACCCACACTCGGCTTCCGCTTATGCTCTATTTCGAGCGTCAGTCGAGGACCGGGCAGCCACGCCGATTGGCGAAGACCATGCGGTCCGGACCGCCGTCGTTCCAGCCGCGAACGACGATGCGCCGTCCGTTACTGTCGACCGAATCAATACGACGGAAGCCTTCCGCCCGCGCGGCGCGCATAAGATCGCGTCTGTCGCAGCCACGATCACGATCCCAGCCCCTGTCGCGGTCACGATCCCAGCCGCGCGGCGGACCTCTCCAGTCCCGACCCTGGTCGCGCTGCCAGGGCGGCGGTGCATAATCATCATCGCCGCCATAATACTGCGCCGAAGCGACAGACGTCATCAGTTGCAACGCGGCCAATCCGACCACGGCAACACGCGAAATCCGTACCAAACCTTCAAGCATTTCCCTTACCCCTATTTCCTGTCTTGTGGACAAGAATAAAGATATGCCGATTCGCATGAACTCTGCCTGAACGCAGCCGGAGCCGGATTGAGTCCCGCACTGCCGCCCGATCGCAGCGTTTTTGCGCGACATGTCTCAGCTGAAGGGAAAGGCGCGAAACTCCTCGCTCTCCTCGGCGCAGACCGACAACGCATGAACACGCCCGTGTGTTCGACTGAACAATGGCTATCGCGTTTTGGAGCCTTTGGAGATGTATGGTTTCCTCCCGGCGGTACGGCGGGGAGGCGGCGGCTGCGAGAGCCGGTCTCGACCGTGCCAGTCCGTGATTGCCGAATGGATCGACTGGGACAGCAGCATCGCGCCGGCCAAGCAATAGAGCAGCACGATGATGGCCGCCTCGATGATGAGCGGTAGAAACGCAAAACGAGCGCCCGGGCTTTCTTCCTCTTCGGGAAGAAGATCAGGCAAGCCGAGGATCATAGCCGTCAGCGGCGAAGCAAGAATGATGACGAAAGCGACGGCGTGGATCCAGAGACGGAACCGGGGCAATTTCCCCCCCACCCAAAAGGCTAGAAGAGGAATACCGATATTGCATAGCAGACCAAGTGAAACAGCGATCTCTGTCGGCAGGATCGAATCGTCGAGCATGAATTCCCAATCCCTCAATGCTACCTAGATTAGTGCCATGCACCCTAAAAAACAACTTGATCATCTCCGCCATCACCCAGCGGCATAGAGCTTTCCCCGCCGAAAATGATCGTGAATTATTGCCACCATGGTTCGCGGCGATGCCATTTGAGATCACGCCTGCGGCTCCTTCCGGCAGCCTTCCTGTCGCCCTTCAAATGATCCAGATAGCTACCCAGGACGCTGTTGATGAAGACATGGGTTTTCGTCAGGCTCGAGCCAAGCCGCCTGAATCTAGCCTCCTTGTCCTGTTCCATCTGCTGGAGCACCTTCCAGAAGACGAAGCTGTCATGGCTTTCCTTCAGCGTCAGGAAATAGCCGGAGGAATAAGCCCCTTCGAAACGGTCGATGAAGGTCAATATCGCCGGATGACGCAGGTTGTATCCCACCCATCCGCATTCGGGATAGATTCTCCTGTTCAGATAGGAGGCGAGCTGATTTCCACGCGGGGCGATTCCATCGAGAAAACTCTTCGGAATGGGCCTATGGGTCACGGTATCGGCATCGAGCCATATCAGCTGATCAACCGTGTTATGATAGCGCCTGACGGCATCGGCGACCGCAAAGACCTTGTTGGAAAAGCGCACGGCGTCCCACCGGAAATCCCGCACCAGCCCATTGTGTGACGAGATATATCCATTTGCCTGCGGCTTGCTGCCATAGGCATCGCGAAAACCGCGCAGCCGGGGCAATGTCTCGCAATGATCGAACACCAGAAGACGGCGGTCCTTCTCCTCGATTTCGACATCCTCGGCATAAACGACCAAGGAAACTTCATTCGGCCAGTGGGCAAGGAAGGTCTCGATACATTTCTTGCCGTAGTCACGATAACCCTTTTCATGAAAGGTGGTGACAACGATATGGCTCAACTCTCCCCGTTGCCACGGATTGGTCAGGAACATCGGCAGTCGGACTCCGCAATAAGATAACTTCCTGTGCGTCTATCCGATCACCTTGGCCTGCCGGTTTCCGAACATTTCCGAACTGTGGATTTTCCGGGAAATCTTGTTGCAAACCTTAGGCTTATCAGGCTGGAACCCATATGCAGGCATCACGGCTCACATGGTTCAAACGGACCTGTCGCCGACATCAATCTGGGCATGCGTCGGAAGAGAAATTATGAAGAGATGTCAAGAAGCGCCGTCAGCCGCTCCATAGCCATCGATTCCCACGATTGTCGGCTTGAACACTATGGTTTTTTCCATCGCATCCCCGTTGGTCACGACCGCGTGGCGCACCAATTGCGCCGCAACCTCGCCGATAGCGCGCCGGGGCGAGCGGGAGGTAGCGATCGACGCGGGCAAGGAATTGACCAGATCCAGCCCATTGAAGCCAGCGATCAGGATCTTCTCAGGAACCGCAACGCCCAGCTCCATGCAGGAAAACAGCCCGCCACTCGCCATATCGTCATTGGAGTAATAGATACAATCGAGATCCGGCACCGCCGCTAGCATGGCCGTCGTCAGCCGTTTTCCAAGCGCGATCGAGGAAAAGGCATCATCGATCCGCTGCTCGGCAAACGCCAGGCCATGGGCATGCAGGACACGTTCGAAGCCAGCCTTGCGCTTGGCCGCGCGCAGATCCCGCGCCAAAGCACTACCGACATAGCCGAACCGTCTTCGCCCGGCCGCAATCAGCGCTTCGGCCATCTCCTCTCCCGCCGCGCCATGAGACAGTCCGACATTGAAATCGATCGGTGTGCCGTCGAGATCCATAAGCTGGATGACCGGAATATTGGCGTGCCGAAGCAGCTCCACCGTCTCCTCCGGTTGATCGAGCCCGGTGACGATGATGGCGCAGGGCTGCCAGGAAAGCATGTCACGGATGATCTCGCGCTCCTTGGCGACATCATAATCGGATATGCCGAACACGGCCTGCATTCCGGAACCGTCGAGCCCGGCGGAAATGCCGGCAAGCACTTCAGGAAAGACGATGTTCGACATGCTGGGAACGACGACGGCGACCAGATTGGTGCGCTGCGAGGATAGCGAGAGCGCCAGCCTGTTGCCGACATAGTTCATCCGCGTCGCCGCTTCGATCACCCTGTCACGCGTCTCGCTGGAAACATCGGCAACGCCGCGAAGCGCACGCGATGCCGTCATCTTGCTGACACCCGCCTCGATCGCAACTTCCTCAAGAGTGGGTTTGCGCATCCCCAAGCAATCCCCGACAATCCATAGCGGCTGGCACAATGCCGCTTCTCTTCATAGAATGTTTCCATGAAAAGGCAAACATCAGCCTATTGACAATTACCATGAGAATATCGCTATGTTACCGATACCGGTACCGGTAACATATACTGAAAATCGCAGAGGTAACACCGTGCAGAACACAAAGAAGGCCGCCGTCATCGGCCTGGGATCCATGGGCTGGGGCGCGGCTCTCTCCCTTCTGAAAGCGGGTTTTGTTGTCTACGGCTGCGATGTCCGCGGTGAGGTCCTTGCCCGTTTCGCCGAGAGCGGGGGTATGCCCTGCACGACGCCTGCATCTGCCGCCAAAGACGCTGACGTGATCCTTGTCTATGTCGTCAACAGCAAGCAGGTCGAAGACGTGCTTTTCGGCCAAGACGGTGCGCTGAAAAACGCACGGCCGTCGACCGTGTTCCTGCTCTGCACGACCATGGCCCCGAGCGCGACGATCGCCATTGCCGAAAGACTGGAGGAAGCAGGCATGCTCGTCGTCGACGCTCCCGTTTCCGGCGGTCACGTACGCGCGCTTGCGGGCGAAATCACCGTCATGGCATCTGGCACCCCCGAAGCTTTCGAACGAGCCTTCGCAGCGCTCGAAGCCATCTCCGCCAAAGTGTTCCGCCTCGGGGATCGCCCCGGCGCCGGCTCGCAGGTCAAGATGATCAACCAGTTGCTGGCCGGTGTGCATATTGCCGCAACAGCTGAGGCGATGACGCTTGCTGCCAAGGCGGGCATCGATCTGAAGACGCTCTATGACGTGATCTGCGTATCTGCCGGCTCGTCCTGGATGTTCGAAAACCGCGGCGAGCATATCGTATCCGGCGATTACACGCCGCGTTCGGCGGTCAACATCTTCGTCAAGGACCTCGGCATCGTCACTTCGGAGGCCGGCAAAGCCGGTGCCGTCACTCCGCTCGCAGCAACGGCGCTCGATCTCTTCGTAGAAGCCTCGGAAGCGGGTCTGGGTCTTGAAGACGACGCAGCCGTCGCAAAAATCCTGGCCGCCAGGAGCGGCGCCAGCCTCCCGGGCGTGAAGGACTAGGCCATGACGCTCCTGCTTGGCTGCATCGCCGATGACTTTACCGGGGCGACCGATCTTGCCGCGCTGCTGGCGCGCAGCGGACTGCCCGTTTCGCTGCGGATCGGCATTCCGCAAGACAAACGCGACCCGAACGAGACGGCGGCCTTCGAAGTCATCGCCCTCAAATGCCGGACATCGCCTGTCGATGTCGCCGTTAATCAGGCACGTCAGGCGCTGGCATGGCTGAAGGACGCCGGTGCTAGCCGCTTCTTCTGGAAATATTGCTCGACATTCGACAGCACGGCCGAAGGCAATATCGGTCCGGTCGCCGAGATGCTGATGGCGGAGACCGGGGCGACGCAGACGATCTATTGCCCGGCCTTTCCGGAGAACGGACGCAGCGTCTTCATGGGCCATCTTTTCGTCGGCGAGCAGCTTCTGTCGGAGAGTCCGATGAAGGACCATCCACTGACGCCGATGCGCGATTCGAGCCTTGTACGGCTTCTAACCCCGCAGGTAAACGGGGCCGTCGGCCTCGCCAACCGCAACGTCGTCTCAAAGGGAACGGCAGCGCTGAAAGCGCGGCTGGAGCAATTGAGCAGCGATGGCATTCGGCATGTGATCGTCGATGCTGTGTCCGACGACGATCTTCGAACCATCGCCGCAGCATCCTTCGACATGCCGCTGCTGACCGGCGGCAGCGCAATTGCCGGTCAGCTTCCGCGATTCTACCTGGAGCAGGGTCTCGTTGGCCTCTCCGAACATAGACAGGCGCCGCCGAAGGTCGCCGGCGGTTCGATCGTCCTATCCGGCAGCTGCTCCGCCATGACGAGGAGGCAGGTTGCCAACTACGCCGGCAAAGTCGCCAGCCTGCAGCTCGATCCGGTCGTGCTTGCAGAGGAAGGCGCCGGTACTGCGCTGGAATGGCTGCGTCAACAGTCCCCCGATGCGCCGAAACTCATTTACGCGACCGCCGAACCCGATGAGGTACGGCAGGCGCAGGAGCGGTTGGGGCGGGACAAGGCGGGCCAGGTCGTCGAGGACGCGCTTTCCGAGATCGCCCGCGCGGCGTTCGATGGCGGCACCCGCCGCTTCGTCGTGGCCGGCGGCGAGACCTCCGGGGCGATCACGCAGGCGCTCGGGGCGGTGCATTTGACTATCGGGCCGGAAATAGCACCCGGCGTGCCTTGGACTTTCACGACCCTTGGGGGCGAAACAGTCGCTCTAGCTCTAAAGTCTGGCAATTTCGGCGAGGAAACCTTCTTTACGGATGCTTTCGATGGATTGGGGGCGCCATGAGCGAGGAAGCCGCGCTGCGCGAACAGATATGCAAGATGGCCAAATCGCTTTACGATCGCGGCCTGACCGCCGGCTCCTCCGGCAATATTTCGGCGCGGCTCAGCGACGGACGGCTTTTGGTGACGCCGACGGGCAGCTCCTTCGGGCGCCTCGATCCCGCCCGCCTCTCCCTCTTCGACGACGAAGGCCGCCTGATCGGCGGAGACAAGCCAACGAAGGAGATGCCGCTGCATGCCGCCTTCTATGAGACACGACCGAAAAAGACAGGCGCCGTCGTCCATCTTCATTCCAGCCACTCGGTGGCGCTTTCGATCCTGCCCGGCGTCGATGCCGACAACATGCTGCCGCCGTTGACCGCCTATTCGATCATGAAGCTCGGCAAGGTGAAGCTGTTGCCCTATTTCATGCCGGGCGACCCGGCCATGGGCGATGCCATTCGCGGCCTTGCCGGCAAGCGCAGCGCCGTGATGCTGGCAGCACACGGCCCCGTCGTTTCGGCGAAAGATCTTGAGGCGGCGGTCTATGCGATTGAAGAACTGGAAGAGACGGCAAAGCTTGCCATCTTGACACGCGGAGCCAATCCTTCGCTGCTGACGGATGCGCAAATCGCCGATCTCGTCCGCACCTATGACGTGGAATGGGACTGAACATGACGCGCTTTTCCGCCAATCTGGGTTTTCTGTGGCAGGAGCTTTCCCTTCCCGATGCGATCCGCGCCGCCAAGCGCGCTGGCTTCGACGCGGTGGAATGCCACTATCCCTACGACACGCCCGCTGAAGCCGTGCGTCAGGCGTTGGAGGAGACTGGTCTTTCCATGCTCGGCCTCAACACCGCCCGCGGCAATATCACGGCTGGCGACAATGGACTTGCCGCCATTCCGGGCCGCGAGGACGAAGCCTGCGTGCTCATCGATCAGGCGATCGACTATGCGGCCGCCATCGGTGCGCGAAACGTGCATGTGATGTCCGGCAAGGCTGGCGGCGACGAGGCGCGAGCCATCTTCATTGCTAATCTGCGCTATGCCTGCGAACGCGCCAGCAAGATGGGAGCGACCATCCTGATCGAGCCGCTCAACTATCGCGATGCGCCAGGCTACTTCCTTCAAACGGCGGATCAGGCACTCGACATCATAGCTGCGGCCGGCGCCGAGAACCTCAAACTGATGTTCGACTGCTATCACATCCAGATCATGCAGGGCGATCTGACACGTCGGCTGCAGGATCATATGGCAGCAATCGGCCATATTCAGATCGCTGCCGTACCGGATCGGCACGAACCGGACCACGGAGAGATTGATTATCGTCATATTCTGCAGTTTCTGGAAAAGCTTGGCTATGACAGGCCGATCGGCGCGGAATATCGGCCGGCAACCACGACGGATGCCGGGCTTGCCTGGCTGCAGGCATTCAAATGAGAGACCGGCCTTCAGAATGACTAGCGGCCTTCAAAGAGATTCACTCGGGAAGTCTCCCGAATACTGATATCAGCTCGGAGCGGTTCAGTTTTTCATTGAACCCATGAACTGCCCCGTCTGTTTGATTCTCGCAATTCCAGGAAAACCGCTACGCACTTTTCCTGGAATTGCTCTACTGGGAGGAAAATCCGATATGCATGTTTTGATCCTGGGTGCTGCGGGCATGGTCGGCCGCAAGCTTGTCAACCGCATCGCCGCCGAACCGACGATTCTCGGCAAGGCTATCGATCGCCTGACGCTGGTCGATGCTTTCCAGCCGCCGGTGCCGGAAGCGCTTCAATCCGTGTCCAAGGCTTTGGCGATCGACCTTGCGACACCGGGTGTTGCGGAAAAACTCATCGAAAACCGTCCGGATATGATCTTCCATCTCGCCGCCATCGTCTCCGGCGAAGCCGAGGCCGATTTCGATAAGGGTTATACGGTCAATCTCGATGGCACGCGTGCGCTCTTCGAAGCCATTCGCCAGCAGGGCCTGAAATCCGCCTATACCCCGCGCGTCATCTTCGCCTCCTCCATTGCGGTGTTCGGCACCCCCTTCCCCGACGTCATCGGTGACGAATTCCTGACCGCGCCGCTGACGAGCTACGGCACGCAGAAGGCGATTGCGGAACTCCTGCTTGCCGATTATTCGCGTCGCGGCATTTTCGATGGCATCGGCATCCGACTGCCGACCATCTGCGTTCGCCCCGGCACTCCGAACAAGGCGGCCTCCGGCTTCTTTTCCAACATCCTGCGCGAGCCGCTGGTCGGCAAAGAGGCTGTCCTGCCCGTCAGCGATACGGTGCGCCACTGGTTCGCAAGCCCACGGGTGGCGGTCGGTTTCTTCGTGCATGCTGCAACGCTCGATACCGCGAAGGTCGGACCACGGCGCAATCTTACCATGCCCGGGCTTTCTGCACTCATTTCCGATGAGATCGATGCGCTGCGCCATGTCGGCGGCGACAAGGCGGTTGCGCTGATCCGCCGTGAGCCTGATCCGGTGATCGAGCGCATCGTTTCCGGCTGGGCGACGCAGTTCGACGCCAAGCGCGCGAGCGACCTCGGCTTCAAGGCCGAACAGAGCTTCGACGAGATCCTGCAGGCACATATCGAAGACGAATTGGACGGGAGGGTCGCATGACGGAGGGATCATCGAACGCACAAAACCCAATCGCGCTGGTGACCGGCGGCGGCACGGGCATAGGCCGAGCCATCGCCAAGGCACTCGGCTCGGCAGGTTTCAAGGTCGTCATTTCGGGGCGCCGGTCGGACGTTCTCGAAAAAGCTGCCCGTGAGCTTTCGGAGGAAACCGGGGCGGAGTTTTTTGCGATTGCAGCCGATGTCAGTGATCCCGCATCGGTCCGCAGCCTTTTCGGCACCATTGCAGGTCGCTATAGTCGCCTCGACCTTCTGGTCAACAACGCGGGCATGGGTCTGCCGGCGGTGCCGATGGAGGAGCTGAGCTTCGAGCAGTGGAATGCCATTGTCGGCGCAAACCTGACCGGCGCGTTTCTCTGCACGCAACAGGCTTTCCGTCTGATGAAAGCCCAGACGCCGCAGGGCGGCCGCATCATCAACAACGGCTCGATCTCGGCAACGACGCCGCGGCCGCATTCGGCACCTTATACGGCCACGAAACACGCGATCACCGGCCTGACGAAATCGACAGCGCTCGACGGCCGTCCCTTCGATATCGCCTGCGGCCAGATCGATATCGGCAATGCCGCCACAGACATGACGGCGCGGATGAGCGCCGGCGTGCTGCAGGCAAATGGCGAGACTGCAGCAGAGCCGACGATTTCGGCAGAGCATGTCGCCCGCGCCGTCGTCTACATGGCAACCCTGCCGCTCGACGCCAATGTTCTTTCCATGACCGTCATGGCAACGAAAATGCCGCTTGTCGGCAGGGGATAAGAAAACGATCAGCAGCGCCGTGAGTACGATGCTGCCGATGGTATGTGTTGCCGTATAGGCTAGATGGCGGGTCGTGCGGAAGGTTTGACCTGCCTTCGCTCGATCAGGCCGCCGACGCTGAAGATCAAAACTTCGATCTCGGTGTCGATCTTGTCGCCATCGAGCAGCCGCACGACATCGTCTATCCCTGATACCGCGTGACCGTCGATGGCAAGCAGGTAGTCACCCTCCTGCAAGCCGCCCTTTTCGGCCGGACTATCCTTTTCGACACGACGCAGGCGCACGGCGGTTGAATGCGTGACGCCGGCCTCCAGCGCGATCCGCCGATGCAGCTCAACCGTGTCGGCGGCAATGCCGATATAGGCGCGCCGGACATGGCCGAAACGCAGGATCTCTGACACCACATGCTTGGCCGTGTTAGAGGCGACCGAGAACGCGATGCTCTGCGCACCCTGGATGACGGCGGTATTGACGCCGATGACCTCACCCGCCGACGAGACCAGCGGACCGCCGGAATTACCTGGATTGAGGGCGGCATCGGTCTGGATGATGTCTTCCATCAGCCGACCGCTCGCCGCGCGCATGGAGCGGCCAAGCGCCGAGACAATCCCGGCCGTAACGGTCCATTCGAAACCAAGGGGATTGCCGATGGCAATCGCGATATGACCGCGCTTCAGCGATTTGGAATCGCCAAGTCGCGCCCAGTTGCCCGGCCAGTCATTGGCGCGGATGAGAGCAAGGTCGGTATCCGGATCGCGCCCGAGCACCCTTCCCTCGACGGTTGCCCCTTCCGGGGTCTTGATACGTACGGCTTTGGCATCGTCGACAACGTGATTATTGGTCACGACAAGGCCGTCAGGCGAAATGGCAAAACCGGAACCATGTCCGGTGCGGCCACCTAAACGCTCGATCCGGCTGACGGCCGGCCCAACGAGATCGACGGCACTCGATACCGATTGGGAATAGGCATCCAGCAGCCCGGCATCGGATGACGGCTGGATGTCACGATCAATGAAGCCCATGAAAACTCCTCCGACGCGGACGCGTCGCTACGAGGACCGGCAGCAACTGTTGGGAGGCAGGAGGCTGTCAGTTCGACAGGTTGAAGTGGTGACTATTCAAATGAGATGTCCCGTCAGCGAGTTCAAGAGCCGACCGAACACACGCATTCAACCCACCTTTCGATGATCGAAATCAGCTCTTGTCCTGCTGCAATAGCCGCTCGAGTTCCCGCTCCTGCATCTCGATGGCTTGCGTGACGAAGCGCAAGATCACCTGCTTTTCCGCCTCGGAAAACTGTTTGAGCATCTGCGCACCGGCCTGCTCGATCGGACCATAGGCTTCGCGTCCTAGCCTGATCGCCTTCTCGGATGGTGCCACCAGCACGCGACGCCGGTCGTTGGGATCGGGAACGCGGTGCAGAAGGTCGCGCGCCGAAAGACGGTCGATCAAGGCCGTAACCGACGGAGGCGCAAGGCCGATAGCTTTGGCCACGGCGTTCGCAGGCTGCGGCGCGCGCATGATCACGCTAAGGCAGCGCCGCTCGGCGCTATTGAGCCCATGCAGCTTACCGAAGGTTTCGTCGAAGCTCTCGGTCACCTCCTGCCAGCGCATGCAGGCAAGGCTGATCGCTTCCATGAGGCGATGCTGTTCTTCATTTGACTTTTGTTCGATCATCGAATAATTCATTTGTCAAACTATTAGAAGGAAGAACCAATGTGCCCCATTGACGATCCTGCCGCAACCATGAATCGAGCGACACACCACGAGGCGACGATCGGCATATGCGGCGGCGGCATTGGCGGGCTTGTGCTCGCGCTCCGCCTCGCAAGGCTGGGCTTTCGTCCAATACTGTTCGAAGCCCGCTCAAGAGAGGCCGCCTTGTCCGAAGGAGAATTTCTGACACTCGCTTCCAACGGCATGAACGGGCTGCGAGCAGTGGACAGCTGCGAAGAAGTGTTGCGCCAGGGATTGGAGACCCGCGCCATCGAACTCTGCAACGCACGCGGCAAAAGGCTCGCGCTCGTCGACCAGAGCGACCATTTGGCGACATTCGGCACGCCCGCCGTCACCATCAGGCGCGGCGTTCTCACAGGCATCCTGATCGAAAAGTGCCAGGCCGAAGGCATCATCATGCAATTTGGCCGGCGCGTGACCAAGGTCGACAATCTCCCGCATGCCGTAACGCTCAACTTCTCCGAAGGTGCGGGTCTCGCCGTCGACCTGCTCGTCGCCGCCGACGGACTGCGGTCCTTCGTCCGCACGCAAATATTTCCGGATTATCCCCTACCGCAATTTACTGGCCTGATCGGCACAGGCGGCATCGTCGATGCCGACATACCGGATACCGATGGCGTGATGCGCATGACCTTCGGCGAGAAAGCCTTCTTCGGCTACCTCAAGACGGCCTCCCAGCCCGTCTACTGGTTCGATTCCTTCCCCGCCGACACGCCGGACGCGGTACGCGCACTGGAACCGACGGCACTGGCCGCTCACGTCCGCCAGATGCATGCCGACGATCCCGAACCCAATCGCTCGATCCTTCGCACTGTTGACATGATCGAGCGCAGCTATCCCATTTTCGACATGCCGCAGCTTCCGGTCTGGTCGAGCGGGCGTGTCGTCTTGCTCGGCGACGCCGCGCATGCCATCGGCCCGCATGCCGGCCAGGGTGCTTCAATGGCGATAGAAGATGCGGTGGTCTTGTCATCTTGTCTGGCGGATACGCTCGACTACGGTACCGCCTTTGCCCGTTACGAAACCTTGCGGCGCCCACGCATTGCCCGCGTGGTGAAGCTCACCCGGCAAAATGCTTCCAGGAAACGGAAAAACAGTCGGCTCAACCTGTTTCTGCGCGATCTGCTTCTGCCCTTGCTTATTCCGTTAAGTGTCAGAGCCAGCCGCAGATTGTTTGCATATCGAGTGGATCTCGATCCACTGGAGGCGAAGCACTCAGTCGAAAACGGTCGCAAGGATGCAGCCTGACATCGGATCGTCTACTGACGACGATGCAGGAGGTTGTAATAGCCGGCGAAGTTTCTACCCGCCCTACCGGCACAAGGGCGTTATTCGCGCGGCCAGGCCAGCCTGCTCCAGTTCGCGATATAGATCACGAATGCGATGAACATTCCCGATCCAATAAGGTCGAGCCGGTGGTGGCCGAAAAGAAAGAGACCGAGAAGCGCCAAGCCGATCGAAGAGGCGACCAGGAAGAGCGAGGGGATTATGCTTGTGATGGGCACCCCCGCCTCGCCTTCGGCTTCGACGCCATCGCCGGTCACGTGACCATTGGAGCCCGGTGATCGATTACCGAGCGTGACCGTCACCTTGCCGCGCCTGGTACGGACCCTGCCCCGCACCTTCTTTTTCGAGGTCAGAAGCACGAGCGCCATCGATATCAGCATGCTGCCGAAGCCCCAGGAGAAAACCGTGCATGCTGCCATGGCGGTCGCATTTGCATAGGTCCGATAAAGATGAAGTGCCAGGGCTCCCATTGCTATGGTGATGGCAAGAAACAAGGAACCGACGATCAGGAATGTGACCCTGCCGGACAATTGCGTTTCACCTTCCACGTGACCTCCCCATTGATGTCCATCTGCTCAATGCAAATTAGGAGAATACCGACGATCTTCAAATGCCGACGCGATATTCGGCCCAGTTCAACTGCACGCCGGCATGATCTTTACGAAGCCGCGAGCAGCCATAATTAGCTGACGTATCGGGTGATGGAGGTGCCTCATGCAGATAGCAAAATCCGTTTCGGCCATGATCATCATCGGCCTTTCTGCCATACCTGTCGAAGCCGCGGGGATCAATTGCTCAAAGCCAGGCTCGCCAAGCGACCGTATGATCTGTCAGGACAAATCGCTGCTTGCTCGCGATGCGATGGTGAGAGATCTCTATGCCGCCGCATTGAAACGCGATGATGCGGACAAGGTTCGGGAACGGCAGCTGCGCTGGATCACCAAAGTGCAATCCTGCAGCGATGCAGCATGCGCCCGGCAGGCCTATGACGACCAGATTGCGTCTCTCTTGAGGACTAAGGGCGGACAAAGCGCTTCAACGGATTTCCAGTCGAACAGCGCCGACGGCAATGAGGGCCACCTTGCGATCTTCGGGCCGGTCGATGGTCTCCTCGCAGTTTCGCTCTCCTCGACTTTCGTTGGCCCGGGCGGAGCAGATGCCGGCGATGTCAATGCCGACAGTCTCGACGGCGTCGTGCCGCTGGCGAAAGAACATGCTGAACTCTCCAGAGACGCGTGCAAGATCGGCCTCGATCGCCTCAACGCAAAGACCTGGCGTGTGTCGCAGGGGGGCACGTGCGATTTCGCGAACGGCGTGACCCTGCAGGGTACCTACCGCAAAGAGTAGTATGGCCTGAGCGCGGTTGGCTGCCAAGCGAGGAATATCTCGCAATATGGCAACGTCACCGTGCACCATTGAGAACCAGCAACTTTTGTGATCCGGCCGCCGGCGACGGCCGGAGTGTTTTGAGAAATCCTGAGTTCGGACGATCAGCTCAGCTGCCGACTGCGTCGGAGGTGCACTTCTTGACGAAGCTCGTCTTGGCGGCACCGGCAAGCTTTTTCGATGCGGCCTGAGTATCGCAGGCGCTTGCGGCATCCTTCTCGCATTTCTTGGTGAAACTCGTCAATGCGGCGCCTGCCAGCTTCTTGTCGGCAGCCTGGGCCTTGCATGTCGCATCCGCTGCCATCGCACCGCCTGCGATGCAGGTCGAGATAATGGCTATTCCGAGCAGTCTGATCATCGAATTCCTCCGCGCTATTCCGGCAAAAGACCGGGTTAGCGGAATCTAACGGAATGCCCACCGGAGTAAAGATATGCGCCGATCATCCACGCAAAAGAAAAAAGCCTTCTGTATTATCTCTCAAACGGCACGGACCTGGGCCGACCCAGTCTTGAATCGATCGACAAAAGAATAGAAACTGCCCACATAGGGCAAGCAAAGTCATGCGGCCACCCTCACCTCACGCACTGGCGAAGCGCGACAAGCAGCAACACGAACTGAGTGCTCCATTATCCTCTCATGAAGACTATTTCAGGCACGAATCTCGAACAGGCCAAATCTCACAACCGGCGCGTCGTGATCGAAGCCATTCGCACCAATGGCCCGATGTCGCGGGCCGCCATTGCCCGCATGACAGCGCTGACCACGCAGACGGTTTCGAATATCGTGGAGGAACTTGCGCGCTCGCATCTCCTGATCGCGATGGAGGCGCAGAAGATCGCCCGCGGTCAACCGATTACGCCCTACATGATCAATCCGGCTGGCGCCTACTCCATCGGTTTGGAACTCGGGCGCCAGCGTGCGGCCGGCGTGCTCACCGATCTGTCCGGCACGGTCTGCGCCCGCGTCGAATGCCATGTCGACAGGCCGGGACCGACCGAGGCGATGCCGGTCCTTGCGGAGATTGTCAGGGATCTGCAGAAAGCCTTTTCCTTTGATCGAGACAGACTGCTTGGCGTCGGTATCGCCTTGCCAGGACGCTACGCCGATGGCGGCGTAACCTCGCTGAGTCCATTGAATCTGCCGGGCTGGCAAGACTTCCCCGTTGCCAGCGCACTCGAACGCCTGATCGGCCTGCCTGTGCTTGTCGAAAACGATGCCACGGCAGCGGCGATCGGCGAGCGGCTCTATGGCGTTGCCCGCGGCCTTGGCAGCTTCGTCTATCTCTTTCTGGCCGGCGACGGCGGCATCGGTGCCGGCATGTTCCTCGACGGCCATCTCTACAAGGGCAGCCGCGCCAATGCCGGCGAAATCGGCCATATCATCGTCGAGCCGCATGGCAGGCTCTGCACCTGCGGCAAACGCGGCTGCCTAGATCGCTACGTCTCGCCATCCGTCGCTTACGAATGTCTAGGCATAGAGAATGCGCAGGAGCTGGATCCCGACGACCTGGATGCATTGATCGCGGCAAACGGTCATGGCTTGAAGGCATGGCTGGAACAGGCGGTGCAGCCGCTGCGCCAGACAATCGACTTTCTCGAGCTGGCCTTCGATCCGCAGACAATCGTGCTTGGCGGCAGTGCACCGACATCCTTGATGACAGGGCTGGCCGAAAGCGTCGAGCCTCTGCACACCCCGGTCAACCCAACGGAAGAGCGCAGCATTCCGCGGTTGATGATCGGCGCCAGCGGCAAGGATACCGCCATTTTAGGCGCGGCCGCGCTGCCCATCTTTTCCGAAACAAATCCGCAGTTCGATGTCCTCCAGAAGCCGTTGACGCATCGTGCCGTTATTCATTCTTGAACGGCCGGGAATAGAGCCGGCCTTGTATTACTGATTTAACTCAGGCGCGGCCAACGTGGATCGCGCCTGAGAGCCCCGCATCAGGCTGTCAGAATTGATGCAGACCGTAGAGCAGCGGCATGGTGCCGGCCAATGCCTTGAAACGTTCCCAGGATTTGGCCGAGGGCTTCGTCCAGCCTGTTTCGGCAAGTGCCGAAAGACGCGGAAAGACCAGCCGATCGAAGATGGCCCGGTCAGTCATCGATTCCGACCAGATGCAGGCCTGAATGCCACGAAGCTTTTCCTTCTGGGCGTCCGTCCACCCACCGATGGGATCGAAAGTGTAGAGTTTCTCCGGATCCGAATGACCTGCCCAGCTTGCGCCCGGCTCGTCCCAATCGGGGCGCATCGCCATGTCGAGATAATAGACCTGGCCCGGGCAAACGACAATCTCGTATCCGCGACCGGCAAGCTCGGCCGCGACCTCGACGTTACGCCAGCTACAGAGATAGCTCTTGTCCTTGTCGATCCTGTCGCCATGGGCAGCCTCTTCCCAACCGCCTGTCACGCAACCCTTTGAAGCGAGAAATGCCTGGATGCGCTCCAGGAATTCCGCCTGCAGGAAGGCCGCGCCCGAGCCATGAATATCGTCGGCCCCGTGCGTGTTGGTGATGACGTTCAGGCGCTTGGCATGCGCTTGCGCAACGTCATCACCGGCGATCTCGCGCAAGCGTGCCAGCGCCTCCGGCGAGCCGGACCAGGCGCCGAGGGGAACCTCGTCGGCACCGATATGGATCGTCTTGAACGGGAAAAGCTCGATCAGCTCCGAAAGGATCGTCTCGATCACTTCATAGGTCTTCTCACGCGCCGGGTTGAGGCAGTTATCGGGAAAACCCTGGACCGAATAATAGCTGCCGGCTTCATTCGGGTCGCGCAGCTCGGGAATTGCCTGGAGCATGGCATAGCAATGGCCGGGTATATCGATCTCCGGCAGAACTTCGATGCCAAGGCCCTTAGCGTAGGAGACGATGTCGCGCACAACGGCTTTGGTGTAATAACCACCGGTGCGAGCCGGGCTGGAGCCGAGAAGCGGCGGCAGCGGCAGGCCATGGCCGCGCCACGCGCCGATCTCGGTCAGAGCCGGATAGGCATCGATCTCGACACGCCACGCTTCATCATCCGACAAATGCCAATGGAAGCGGTTCAGCTTGTTCCAGGCAAGCACTGCCATCAGCTTCTTGATTTCAGCCGAACCGTAGAATTGCCGTGCGACATCGAGGTGCAGGCCGCGCCAACTCATCGCGGGCTCGTCGACGATCTCGCCGGCAGCAGGGAAATGGAAAGCCTGCGGATGCAGGCGCGCGCCGCGCCAGATCTGGCCGATGGTGACAAGACCATAGACGAAGCCGGTCTGCGCGCTCGCTTCGACCGTTATGGTTTCTGGCGAAAAGGCAATCCTATAGGCCTCGGCGCCCAAACCATCGGCCTCTCGCAATTCCACCGGCACGGCACCCTCCGCTTCGGAGCGGATCAGTCCTTCAGCCGAAAAGAGATGCTCGACAAGAGTGGTAAAGCTTTCAGCAGCAGCCTGCGCCTCCGGCGCCGTGGCCTTCAAGGCAAAGCCCGCGGGAAGCGGACGACGGGAGGAGACGGCGACACGGTTCGGCCAGGGAATGATCGCCAGCGGCACCGGCGGATTGGACGGCACCGGATAGACCTCTGCGCCGCGCTTCAACGGCGCATTGCTTGACGACGTGCGCGTCGGCTCGGTGCCAAGTGAAACCGTGGTGCCATCGGCAAATGCGAGATAGGCGCTATTGGCGCCATCGTTCCAATGTCGGAACTGCCAGCTTAGCGCACGAACGGTGATCGTCCATATCCCGCCACCGGCCAGCAGGAAGCCCTCGGGCGGCTGGAATTCGGTAAAATTGGACAGCCGCTTGGTAACCGTTGCACCTTCGACAACGCCGGCTGGATCGACACGACCGGGACCGCTGACGCAGAGGGTGAAGCCCCAAAGCGGCTCCGATGACAGGTTCTTCAGCCGCAACACATAGGAAAATTCCGTTTCCTCGGTCGGCGGGTTCCAGGTGGTTTCGAGCCGCAGAGCCGGGGATCGCGGTGTGGACATGAGCATTCTCTCTTCCTGAAGGATCGTTCAAAGCTTGAGCATGCCGGCGTAGATGCCGGGTGCGGAATTGGGGATCTGGATCGCGCCGACCGTCTTCTCGTAGAATTCCGAGGGGCCGACATCGCCGATGATGGTGTAGGCATAGCCGATGGCCTTTGCGTCATTGAGGCAGGCAAAGAGAAGCGCGCGACCGATGCCAAGACCGCGCACGCTCTCGTCAACACCGGTCGGGCCGAAGAAACCGCGCGCCGTCGCCTCGTGGCAGGCAAAGCCGACAATCTCGCGATTACGGGTGGCGATGAAGCAGGTCGGCGGCTGGCGGGTCATCGCGACCGTCGTCTCGCTTGCCCAGCCCTCGCTGAAATGTTCAGCCACCCAGCCGGTGATCAGTCGCAATTCCGGCGGCAACGCGCGGCGGATGGTGACACCAGCCTTCGCCATGCGCTCGGGCGATTGCGTGTCAATCGGCAGGGTCGATAGATTGACTAGGTAGTCCAAGGGAATTCCTCCTAACTCGATGCGACCAGCGCACGCATGAAATGATTGGGGCCGACCTCCTCGACCACCGTCGAGACCGGTCGGCTAAGTGCGCGGATCTTTTCCGCCTGTTCGAGGAAGCGAGCGCTGCCGCCGGTCACAAACCTGCGGCCACCATCCGGCACGGCCGAAAGCAAAAGCTGCGTATAGGGATGCTTCGGATTGGCAAGGACGGCATTGGTTTCGCCCCACTCGACCATCTGACCGGCAAACATCACCACGATCTCTTCGGCAACATGGGCTGCCGTCGCGATATCATGGGTGATGTAGAGCATGGCGAGATCCTTTTCCCGCTTTACCCGCGCCAGCAGATCGAGAATGTCCTTGCGGATCGAGACATCAAGCATCGAGGTCGGCTCGTCCGCGACCAACACGCTCGGAGATACCGCAAGCGCACGGGCGATGTTGACGCGTTGGCGCTGGCCGCCGGAGAGTTCGTGCGGGAACTTCTGCCGCGTCACCGAAGGATCGAGCCCAACGCTTTCCAGCTGCTTTGCTATATCCTCATCCCGCTCGGCCTTGGGTTTGTCTCCACCGTGCAATTGCAGCGGCCTTGCGATGTGATGATTGATGGTAAAGGCCGGATTGAGCGACGAGAACGGATCCTGAAACACCATCTGGACGTCCTTGCGGAACATCCGCTCTTCCCTGCCCGAACCGCGTGCAGTGCGATCCTGCCCACGAAACAGCAGCCTGCCGCCCGTCGGTTTGTCGAGCCGGGCGATGATGCGGGCGCAGGTGGTCTTGCCGCAGCCGGACTCGCCGACCAATGCCAGCGCCTTTCCCGCGAATAGCGAAAAGGAAACGCTCTTCAATGCGTGCACGGGACCAAAGTGGCGCTGGATATCATCAAGCCGGATGACGGGTTCTGCAGTTACGGCCTGTATCTGCGGGTTCATGCGAAAACTCCGAGAGGATGGGCGCTGGCCGGAAGCTGCGGGATGGCATTCCAGAGCTTGCGCGTGTACTCGTGAACGGGCGACTGGCTGACCTGGGCGACATCGCCGACCTCGACTAATTCGCCTTTCAGCATGACGCCTATACGATGGCAAAGCTGTGCCATCAGATGCAGGTCATGGGTGATGAAGAGCACCGAGAAACCATAGGTCTGCTGCAGGTCGAGAACCTGCTCCAGAATCTCACGCTGCACGACGACATCGAGCGCCGTCGTCGGCTCGTCCATGATGATGAGTTCAGGACGCAGCGCCAGGCAGATGGCGATGACGATGCGCTGACGCATGCCGCCGGAAAACTGGTGCGGGTAATCGCCGACGCGATCCGGCGGGATACCGACCAGCTTGAACATCTCCTCGGCCCGCGCACGCGATTCCTGGCGTGAGCAGCCGGTATGGCGATGCAGCACGTCGTGGAACTGCGCCTCTACCCGCATCAGCGGATTGAGCGAATTCATGGCGCTCTGGAACACCATGCCGATGCGTTTCCAACGGATTCTCTGCAGATCGCCTTCCGGCATCTTCAGCAGATCCTGGCCGTCAAGGCGGATGCTGCCGCCGCTGATCCAGGCCGGAGCTTTGGAGAGCCGCGTGATCGCATAGGCAATCGTGCTCTTGCCGCAGCCGGATTCACCAGCAAGACCGAAGATCTCGCCGCGGCCGATATTGAAGGAGACATCCTTCACCGCCCGGAAATCGCCCTTGTCGAGCAGGTAATCGATGTTGAGGTGTTCGATCTCAAGCAGATTGTCGCTCATTGCTCGGTCCTCATCATGCGATTGCGGGCACGCGTCAGGCGGAACCAGCGGGTCAAGGCCGGGCCGGAACGCAATTGCGGATTGGCGATTTCATCGAAAGTGAAGTTGATAAGCGCGAGACCGAGCCCCGTCAGCGCGATGCCGATGGCCGGCACGCCGATATCCCACCAGGCGCCGACCATGATGGCCGAGGCGTTCTGGGCATTATAGAGCATGGTACCCCAGGTGACCTTCAGCGGATCGCCGAAGCCGAGATATTCGAGCGTGGTCTGGGCGACGATTGCGTAGATGATGCTGCCGACCAGGTTAATGCCGATGAGCGGTGTCAGGTTTGGCAAGATCTCGACGAAGATGATGCGCCAGGCCGGCTCGCCGATCATCTTGGCAGCGGTGACGAAATCGCGGTTGCGTAAGGCCATCGTCTGCGAGCGTGTCATGCGCGCGCCCCACGGCCAGGACGTCAGCGCAATGATGGTCATGATCGTTATCGGGCCGACAGTACCCGCAAAGGAAGCGAGCAGGATGAGGAGCGGCATGTTCGGGATAACAAGCACGGCGTTTGTAGCGAGATCGAGCGCAGCATCCGTCTTCCCGCCCGTATAGCCGGCGATGAGGCCGATGGCGGTGCCGAGCACGGTAATAGCGATGCCCGTGGCGAAGCCGACGGAAAGCGAACTTCTGGCGCCCCAGACAAATTGCTTGTAGACATCGCGGCCCATCTTTGTCGTACCGAATACATGCTCGACGGATGGCGGCTGATGCGAGCGGCCGACACGAGCTCCTGGCTCGCCGGGAGCGATCACCGGCGCGAAGATCGCCATCAGGCATAGCGCGGCGACGATGACGAAGCCGACAAGCGCCTTTTTCTGGCTGAAAATTGATCGGAAGGAGAAGCTCATCGGCCTGCCTCCCTCAATCGCGGGTCGACGAGACCGTAGATGATGTCGACGAGAAAATTGGCGCCGAGGGTTGCGAGCGTCATCAGCAGCAACTGCCCCTGGATGACGGGATAGTCGCGCGCCACGCTGGCGGTAAACAGCGTCAGGCCGAGACCCGGATAGTTGAAGACGATCTCGGTGACGATCGAGCCGCCGAAAACGGCGCCGAGCATCAGAGCAAGATTGGTGAGGACCGGCAGAAGCGCATTGCGCGCGCCATAGCCGAACATGACGGCGAGATTGCTCAGCCCCTTGGCTCGCCCCATCGTCACGTAATCCTCGCCGAGCACGACGATCATGGATGAGCGCATGGTGGTCTGGAACTCGCCGATCAGGAAAGGCGACAGCGTCAGCACCGGCAGGATCGCGTGCATGAACACGCTGCCGAAGAAGGTGAAATTGAAGCCTGGATCGAGATTGGGATCATAGGCATATCCCACAGGAAACCAGCGCAACGATACGGCGAAGACGAACAGGGTCGTGAGCGCCACAATGACGGGCGGTATCGAGAACAGGATGACAGCAAAGGGCGATACGATCGTATCGAACCGCCCGCCACGCCTCCAGGCCGCGATGGCGCCGAGCACGACGCCGACACACAGCGAAAATATGATCGCGGTGACCACAAGGAAGATGGTCCAAAGCGTGGCTCGGCTCAGCACCTGGACCACTGTCTGCGGGTAATATTTGACCGAAACGCCAAGATCGAAGGTGGCAAGGCCTTTAAGGTAGTCAAGGAACTGCATCATAATCGGCTGATCGATCTCGCCGAAACGGGCCTTGATCGCCTCCACAGCCGCGGGTGTGGCCCGCGGCCCGAGCTGGGCGACCATGGCATCGACGGGACTCCCCGGCATGAGCCGGGGAAGAATGAAGTTCACGACGATCGCGAAGGCCAAGGCCACCGCGTAGACGCCGAGGCGCCGGCTTGAAACACGCATCTCTGCTTCCTTCGCTGTGGTCTTATTGGACCGGCTTCAGACGCAGAAGATGCATGAGGCGCATGCGGTTGTTGTCGTGGTTTTCCGGGTTCATCACCGGGTCCTTGTCCGTGACCCAACCGGTGAAACGCTTGCTCGAATACTGGTACCAGGTCGGGCCGTTGAAGACCGGAACGACCGGGAAATCGTCGGCGATCAGCACCTGAATATCGTTGAAGATCTTCTTGTGATCCTCATCGGAAGACGACTTCAGATATTGATCGAAGAGCGCATCGAGCTTCGGGTTGGAGTAGCGTGCCGCGGCGACGGTGAGCTTGCCGGCATAGGCCGTCGAAAGGCTCTGATAATAGCCCTGGAATGGGGTTGCGCTGTCGGCGCGCGAGTTCATGACGACATCAAAGCTCCCATCGAGAAGCTGCTTGCGCCACTGCTCGTATTCGGGCGTGGCAACCGAGGCGTTGATGCCTGCAGCGCGCAGCCCTTCGACGGCGATCTGCACCGCGTCAATCCAGTCGGTCCAGCCGTTCGGTACGATGACGGTGAAGGTGATTGGCTTGCCGTTCGGTGTCGTACGGAAGCCGTCGGCACCCTTCTTGTAGCCGGCGTCATCGAGGATCTTGTTCGCCTTGTCGGTATCGAAACCCATGAAGGCGTCCTTATCGCCCTCGGCAGCCTTGTTGCGCCAGCTCTCGAAGCGCGGCGGCAGGCCGCTGGCATGCAGGTTGACGACCGGATAGCCGAAGCCGGCAATATCGACCATCGACTTACGGTCCATCGCCAGGCTGAAGGCATGGCGGAAGTTGAGGTCCCTGAAAGCCTCGAGATTGCCGGCATTCGTGGATTTGAAGTTCATCTCAAAAGCAACGGTTTCCGCCGGCGGCTGCCAGTAACCATTGTGCTGCGGGTCGAGCGCGACGAAGGTCTTGTCGATCTGCGGCAGGAACGAGCCGATCCAATCGACGGTGCCTTCCGGCAGCAGCGCCAGCATCTGGTCGTTGCCCGAGATCTGTGGCAGGCGCAGGCAATCGACGTGCAGCGATGCTGCATCCCAGTAGTTCGGATTGCGGCATTGCTCGTAGACCTGTGGCGTAAAGCGGCGAACTTCGGTCATCGGGCCGGATCCGACCGGCTTCTCGTTCTTGAAGGCGACCGGATCGGCAACGTCTTTCCAGATATGCTCGGGCACGACGGCGAGATCCGCGAGCGATTCCGGGAATTCGGAATTCACGGCCTTGAGCTTGATCGTCACCTCTGTCGGCGACGGTGCCTCGACCGATGCGACGGTCTGGCCGACACCGACGGTATCGACGGCCGGGTTCTTCAGCATCAGATCGATCGTGTATTTCACGTCGGCCGAGGTCAGCGGCTGACCGTCCGACCATTTCACGCCCGAACGCAGCTCATAGGTGATCGACATCAGATCGTCGGAAAACTTGTAGCTGGTCGCAAGCCGCCAGACCGGCTTGCCGCCATCATTAGCATTGAAGATGACCAATGGCTCGTAGATGAAATCCATCGTGCTCTGGCGACGCCCGGCAAGATCGAAAGGATTGAAGTTGCTGACCCAGCTGGTCTGCTCCTCGATATGCATCGTCAGTACGGATTCAGCCGCGGAGGCGATACCTGCACTGAATGCCAGCGAAGCGCTGAGCGCCGCCGCTGCCAATGATGTCCGCTGAAATAGATTGCGTAATGACTTTTTCCTTATTCTCATTTCCAGCCCCTCTTGCTGTTTTGGAGTAGTCAATCAAATTGATTTAATCGTTAGTTTTGAAACTCGTCAATCGCTGATTGGAAATCAACAGGCATTGATTTTGAGGTCTGGAGGATTGCCGCCGATGTCGGCGCCCCCACCGTCGCTACCGGAAATTGTGTGGAGATATCGGGAGCCACCGCGCAGTGGCGCGTTTGCAGTAGCGGTCACACGGAGCGCAATCGCGAAAAAGCGTGGCTCATCCACAATACCCGAACAGGCGCCCTGCCGGCTTGTGGATTTAAGAGCAAATATTCGGGAGATTGATCATCTGGACGCACCATCGCAAACAGACGCGAGATTGATTGCGATGCAGCCCTTGCTGCATCGCAATCGAGGCGAAATCAGCGTTTGCTCAGTCGAGTGGCTTGTAGGCGACAACATCCATTTCGACTTTCACATCCACCATCATTGGCGACTGAACGGTCGAGCGGGCTGGCGGATGATCGATGAAATACTTTTCGAAGACGGCGTTGAAGCTCGAGAAATCGCGAGCATCATCCAGCCACACATTCACTTTCACCACGTGCTCGAGCGTGCAATCGGCAAGGGCAAGGACATCCTTGATATTGGCGATGACCTGCTCGGTCTGCGTAACAATATTGCCGGTGACGATTTCACCGTTGATGGTCGGAACCTGGCCCGAGACATAAACGAAATCGCCTGCCCTGACGGCCTTGGCGAAGGGACGTCGCTGGCCGCCAGCCTGATTGTCGGCGACGTCGAAGCGGATCAGCTTGTTCTTGCTCATGATGTCCTTAGTTTTTCCCTGTTGCTGAAAGCCGCGGTAGCCATCGTTTCATCGTAACAGGCGCACGCGTTCGACTCTCCTGGTAGCTTCCTTATCCGTCGCAGCGGCGCCACGCCAGATCGTTTTGTCCATTTGCAAGATGGGTGTGGAGCAATGCTTCTGCGACTTCGATCGAAGCTTTAACTTCAAATGCAAGAAAAACTCTTTTATTTTCCGCAGATTACGGACGCTTTCTCCACGAAATCTCATCTCGCCCTTTTGTCGCGCTTGGCGTGATTGCCTTTCCGCCCCGGAGCCTGATAAGACAAACGCATATTTCGTCGTATGATTGGTCGACGTTCAGGAGGAGTCGTCATGGCAGAACTCGCGCAATCGCTTGCGTCCATTCGCATTCCCGATCTTGCCGGCAAAAGAGTATTGATCACAGGTGCTTCAACCGGCATTGGCGCTGCCGTCGCGCGCGCCTTTGCTGCACAGGGCATGAAGATCGGCCTGCACTTCAATGCAAGCCGCGAACCAGCGGAAAAACTGGCCGATGAAATCAAGGTCGGCGGCGGTACGGTCCATCTCATTCAAGGTGATGTCTCACAAGACGGAGAGACCGAGCGCGTCGTCAAGGACGCCGTAGACGCATTGGGTGGCCTCGATGGCCTGATCAACAATGCCGGCGGTATGCTCGGGCGGCTTCCGACCGCCGATATGACGGATGCGCATTACGAGCGGGTGATGAACCTCAACGCCCGTTCCGTGCTTGCGGCGACCCGTGCCGCTCATCCTCATCTCAAGAAGCAGGGCGGCTTCATCATCAACACGACCTCGATCGCCGCTCGCAATGGCGGCGGCAACGGCGCGATCCTCTATGCGGCTTCCAAAGGGTTCGTCTCGACCATTACCCATGGCCACGCCAAGGAATTCGTCAACGACAAGATCCGCGTCAACGCGGTCGCACCCGGTGTCATCGCAACGCCTTTCCACGAGCGCTATACCAACGACGAGCAGATGGAGCTGCAGCGCAAGACGATCCCCATGGGATTTGTCGGCACTTCGGAAGATTGTGTCGGCGCCTACCTCTTCCTCGCCTCTCCGACGCTGTCCGGCTACATTACCGGCCAGATCATCGAGGTCAATGGCGGCCAACTCATGCCGTGAGATGCCGCCATCGGTCGCTTTGTGTGCCGGGCAATGCTAGTCTTGCCCGGCGCGGCGCCTTCGCGTCGCAGAAGATGGAGCGCATGCGGATGGCAAAGACGCCCATTCCCGACGGCATAAAGACGTTAGTCGAATTGACCCATCCGGAACGGATCTATTGGCCCGGCGACGAGGTCAGCAAGCAAGACCTTCTTGATTACTACGCTTTGGCCTGGCGTAGAATGGCGCCTTTCGTCGTCAACCGTCCCCTCGCTCTCCTGCGGTGTCCGGATGGCATCGATGGACCACGCTTCTTCCAGAAACATGCCTGGAAGGGCATCAATCCGCATATCGAGGAAATTGCCGATCCAGAAGATGGGGACGCTGCGAAGCTTCTGAAGATTAGGGATTTCGATGGCCTGGCAGCCCTTGTCCAATCCGCGGCGCTGGAAATTCACCCCTGGGGCACGACGACGGATCATTGGGAAAAGCCCGACATGATCATCATGGATCTCGACCCCGGAGAGGATGTCGTCTGGAACAAGGTCGTGACCGCGGCAAAAGAGATCAGGGAACGCTTTTCCACGCTGGGGCTAAACTCTTTCGTCAAGACTTCCGGCGGCAAGGGATTGCATGTGGTCGCATCCGTCAAGCCGCAGGCGACCTGGCCGCAGGTCAAGGATGCTGCCGAGGCGATCGCCCATGCCATGAGCGCCGATAGCCCGGAGACATATTTGTCGGTTGCCAGCAAGGCGAAACGGGCGGGCCATATTTTCATCGATTATCTGCGCAACGGTCGCGGCAATACTGCCGTGGCGCCCTATTCGACACGCGCAAGAAAGGGCGCTCCCATTTCGATGCCGGTTAGTTGGGACGAGTTGGACGGCAGGATCGGGCCGGCTTCCTTTACCGTAAAGAATGCGGCATCGCGCATCGGCCAACCGAGTACGGATCCCTGGGCCGATTTTTTCAAGGCGGCATCACCGCTCAAGGTCTGACGTTATACCAGAAACGGGACCAGCGCCGGTGTGCTGGCCTTATAATCGGCATAGGCCAAGCCGAACGTCTCATTCATCCAGCTTTCCTCGATTTGCACGCGGCGCAACACGGCATAGAGCACTGCGATGATCGCAAGGACGGCCGCGATATCACCGCGCGCAATTGCCGAGCCGATAATGGCCAGCATCAGACCGGAATAGATCGGGTGCCGCACAAGCGCATAAGGACCGGAGCGAATGAGCGCATGATCCTCCTTGAGAGTGATTACCCCGCTCCAGTTGCGCCCGATATGATAGCGAGCCCAGACAGCGAAAACGAGACCGATGAAGGTCAGAACCGCGCCGATCGCATAGGATGTAAGATCCTGTGGGATGAGGCGGAACCGCAAGGGACCCAGCCAGGACGGATTGACGACAAGAAGGAAAGCGCCGATCCAGATCGGCACGGTATTGCCGAGCCGCGACAGGGGGTCCTCCTGTCGCACGCTCCTCTTGACGCCGAACGAAGCGAAAAGCCAGATCAACAGCCAGACGATCCAGCATGCGGGAATGAACTGATAAAGCAGCATCGCTTAGGCCACATCTTTGTCCAGTTCCGGATAGTGCCGGAAAATGCCGTTCTCATTGAAGGGAATGCGGCGATCGGACTGAAGATAGCGAGCAATGTTGGGCCGTTTCATGACAGCTCTGTGCAGCGCGGTCAGATACGGATATCGCCGATCCAGATGTGCCGTCGCGCGGGGGAAGGCATAGCGAAGTCCCTCATAGACCTGAAACAGCGAAAGATCGACATAGGTCAATTCTCCGCCGAAGATATGGCTCGGCCCTTCGGGGTTCTGCTGAAGCACTTTCTCGAAATAGCCTAGGAACTTGGGAATGCGGTTTTCGATGAATTCTGCAGCCCGCGCCTTGGCCTCTTGCTTCTGATCCTCGTAATATTTCGACGTCGCGATCGGGTGGTGCGTGTCGTGTACCTCGGCGACGAGATCGGTGATCGTCAACTGCAGGCCGTTCAACACGTGGCGCTTTCCTTCGTCTCTTGGCGCCAGACCCAGCTTCGGCCCGAGATACATCAGGATATTCGCCACATGCGGAATAATGAGATCACCGTCCTTCAAAAACGGTGGGGCAAATGGGAGACCGAGTTCAGATTTACCCTCCATGATGGCGAACATGGCGGGCATACCCTGCCCCCTGCCTGCAGGAGCACGACAAACATCGACATAGTCTGCGCCGGCTTCCTCCAGCGCCAGCCGGACGAATTCGCCGCGCCCCTGAATGCCATCCCAATAATAGAGTTCATAGGCCATTCGGTTTCATCTCCCCGATATTGAGAGCAATCCGCTGCAATGATCGCCGCAAGACTGCAATTTAGCGCCGACATCCCGAAAGATAAGAGGCAATCGACGATTACAGGCGGAGGCATATACACAGGAAACCTTATGAACTTCATAGCGACGGCCGAATGAATCTCGACGATCGCATCCAGTTCTCACCAATGGCCTAGGAATGTGTGTTGTGCTCGTGGCGTTTACGCGTCGCAGCCGCCTTCTTTGCAGAGGCGGAGCGCTCCGCAGCGGGTCGGCTCGTAGCGGCGCGCCCGCCGATCCTGCCACCCTTTTCGGACGATTCGTGGTTTTCGGAATGGCCGCGACCGGAGCCTGACTTCTTGCCGCCGCCGCTTTCCTTGTTTACGGTCGCCCAGGCACGCCGCTCCGCCTCTTCGTGCGAAACGCCGCGGTCTTCATAGCCTTCCTCGATATGTTCGGCCTTGCGCTTCTGCCTGTCGGTATAGGCGGATTTGTCTCCTCGGGGCATGATCTTTCTCCTTGCTGGGAAGAAAGACCAACCCGTCGTCAGGGAAAAGGTTCCGAGATCTGGCCGGAAGAACTGCGATTGCCGGATAGCAGACTGCTCGGGAGCACCCGCAAGCGCCGATCATGCCGTACAGCCGCACGTTGCTTGGCGGAAGCAGGGAAAAACACGCCGACCGAGCGATCGATGATCAGAATGAGGACCAAGGCCGCCAGAAGATAGAGCACAGCAAGCACGAGGAGTGATGTCATCGCACCAGCTCCGATCCAGCGGCAAGACACAAAGGCCGGCGCGCTGCGCCAATCGCCACAGCCGTCATGTCCAGATCATCGATATAGCTGCCACACATTGCTGAGCTCCCTTCGCTATCTGTAGCATCGATGTGTGACAACTATTTCGCGGATGAGAGCCAAATCACCGAAATTATTGCGAATATTCCGCCAGCTACCGTCTCGAAAAGAGAGACGGCTCGATGTTGCCATCGAGCCGCCCTCATCTCCGCCACACTCCTAAAAGCTGACGCGTCCTATATCTTCGCGGCTGCAGCCTTCTTCGATATCTTCTTTACTGGCTTGGCCAGCTTTTCCTCGGCAACAGCCGCCGCGGCGACCGCCGTCTTGCGCTTCGCCTTGGGCTTGATATCGATCGTGCCGCCGTCTGCTGCCGTTTTCTCAAGCGCGATGCGCTCACTGCTCGCCTGCGCCCAGTGCTCGACGTCGCGACCGGAAGGGTAGCCTTCCTCTTCCCATATGGCGTATGCGCGCTTCTTGATCCATTCGTCCCGAGATTCCAACATCTGCTGTTCTCCGTTCGCATCATTGAACAAGGTTTTGATGAACGAGCCCGTTCTTGAAACGCGGGCTTTGTCGCCTCCCCCGAACAGCCAAGACGCTATGGCTAGCGTTCTTCGATCTTGACTGTCGAACCGCAGTGGCGCTTCAAACAAGAAACAGTAGTTACCGTGGGGACGGTAGCGAAGCAGCCGAAGCACCCTAAGTATGATGCTGGTCAGAACGGGGTTCAATTAAAATTATCTAATAAGATGAGATTTCGCACCGCTATTGATGACATCCTGGCGATCGCCGGCCCGCTCATTGCAGCTTTTGCGGGCAAGGATATACTTGCATCATGATCGACCTCGTGGCTGCCCATTGGGGCCAAATTCTCGCCGTCCTGTCCATCGTGATGGGGGCAGCCGCTGCAATCCATGCGGCCATGACCAAAGAGGATGTCCGAGCTGCGATCGGCTGGGTCGGCGTCATCATCCTGTCGCCCATCATTGGTGCCGTCCTCTATGCTGTCGCCGGCATCAATCGCATCCGCCGGGCCTCGCTCAGCTCGCAGCGCGACGCGCTCTTCCGCAAGGATGCGAATGGCGAGCTCTCCAGCTTCGACGCCGATGACGGCGAAGTGCGGCGGCGGTTCGGCGATCGGTTCGGTTCGATGAAGACGCTCGGCGACCGCGTCGTTCGCTATATGATGAGCACGGGCAACACGATCGAGATGCTGACGAACGGCGATGTCGCCTATGCTGCGATGAAAGCCGCAATCGACGGCGCCGAGCGCAGTATCCTGATGGAGACCTATATCTTCGATCGCGACCCGATCGGCCTCCGCATCGCCGATGCCCTGATTGCCGCGACCAAGCGCGGTGTCAGCGTCCGCGTGCTCATCGATGCCGTCGGCGCCCGCTATTCCGTGCCGAGCATCATGGGCTATCTGCGCGAAGGCGGCGTGCAGGTCGACGTCTTCAACGGCAACGTCATCATCGGTCTGCGGTTGCCCTATGCCAACCTGCGTACCCACCGAAAGATCCTCAGCATCGACGGGCGACTTGCCTTTACCGGCGGCATGAATATCCGCCAGGGCTTCACGCGCGAATTCGCAAACGAGCACAGCGCTCGCGACATGCATTTCTGCGTAACGGGTCCTGCAGTCGCCGATCTCTTCAATACGGCGGCCGAGGATTGGCGCTTTACCACGGGCGAAGTCCTGAATGGCGGGGAATGGCGGATTGCCGCGCCCTCCAACGAGCCGGGAGCGCCCGTTTTCATGCGGGTTGTCGCCTCCGGCCCGGATCGCAGTGTCGAGACCAATCACAAGATGCTCATCGGCGCGCTGTCGGTGGCGCACAAATCCATCCGCATCATGTCGCCCTATTTCCTGCCCGACCGGGAGTTGATCAGTGCGCTGGTGACGGCGGCGCGGCGGGGAGTCGAGGTCGATATCGTCGTGCCGACAGCCAACAATCTGGTGCTCGTCGACCGGGCCATGACGGCGCAATTCGACCAGATGCTGAAGAACTATTGCCGCATCTGGCGCGCCGAAGGCGCCTTCAACCATTCCAAGCTTTTGTCCATCGACGGTATCTGGGCCTATGTCGGCTCATCCAATCTCGATCCACGCTCCCTGCGGCTCAATTTCGAGGTGGATCTCGAGGTACTCGATCGCGGCTTTGCCAGCACGATCGACGACCATATTGGCACGATCCTGGAAACGGCACATCGGGTAGACCTCGAAAAGCTCAGGGCGCGGCCGTTTGTCGTACGGCTTATTGAAAAGGTGCTCTGGCTTGGCTCACCCTATCTCTGACGACTGCAACGAAGGACTATCTGCCTTTGTCGCAGCCTTTTTACATGACAAGGCCAACAATCGCTTCTTATACTCTTTCCCACGTGCCCGACATGATCTGATCAAGGAACGGTCGACGGATAGATGCGAAAAAAGAACGACAGTCTCCGTGCGAGCATTCTGGAAAGCCTGAAGAACCGAAAGAAATCGCGCCCCAAACCGGCCGGCAGCAAGCCGGACCGCCCGGAAGGCACGTTGATCGCTTCCTACAATGTCCACAAATGCGTCGGCGCCGACCGCCGCTTCGATCCGGAAAGAACGAGCCGCGTCATTCATGAAATCGATGCCGATATCATCGGCCTGCAGGAAGCCGATACGCGTTTTGGAGAGCGCACGGGCATTCTCGATCTGCGCCGGCTCGAACGCGAGACAGGCCTCATCCCGGTGCCGATCGCCGGCGTCACCAAGGCGCATGGCTGGCACGGCAATGTGGTTCTTTTCAAACAAGGCACGGTTCGCGACGTCCACCAGATCAATCTGCCAGGGCTTGAGCCGCGCGGCGCCTTGATCGCCGAACTGGAATTGGCGCGTGGCGGAAGCCTCAGGATCATCGCGGCGCATCTCGGCCTGCTGCATCGCTCGCGCGCGCAGCAGACGCGTCTGATCGTCGACCTCATGAACGACGGCAGCGAGACGCCGACCATCCTGCTGGGCGATCTCAATGAATGGCGCCTCGGCGACCGCTCGTCCCTCAATACCATCCAGAACGCGTTCGGACCGCTACCGCCTGCCGTACCGAGCTTTCCCTCGACACTCCCGCTTCTCGCGCTCGATCGCATCATGGCAAACCGCCGCGGCATGATCTCCGCAGTCGAAGTACATGACTCGCCGCTGGCACGCGTGGCTTCCGATCACCTGCCCATCAAGGCCGTGGTCAGTCTGGAAGCGCTCGACATCAACGCCCAGGCGCATTCACAAACTGCCTAAACGTTGTCGAGATGCTTCATGTCGATCCCACTGATATATGTGATGACGGGCGGAGGACCATCTTATAGGCTGCCCGCCGAAATGACCGATCCGGGAGACAATCATGCTGAAAACTCTGTTGCTGACCGGCGCCGCCGGCGGTGTTGGCCAGGCGATCCGGCCGCTTCTGTCGCAGATCGCCGAGAATGTCGTATTGTCGGACCTCGCGCCGATAAGCGACCTGCGCCCGAACGAGCGTTTCGTCGCCTGCGACCTCGCCGACCGCAGCGGCGTCGATGCGATGGTGAAAGGTGTTGATGGTATCATCCATCTTGGGGGGATATCGGTGGAAAAGCCCTTCGATCTGATCCTGCAGGGCAATATCCTCGGCCTCTACAATCTCTATGAGGGCGCGCGCGCCGCCGGCAAGCCGCGTATCGTCTTCGCAAGCTCCAATCACACGATCGGCTTCTATCGCCGCGACGAGCGGATCGACAATAAGGTGCCGACCCGGCCGGATTCGCTTTATGGCGTCTCGAAAGTCTTCGGTGAGGCGGTCGCAAGCCTCTACTTTGACAAGTTCGGTCAGGAAACACTTTCGGTACGTATCGGCTCCTGCTTCCCCGAGCCGCGCAACACGCGCATGCTCGCCACGTGGTTCAGCATCGGGGATTTCGTCTCGCTGTGCGATTGCGCCTTCAACGCCCCGCGCCTCGGCCATACGATCGTCTATGGCGTCTCGGACAATGACGAACAGTGGTGGGACAATAGCAACGCCGCCTTTCTCGGCTGGAAGCCGCGCGATAGTGCGGCTCCCTGGCGCGCCGAAATTCTGTCGAGGACACCCGCTGAGGATCCAAACGATCCTGCAATCGTCTATCAAGGCGGCGGTTTTGTTTCTGCCGCTCACCCCGACGACTGATCGTCAGACGCCGTTACGAAAGAGCTTCCAGCGTGTCGGCCTGAAAGCAATGCGGTTGCGGTCCAATGCATCCGCCTTGTTCGGCGGCAGTTCGATCTCGATAGGATCGTGCTGGGCACCGATGTTGATCTCAAGATGGCGAGTGCCTGCTACGCGCCTGCTGGCAACGAGCAGACCCGCGATCGCGCTGCCATCGCCATCGCGAATCTCGATATCGTGGGGTCGGAAATACAGATAGGCTTCGCCATCAGGCTCATGCGGCGTGCTGAGCCCCAGAGGCTTGTCATCGAACCAGATCTCACCGCTGGTGATGCGCACCTTTAGACGATTGGATTGGCCGATAAAGCCATAGACGAAGGGAGAGTTCGGCGCGTCGTAGATCTCGTCTGGCGTTCCGACCTGTTCGATCGCGCCCTTGTTGAGCACGACCACCCGGTCGGCGAGCTCCAGCGCTTCTTCCTGGTCATGGGTCACGAAGACGGTGGTGTGGCCGGTGCGGTCGTGGATCTCGCGAAGCCATTTGCGCAAGTCCTTACGGACTTGCGCGTCGAGAGCACCAAAGGGCTCGTCAAGAAGCAGGACATTCGGCTCCACCGCCATGGCGCGCGCCAGTGCAACACGCTGGCGCTGGCCGCCGGAAAGCTGGGCCGGATAGCGCTTCTCTAGGCCGTTCAGTTGCACGAGTTCCAACAGCTCGATGGCACGCCGGCGTATTTCATCGCGTGGCGGACGACGCGATGCCGAGCGGACTTTCAGACCGAAGGAGATGTTGTCGAGCACCGTCATATGCCGGAATAGCGCATAATGCTGGAACACGAAGCCGATATTGCGCTGCTGCACGGTCTTTCGCGACGCATCCTCTTCGCCGAAGAAGATCTGCCCCTCCGTCGGGGTCTCCAATCCGGCAATCAGGCGCAGCAGCGTCGTCTTGCCGGAGCCGGATGGACCGAGAAGCGCAATTAATTCGCTCGAGCGGATATCCAGCGACACGTCATGCAATGCGGGAAAGCGACCGAATTCCTTACGCAGGTTTTGAACGCGAACTTCCATCAAGAATTCCTTCAGTGACGCCGGCTGGCTGCGATCTCTTCGCTATAGCGCATTTCCAGCAGCGTCTTCAGTATCAATGTGACAAGGGCAAGCAGGGCCAGGAGCGTGGCAACCGCGAATGCCCCCGAAAAATTATATTCGTTATAAAGAATTTCGACCTGCAGGGGCATGGTGTTGGTTTCGCCGCGGATATGACCCGAAACGACGGAAACGGCTCCGAACTCACCCATGGCGCGGGCGTTGCAGAGCAGCACGCCGTAAAGCAGGCCCCATTTGATGTTCGGCAGCGTGACATGCCAGAAGGTCTGCCAGCCATTCGCCCCGAGCGAAAGTGCTGCCTCCTCGTCTGCACTGCCCTGCTCCTGCATTAGCGGGATCAGTTCGCGCGCGACGAAGGGAAAGGTGACGAACATCGTCGCCAGCACCAGCCCGGGAACCGCAAACAGGACCTGCAGGCCATGGCTTTGCAGCCAAGGGCCGAGTGTGCTGTTCGAATTGAACAACAGCACGAAGACCAAGCCCGATATGACCGGCGACACCGAGAAGGGCAGATCGATCAGCGTCGTCAGTAAGGCCTTGCCCTTGAATTCGAACTTGGCGATCGCCCAGGCGGCCGCAACGCCGCAGACGAGGTTCAGCGGCACGCTGATGCCGGCAACGATCAATGTCAGCCGGATCGCCGCAAAGGTTTCCTCGTCAACCAAGGCTTCGAAGAAGGTCTCGATCCCCTTGCGGAATGCCTCGACGAAAACGGCGGCGAGGGGCAGAAGCACCATCAGCGTCAGGAACGCGAGCGAGATCAATATGAAGACGATGCGCGCAAGCCGACTTTCGGTGATGACCGAATGACCGGTTTCGACTGATGCAGAAAGATCATGCGCCATAGCCATATCTCCTTCTGCTCCACGACTGGATGAGATTGATGATCAAAAGCATGGTGAAGGAAATGAACAGCATCACCGTCGCGATCGCCGTCGCTGCGGAATAATTATATTCCTCCAGACGAATGACGATGAGCAGCGGTGCGATTTCCGAAACGTACGGCTTGTTGCCGGCGATGAAGATGACCGATCCGTATTCGCCGGCTGCACGCGCGAATGCCAGCGCAAAGCCCGTCAGAGCCGCAGGTGCGAGGCCTGGAAGCAGCACGCGGGTTATCGTCTGGAAACGCGAGGCACCAAGGGTCGCCGCCGCCTCCTCGACTTCGCGGTCGATCTCCTCCATGACGGGCTGCGCCGTACGCACCACGAACGGTAAGCCGACGAAGATCAACGCGATGACGATGCCGACGGGCGTGAAGGCGATCCTAATGCCGAGCGGCGTCAGGAACTGTCCGATCCAGCCATTCGGTGCGTAGAGCGTCGTCAGTGCAATGCCGGCAACCGCCGTCGGCAAGGCGAACGGCAGGTCGACCATCGCATCGAGAACGCGCTTGCCGGGAAAGCGATAACGCACCAGCACCCAGGCCAGGATAAGTCCGAGCACGGCATTGACGAGCGCGGCGATGAAGGCGCCGCCGAAGCTCATGCGCAGAGCATAGAGCGTGCGCACGTCAAGCGCGAGGGCCCAGAAATTCTGCCAGCCGAGGGCGCTGCTTTTCCAGAGGAGCCCCGATAGCGGGATGAGAACTATGAATAGGAGCCAAGCCAAGGTAACGCCGAGCGCCAATCCGAATCCCGGAATGACGCTCGGCTGCCGTAACCGCCACCGTTTGCGGGTTATAGAATGCATTCAGTCTTATTGTCCCGGCTTGTAGATCTGATCGAAGACGCCCCCGTCAGCGAAGAATTTCGGCTGAGCTTGAGACCATCCGCCGAAGTCGTCAATAGTTGCGAGCTTCAGGGACGGGAAACGAGCGACATCCTTGGGATCGGCCGCTTCCGGCTTGATCGGCCGGTAATAGTGCTTCGCAGCAATCTTCTGACCTTCATCCGAGTACAGGTAGTTCAGATAGGCTTCCGCGACCTTGCGCGTGCCCTTGGTGTCGACATTGCCGTCGACAACGGCAACCGGCGGATCGGCGCGGATCGAAACGGACGGTGTCACGATCTCGAATTTGTCGGGACCGAGTTCGTCGAGCGAAAGGTAGGCCTCGTTTTCCCAAGCGAGCAGGACGTCGCCAAGACCACGCTGCACGAAGGTCGTCGTCGCCCCGCGCGCACCGGTGTCGAGGACCGGCACATGCTTCAGCAGCTGAGCGACATAGTCCTGCGCCTTGGCATCATCGCCGCCATTGGCCTGCTTGGCCCAGGCCCATGCCGCCAGAATGTTCCAGCGTGCACCGCCTGATGTCTTCGGGTTCGGCGTAATGACTTCTACGCCGTCCTTGACCAGATCCGGCCAGTCCTTGATGCCCTTGGGGTTGCCCTTGCGCACGAGGAACACGATGGTCGAGGTATAGGGAACCGAATTGTTCGGGAACTTGGTCTTCCAGTCGGCGGGAATCTTGTGCGTCGCCTTGGCGATCGCGTCGATATCGCCCTCAAGGGCGAGCGTCACCACATCGGCATCGAGACCATCGATAACCGAGCGGGCCTGCGCGCCGGAGCCGCCATGCGAAGCCTTGATATTGATGGTTTCGCCCGTGTCCTTCTTCCACTTGGCAGCAAAGGCCGTGTTGAAGTCCTTATAGAGTTCACGAGTCGGATCGTAGGAAACATTGAGAAGCGTCTTGTCCGCCGCCCAGGTCGGCGCGACGGCCGCGATCGAGAAACTGCCGATCAGAATTGCGGTGGCGAGAAGCCGAGAAAGCTTAATCGTCTGCATGGATGCACCCCCTTCGTTTGTCCTTAAACCCTATCAACTTGGTCGTATAAAGTAACGAAGGCAGTTTCCGTTTTCGGTAACTGCGGAGAACAGCATCCCATAGAATCCGAAAAAGTGAAATCACATTCCCGAATGACGCCAGACGTGCAACGAGTGCGTCGTCAGCAGATGGTGTCGGACATAAAGACGGAATAGAGTTCGTCGGCGCTCTTCGTCTGCCGCATCGCCGTCAGAACGCCTTCCGTGCGCAAACGCCTCGCGATCGCGGCAAGCACATTCAGATAGTCGCCCCGGCCGCCCTCTCCGAACAACAGCACGAAGGCCCATTCCGTCGGTACGTCGTCGATGGCTTCGAAATCGACAGGATGTGCAAAATGCACCATCAGTCCCCGAGGCCTCGTCATGCCAGCGATGGCGGCGTGCGGCACCGCAACGCCATTGCCGATACCTGTCGTGCCCAATTTTTCGCGCGTCTCCAGCGCCCGCATGACCACTGCCTCGTCCAGGCCAAAGCAATGGGCTGCCTTCGACGACAGCATCTGCAACGCCCGCCATTTCGTCGGAGTGGAGACGCCGACAAAGACGTGTTCGGGAAGAATGATCGTGGAAAGGTCCATGGTCGCACTCAAGGTCCGGCAATAAATTCTGAAATGGCATTCATCGCCACAAGTCCGAGGCGAGATCGCCTCGATCATGGGCTCGAAATCTCCGCTGCCTCAATCAGGCTCGCGCAGCCGATAGCCGACGCCTGTCTCGGTGGTGATATAGTGCGGCTGATCGGGAATCTCCTCGATCTTCTGCCGAAGCTGGCGGACATAGACGCGCAGATACTGCACATCGGCCGCAGGCCCCCAGATCTGCTTCAGCAGGAACTGGTGCGTCAGCACCTTGCCGGCGTGCTGGGCAAGCACGCGCAGGATTTCGTATTCCTTCGGCGACAGCTTGATCTCCTTGCCATCGACCTTGACGATACGCTTGACGAGATCGATGGAAAGACCGCCGGTCTGGAAAATCGCCTTCTCGCCCTGTTGCTGCAGGCGATGACGCAGCGCCACACGGATGCGGGCAGCAAGCTCGTTGACGCCGAAAGGCTTGGTCACATAATCGTCGGCGCCACTCTCGAGCGCCTTGACGATGCCGGCTTCATCGGTGCGGCTTGACAGGATGACGACCGGGATCTGCACCCCATCCTCGCGCCAACCGAGCAACAGCTCCTGGCCTGATTTATCCGGCAGACCGAGATCGAGCACGATTAGATCGGGCTGGTCTTCATCGATTGACGCCTGGGCTGACGCGGCGCTCTGTGCCTCATTGACGACATAGCCCTGGGCACCGAGGCCTACGCGCAGCAATTTGCGGATCGGCGGCTCATCATCGACAACGAGAATCTTGACGGCAGTGGTGTTCATTTCAGTTCATCCAGCTTCGGGACATCTGTTGGTTTCGGCAGGCGGATGGTGAAAACTGCCCCCTGCCGATCCGTTCTGTTACCGGCGGCGATCGTGCCGCCCATCGCCTCGATGAAACCGCGGCAGATGGAAAGGCCAAGCCCGGTTCCGGCGCGCACCTGATCACCTTTGCGTACCCGATAGAAGGTATCGAAGACGCGTTCCAGGTCGGCGGGCGGAATGCCTTGTCCCTCGTCCATCACGCGGAAGACGATATTGTCGATATCGGCCCAGGCCTCCAGGCGGATGGCCGATCCTTCCGGCGCATATTTGGCGGCATTGTCGAGCAGGTTAAACAGCACCTGTTCGAACAGGACCGGATCGACCTTCACCATCGGCAGATCGACCGGCATCCGCACGTCGACACGATGATGTGCCAGGATCTTTTCCGCCCGCCGCAGCGCGCTGCCGACGATATCGCCGGCATAATGCAGAGCGTAATTCGGCTCCATCGCGCCGGACTCGATCTTGGTCATGTCAAGCAGATTGGCGATGAAACGGTTGAGGCGTTCGGATTCGTCGATGACGGTGGACAGGAGATCGACGCGATCTTCGTGTGGCAAGGTTTCCAGATAGTCACGCAAGGTGCCTGCCGCCCCAAGGATGGCAGCGAGCGGCGTCTTCAGGTCATGAGAAATGGATGTCAGCAGTGCGGAGCGCAGCCGATCCGCCTCCACGGCCAGCTTCGCGCGGTCGACATCGGCCACCAGCTGCACCCGCTCGATGGCAAGAGCCGCCTGATCGGCGAGCGCATCGAGCAGCCGCTGCTGTTCCGGCGTCAGAAGTGGGCCATCACGGCGGTCGCTATCGAGACCGATGACGCCGACGGCGGTTCGGCCGGTGCGGAGCGGAACGTAAAGGCGCTTCGCGCCAGGCAGGGTATCGGCGCCGCGGCCGGCGGCATGATTATGCTCCCAGGCCCACCGTGCCGCCGCAATATCGGCGTCGTCGAGCGTGTCGTCAGGCGGATAGCCGGCCTTGACGGCGATCGTGCCATGCTCCGGCAGAAGCAGCACGACCCGCAGTTTCAGCATCGACGCCAGCTGGAAGGCGGTGGCCCAGAGTACATCGTCGAGCGTGCCGGTTCCCGCGAGCTTCTTCGAGAAAAGATAGAGGTCTTCCGTGGTTCGCGCGCGTTGGCGCGCGGCTGCCGCCTGGCGCTGCACCGTCGCCGTCAGGTTACTCGCAATGACCGCGACACCGAGAAAGAAGAAGAAGGCAAGCACGCTTTCGGGATCACTGATCGTCAGCGTGTAACGCGGAGGCAGAAAAAAGAAGTTGAAGGCAAGAGCGCCGAGAAAACAGGAGTAAAGTGCCGGACGCAGACCTTGGGTCACGGCGCTTACCAGCACCGCCATCAGGAAGACCAGCGCCAAATTGCGGACATCCAGCACCTGATCGAGGATGACGCAGAAGCCGAGCGCGATGGCAACATAGAGCGTTGCCAGGACATAACCACGAAGCTGGAAGGGCGGCGGCGAAGGCGCCACTTTGACACCACGCCTTGCAGCCTCGCCATCCGCTTCGCTACCGGAAATGACATGAACGCTGATGTCGCCGGCTCTGCGGATGAGATCGTAGGACACCGAACGGCGGGACCAATCGCGCCAGGAGCCGATTTTCGGTGAACCGATGACGATGTGCGTCACGTTGTTGCTGGCCGAATGGCGAAGCAATTCCTCCGCCACCTCGCGGCCCGGAAGAGTAATCGCCTCACCGCCGAGCTGTTCGGCGAGCCTGAGCGTTGCGGCAATCGTGTCGCGCTGTGCCTCGCTCAAACTGATCGAGCGGTTGGTCTCGACATAGACGGCTGCCCAGGGGGCCCGCAGACGCGCAGCCATGCGGGCGGCATAGCGGACAAGTGCAGCCGAGCGGGGGTGATGATCGATCGAAACGAGCACGCGCTCGCCGGCAGCCCAAGGGCCCTGGATCGCGTGCGCCTGCATATGGGTCAGAAGCTGGTCATCGACGCGCTGGGCGGTGCGCCGCAGCGCGAGCTCGCGCAGTGCGGTCAAGTTGCCGGGCGTGAAATAATTGGTCAGCGCCCGCTCAGCCGTCTTTGACACATAGACCTTGCCGTCATGCAGCCGTTTGATGAGATCATCAGGCGTCAGATCGATGATCTCGACATCATCGGCCATGTCGATGATGGAATCCGGCACCGTCTCGCGCACGCGGATGCGGGTAATTTGCGAGACGACGTCATTCAGGCTTTCGACGTGCTGGATATTCAACGTCGTGTAGACATCGATTCCGCGGTCGAGAAGCTCCTTCACATCGAGATGGCGCTTCGGATGCCGGCTGCCATGCGCATTGGTATGCGCGAGTTCATCGACGAGCACCAGTTCGGGACGACGTTTCAGGATGGCATCGAGATCCATCTCCTCGAGCGCCCTGCCCTTATAGTCGACATTGACTCGCGGAACGATCTCAAACCCTTCGAGCAAGGCCTGAGTCTCCCGTCGGCCATGGGTCTCGACGACACCGACGACGACATCGACGCCGTCGGCGATCTTCGCCCTGCCCGACATCAGCATCTCGTAGGTCTTGCCGACACCCGGCGCCGCTCCGAGGAATATCTTCAACCGACCGCGTGTCTCGGCCCGCGCCTTTTCGAGAAGCGCATCGGGAGAAGGCCTGCCCAACATATCGCGGCTGTCG
Organism: Rhizobium pantanalense; assembly: GCF_030182525.1. NCBI lineage: Bacteria > Pseudomonadati > Pseudomonadota > Alphaproteobacteria > Hyphomicrobiales > Rhizobiaceae > Rhizobium > Rhizobium pantanalense. The sequence continues at coordinate 120,947 of NZ_JAQJCH010000015.1, forward strand.
TCTGCCATTCGCTGGTTGTCTTTCCTGATAAGATTGAGACGGCGCTAACCGTCTCAACCTCTTCAACTTATTGAGTCATAGAAGCATCGAGCGCCTGGTTCAATGCCAGCACATTGACCACAGGTTCCCCGAGAACGCCGAGCTCTCGCGGCTCTATGGCTGCCTCGACGAGCGACTTGACCTTGGCCTCATCCATGTTGCGGACCTTGGCGACGCGCGGGACCTGGAAATAGGCATCTTCAGGCGAGATGTCCGGGTCAAGTCCGCTGCCCGATGTGGTAAGCAGATCGATCGGAACCGGCGTATTCGGGTTCTGCGCCTGCAATGTCGCTGCATCACCCTTTATACGCGTGATCAGGCTCGAATTGGTCGGACCGAGATTGGAGCCGCCGGAATTGGCGGCATTATAGGGTGCGGAAACCGATTTGGTCGGGTCATTCGGATCGGCGCCGGTCGTGGCCGACGGACGACCGTGAAAATACTTATCCGCCGTAAAATTCTGACCGATAAGGCTGGAGCCGATCACCTTGCCGTCCTTCTCCACCAGGCTGCCATTGGCCTGATGGGGAAAGAGCGCTTGGGCGACACCGGTCATGGCAAGCGGATAGGCAAGGCCGGTCAGAACGGTCGTGGCGACGATCATGACGATCGCAGGTCTGATTTGTTTCAACATGAGAGAAACTCCTTAGGCGAGGCCGATGGCGGTAATCGCCATGTCGATGGCCTTGATGCCGATGAAGGGGACGATGATGCCGCCGAGGCCGTAGATCAGCAGGTTGCGGCTAAGCAGCGCACCGGCGCCGATCGGACGATAGCGGACACCCTTCAGTGACAGCGGGATCAGTGCGACGATGATGAGCGCGTTGAAGATGATGGCCGAGAGAATGGCGCTTTGCGGCGTTGCCAGTCCCATGACGTTCAGCATCTTCAGCTGCGGATAGAAGGCGATGAACATCGCCGGGATGATGGCAAAGTACTTCGCGATATCGTTGGCGATGGAGAAGGTCGTCAGCGCGCCGCGTGTCATTAGCAGCTGCTTGCCGATCTCGACGATCTCGATCAGCTTCGTCGGGTCGCTGTCGAGATCGACCATGTTGCCGGCTTCGCGGGCAGCGACCGTACCGGTATTCATGGCAACGCCGACATCGGCCTGGGCGAGCGCGGGCGCATCGTTCGTGCCGTCGCCGCACATGGCGACCAGCTTGCCCTGTGCCTGCTCTTGACGCATCAGCGCCAGCTTCATTTCGGGCGTTGCCTGGGCGAGGAAGTCGTCGACGCCGGCTTCGGCGGCGATAGCAGCAGCCGTCAGCGGATTGTCGCCCGTGATCATCACGGTGCGGATACCCATGCGGCGCAGTTCCGCAAAGCGCTCACGGATGCCGCCCTTGACGATATCCTTAAGATGGATGACGCCGAGAAGACGACCGTCTCGCGCCACGGCAAGCGGCGTGCCGCCGGCCTTGGCGATCTCATCTGCGATCGCCTGCAACTCGCGCAGCATTTCGCTTGACGTGCGCGACATGACCGCAGTGCCTTCGGTTGCACCATTTGCTGCGCCCTCGACATAGGCCACAACAGCATCGACCGCACCCTTGCGGATCGACGAGCCATCGAGATCGACGCCACTCATGCGGGTCTGGGCGGTAAAGGGAACGAAGGTCGCCTTCAGGCTCGTCATGTCGCGCCCGCGGATCGCATATTTTTCCTTGGCAAGCACCACGATCGAGCGTCCTTCCGGTGTTTCATCGGCAAGCGAGGCAAGCTGGGCCGCATCGGCGAGGTCCTGCTCGCTGACGCCCCGAACCGGGCGGAAGGCGGTTGCCTGGCGATTGCCAAGCGTGATCGTGCCAGTCTTGTCGAGCAGCAGTGTATCGACGTCGCCAGCGGCTTCGACGGCGCGGCCGGACATGGCGAGCACGTTGAAGCGTACCAGACGGTCCATGCCGGCAATGCCGATTGCCGAGAGCAGAGCGCCGATCGTGGTCGGGATCAGCGTCACGAAGAGCGCGACGAGCACGACGGTCTGGATCGAGCCACCGGCATAGGCGGCAAAGCTCGGGATGGTGACGGTTGCGAGCACGAAGATCAGCGTCATGCCGGCCAGCAGGATGTTGAGCGCGATTTCATTCGGCGTCTTCTGCCGCTCGGCGCCTTCGACTAGCGCGATCATACGATCGATGAAGGTCGAACCGGCTGCGGCGGTGATGCGCACGCGGATCTCATCCGACAGAACCTGGGTACCGCCCGTTACAGCCGAGCGGTCGCCACCCGATTCACGGATGACGGGCGCAGATTCGCCGGTGATTGCAGCCTCATTGACGGAAGCGACGCCCTCAATGACCTCACCGTCCGAGGGGATGATATCGCCGGCTTCGACCAGAACGACATCCCCGACCTTGAGGCTGGTGCCGGGCACCATCTTGTAATCGGTACGGCTAGTGCCGCCGAGCAGCTTTGCCTGCGTTTCGGTGCGCGACTTACGCAGCGAATCCGCTTGCGCCTTGCCACGGCCTTCGGCAACGGCTTCCGCGAAGTTGGCAAACAACACCGTGAACCACAGCCAGATATTGATCTGCAGCGAGAAGGCGAGATTGCCGCCGCCGGTGACGAGGTCGCGCAGGAAGAGAACGGTCGTCAGCATCGAAACGACGGCGACCACAAACATGACGGGGTTCTTGGCAAGCGTGCGCGGGTTCAGCTTCTTGAACGAAGCGCCGATCGCCGGAACGAGGATGCGAGAATCCAGAATACTCGCTGATTTTAACTGGCTCATAAGAGGCTCCAGCGTGAAGAGGAAAACGTCAGATCGGAACGCCGCCGATCAGCCGATTAAAAATCCGAAGACGACAAGGCCGAGGAACAGGGCAACCATCGCCAGCAAAATGGCATCGGACGCGCAGGTTGTTCCGGCCGGGCCACGCCTCCTGTCGAAGGGGCGTGGATCGATGGCTTTTCTAAGCTTGCCTAGAAGCGGTTGGCTCATGGCCGTCATTCCTTAGAAGGTCTGGCCTGCGATCATCGCCAGATGTTCGACGATCGGTCCGAGCGCCAGCGCCGGGAAGAAGGTCAGACCGCCGACGATCAGGATCGTGCCGACCAGCAGGCCGACGAAGAGCGGGCCATCCGTCGGGAAGGTACCGGCCGAGGCAGGAACCGTCTTCTTGCTGATCAGGGAGCCGGCAATCGCAAGGGCCGGAACGATGACCAGGAAGCGGCCGATGAGCATGACGATACCGAGCGTGATATTGTACCAGGAGGTATTGCCGGTCAGGCCGCCGAAGGCCGAGCCGTTGTTTGCCGCGGCCGAGCTATAGGCATAGAGGATTTCCGAGAAGCCGTGCGGACCGGCATTCGCGATCGAGGCAACGGCGGAGGGCAATACAACGGAGATCGCCGTGAAGATCAGCATGCCGAAGGGCAGGCAAAGCACGGCAAGCATTGCCATCTTCACTTCCTTGGCCTCGATCTTCTTGCCGAGATATTCCGGCGTGCGCCCGACCATCAGGCCCGCAACGAAGATGGCGATGACGACGAACATCAGGATGCCGTAGAAACCGGCGCCGACGCCGCCGACGATGACTTCGCCGAGCTGCAGGTTGATGAGCGGGATCAGGCCGCCGATCGCGGTGAAGCTGTCGAGCATGCCGTTGACGGCGCCGCAGGATGCCGCCGTGGTGATGACGGCGAAGAGCGAGGAGGCGGCAATGCCGAAGCGGACTTCCTTGCCTTCCATATTGCCGCCCTGGACGCCGAGCGCATGAACAAGCGGATTGCCTGCCGCTTCAGCCCAATAAGTGACGATCACGCCGGCGATGAACAGCGTGCCCATCGCAGCCAGGATCGCCCAGCCCTGCCGCTGGCTGCCGACCATGCGGCCGAAGACGTTGGTGAGCGCTGCGCCGACGGCGAAGATCGCCAGCATCTGCAGGAGGTTGGAAATCGCGTCCGGGTTTTCGAAGGGATGCGCCGAGTTGGCATTGAAGAAACCGCCGCCATTCGTGCCGAGCATCTTGATGGCAAGCTGCGAGGCAACGGGACCGACGGCGATCGTCTGCTGCGCTCCTTCGAGCGTCGTCGCATTGACATAGGGACCAAGCGTCTGCGGCACGCCGAGATAGACGAAAGCAATCGTCAGCACGACGCAGATCGGCAGAAGGACGTAGAGCGTCGCACGGATCATATCGACCCAGAAGTTGCCGATCGCCTTGCCCGAAGCACGTGCGAAAGCACGGATCAAAGCAATGGCAATCGCAATGCCGGTTGCAGCGGAAACGAAGTTCTGCACAGTCAGGCCGGCCATCTGCACGAGATAGGACATCGTGCTTTCGCCGCCGTAGTTCTGCCAATTGGTATTGGTGACGAAGCTCGTTGCCGTGTTGAAGGACAGTTCCGGGCCAACTGCGGTCATGCCGGCCGGATTATACGGCAGACTGCCTTGCAGTCGCTGCAGGGCGTAAAGAACGAGGAAGCCCGCGAGGCTGAACAGCAGCATGGAAACCGAATAGGTCGTCCAGTGCTGCTCTTCGCGCTCATCCGTGCCGGCCAAACGATAAAGCCCCCGTTCCACAGGACGGAGGACGAAGGAGAGGAAGGTGCGCTCGCCGGTAAAGACACGCGTCATGTAACCGCCGAGCGGTTTGACGAGCAGGAGAAGGATCCCGATATAAATGAGGATCTGAAGCCATCCGTTGAAGGTCATGGAGGTAACTTTCCCTATCCAGCGCTGTCAGAAGCGCTCGGGGCGAATGAGAGCATAGACCAGGTAGACGGTGAGAAAGATCGTCACGCCGCCACCGAGAATGTAATCGAGAAGCATTGCCATCTCTCCGACTAGAGGCTGTCGCAGGCCTTGGTATAAGCGACACAAAGGAGGAAGAATAAAACGCCGATCCCGACAAGAAGAATGTCCATCATCGATCGCGAGTCCTTGATTGTTATTGTTGAATGCAGAAATGATGGAGAGCGCCCTTGCTCAGAGCGCCTCTTTTTCCTGCCGGCTAGGAAGATCACTTGGGGTGCATCTTCCAGACGCAATATGCGGCCGAACCGCATTAAGGTTCGAGACGGCGGAAAAGCGGAAGATATAAAAATCTTATAAATGCCAGGGCGGACGATGACGGTCTAAAACTATGTTCATACGCGAAGCAAATGCCTGCCTGCATTGCCGAACTCGTTCGAAGAACGAGGCATATTCCGTAGGCATGTGGCCGCTATTTTATTGAATTTCCTGAATGATCCGCACAAATCACGTGAGATGCCTCATCGATCTCAACCGCCCTCCATAATTGCAATCATACGATATGCAAGAAGTCTAATGTAGAAGGATTTGGCACAGCCAGATATTAAGACCGCATGGATGCCGCTTGATGCGGCATTCTGGCGGTGATTAAGTCCGAGGGCGAGTTGGCCTGCACTCCGACAGTCTTGCTCCCAACCATTCGACCGCAAGCCAAAGAAACGCGAGCAAGTGACGACCAGCATCAGACATATCGCCAAATTTGCGGGAACATCGGTCTCGTCGGTCTCGCGCGTGCTGAACAATAGCGGCTACGCCTCTCCAGAACTCCGGGAGCGCGTGGAAGCTGCTATCCGCACGCTTAACTACACACCAAGCAAAGGCGCGCGCATGCTGCGCGGCGCGCCGAGCCGGATGATAGGATTGATGCTGCCGTCGATCGACGTGCCCTTCTTCGGCATCCTTGCCCATGCGATCGAGCAGGAATTGTTCCAGCGCGGCTATCAGACCTTGATATGCAGCACCGCCGAAAACATCGAACACGAAGCGCGCTATATTTCCATGCTCCTATCCCAGCGCGTCGATGGCGTCATCGTTGCGAGCGCCTTCGGCAGCACCGAGCATTTCGAAGCGCTGCGCGAGGCCCATATCCCGATCGTCGCCATCGACCGCGAGCTTCCGGGAATAGCTGCTGAAGCCGTCATGGCCGATCACGAGGAAGGTGGGCGATTGATGGCCCGTCATCTGATCGAACTCGGTCATCGCGCAATCGGCATTGTCGGCGCCCCTGCCCATAGTCAACCGGTCCAGCTTCGGCTTCGCGGCATCAAGGAGGAAATGGCCGAGCGCGGCATCGCACCCGCCGCCATCGTCATGGCCGAAGAACATAGTTTTGCCGCCGCCTATCCGCTCGCAAAGCAACTGGTCGCCTCCCGGCCTGAGATGACTGGTATCATCGGCACGACCGACATATCGGCGATTGCTACGATCCATGCCGTTCAGGATCACGGCTTTTCCGTACCACGCGACTATTCCGTCATCGGCTTCGACGATCTGCCGGAGGCCGCCTATGTCTTTCCACGCCTGACGACCGTCGCGCAGCCGATCCGCAGTGTTGGCGAGCAGGCAGTCCGGCGATTGGAGGCCCTGATCGAAGAGCAAGAGGCGGACGGCGAATCCCGAGAAGACGCGATCGTCAAAATACCTGTCAGATTGATCACGCGCGACTCCACCGGCCCTGTCCGCAAATGAATGCGCACCGCCGTCAATCGGCTTTTACGGCCGGACAATGACCTTGATCTCACCGGCCAATGGCGCGCTGCCGACCACGCTCGCCACCTCTTCGAGACCTATGGTCTTCGTGACAAGCGAATCCAGTTCCAGAATACCGCTCGCCACCATGGCGGCCGCGCGGGAATGGGTGAAGGGATTGAGATAGGCCGGCCTGATCTCGACTTCGTTGACGAGCAGATCGAACGGTAGAACGGGCACTTCGAAGCCTGCCGGCGTCACACCAAAGAGAATGAAAGCGCCGCCGCGTCGCACCATCTGCACGCCCGTCTGCAGCGTCTCGGGCACACCGGCGCATTCTATGACGACATCGACGCCCCCGCCGGTAGCATCCCGCACGGCGGCAACGGCATCGGTCGCCGTCGGATCGAGGGCCTGTGTTGCACCCAGGCGCAAAGCTGCTTCCCGCCGTGACAGCTGCCTCGTGATCAGGATGATCTGATCAGCGCCTGCGAGGCGCGCCAGTTGGACCATGAGCAGGCCAATGACACCACCGCCCAATATGGCGACGCTGTCGCCCGGACGGATTTGTGCCTTGTCGATGGCATGAATGCAGCAGGCTAGCGGCTCGCAGAAGGCGCCATGAACGGGATCGAGATCCGCAGGCAGTATGAACGCCTGTCCGCAGGGAACTACGACATATTCGGCAAAGCCGCCATCGCGCGTCACGCCGATAGCCGTGAGGTTGGCGCAGAGATTCGGCCGCCCGCGCCGACAGGCGGGGCATGTGCCACAAGCGATATTCGGGTCTACGGTGACGAGTTCACTGCCCACGAACGAGGTAACGCCCTCGCCCACCTCCTCGACGAGGCCACAGAACTCGTGGCCCAAGGTCACGGGGATCGCCGTCGGATATTCGCCCTTGTACATGTGCCGGTCTGACCCGCAGATACCGGCAGCCAGCACCCGCACGACAATCTCCCCCGGACCGGCGCTCGGCTTCTCGACCATATGCATCGCCATATCGCCGATTGCTTCCAAACGGACTGCCCTCATTCGCCTCCTCCAAGCGTAAGATTTGATTCGCTCCCGCGCCGATCCCATCGGCACTATAGCACTCAATGATGAGCGCTGCCGCTTACAGCCGGTGCGCTAGGCACCGGCGGGCTGCATCTCCTTTATATCCTCCAGAAGTGCCGCCATGTCGGGGATGCCGTCCGTCGCGGTCGCTCCTCCAAGGCAACGGGCGGCGGCGGCATGTGCAACAGCGCAGATGCGCTCGACGGGCCAATTCTCATGCAGACCGTAAAGCACAGCGGCGCAGAAAGCATCGCCCGCGCCGACAGTGCTGACAATATCGGCCGGCTCGACCGGTCGGGAGCGTGAGATAATCGGCTTTGCGCCCGAAGCAAACCAGAAGCAGATTTCCGGGGCGTGAATGATTGCACCCTTTGCGACGCCTGCCGCCAGCAACCGTTCGCCGGCTGCCAGAAGTGCGGCCTGGTTCAACTCCCCTGCGGTGCCCCGTACGGTCACGCCGGTTGCCCGCCCTGCTTCGATTTCATTGATGATAAGGTAATCGCAATAGGGCAGCGCCGCGCCAACCTTCGCCGCAAACTCCGGATCCTCGCTGGAGACGAAATCGACGCAGGTGGTCAGGCCGGCATTGCGCGCGGCCTCCAGAAGGCGCGATGCTCCGGATCGGCCATCCACATCGATCCCGTCGAGACCAGGCAGAAGCATCAGATAGCCGAGATAAAACAGCCGATAGCCGGCATTGGCAAAGGTCGCGGGCGAGATGAGCGTGTCTGTCACCGCATCATTGGCACCGCCGTGATAGAAGAAGGTGCGGTTCTGCCCCGGCACGTTCATGACATGCGTATGGGCTGTTGCGCGGTCCGGACGCTCCCGCAGACCGCTTACATCGATGCCGGCGCTCTGAAGTCGGGTCTTGACGATCTCTCCATCGATGTCCGCGCCGATACAGCCGGCGGCGGCGAGCTTTCCGGGAAAGCCGAGGGAGGCGAGATCGGTGACGACATTGGCGGCCCCGCCGCCAACGCCCACATCCTGATGCTGAATATAGGCAAGATTACCCTGCTCGGGCCAATAGGACAGCGTATGGACACGGTCGACGATGAAATTTCCCGCGCAAACGATGCCTCCCTTGTCTTTCTTTTCACTAGCGCGAACCTCCTCCCCGGTCCTCATCAGCCACCTGCCTCGTTCCACAGAGGCCTTAGAGGCGGTTCATCCTCCTCGATCGCGGCGAAGCGCCCGAGCGGCTCCAGGAAGTAATTATCGCTATTGTCGTCATTGACTTGGCTGACCTCGCCGACGAAGACCGGACCGCCGCCCTTGTGGCCGTAGAAGCGATGATAAAGCCCGGTTCGGATCGTCACGCTCTGGCCAGGAGAAAGCACCAACGGCTCCCATACAGCAAGCTTCCTCGGCAAGCCGTCGACCGGGACGGTCACGTCATCCTGCAGAACATTGCCTTCGGCGTCGGTCGCCGCGAATTCAATGACGAGATCGCCGCCGGCCCTGTTGATGATGTCTTCCATCTTCGCTTGATGGCGGTGGGTCGGCGTGACCTGCCCTTCCGCGACGAAAAGCAGCTTCTCGGCATAGGTCCGCTCGCCTTCGACACCGACAACGCCGTTGCGCAGGCAAAAGAGCACGAGGCCGCATTCGGCAAAACGGCCGGAGCCGAAATCCGTGACGTCCCACCCCAGCTGATGGGCACGCAAATAGCGCGCCGCCTCCGGATTGGCGGCGAAATCCGCCGCAGTCCAATAACCCCATTCCGGCAGCGACCAGCGCCAATGGTCTAGGGTTTTGCTTGCGCGCCGCAGCGCTTCGTTGATTTCGGAGCGCTTCATCAGGTGGTCGCTCCTTCGTAATCGACCGGTACGACGATATTTTCACGGCCGGATTTCAGTGCCGCCGTCAGTACTGCGTGATGCGCCTGCGCTTCTTCGGGCGTCGCACAGGCAAAGCCATTGGCGTTTCCGCCGGCCAGTTCATCGACGAAGGCAGCCCACATTTGCTGGATGGCATCGGCGAAGCCGAACTCGAAAATCTTGCCTGTTATCGCCGGGAAGAGCGAACCATATCCCAAATCTTCAGTGCTCCAGGCCTGCGCGCCGCCATCATAGTCCATCCACTGCCACTGCCGCGGCGCTTTCGTGGTGAAGAAGGCACTCTTCTTCATGCCGAGGATGCGGATGTACCAGGTATTGGCCTCGCCCGGTGCGATCCGCCAGGTCTTCAGCACCATCGGAAAATCCTGGCCACCCGCGTTGACGCGCGTGCTGATCGTCGCATTGTCCCAGGTCGTACACGGTACCATGCCGCCCTTGCCATCCGGGCGCTCCGTGATCTTCTTGACCAGTTGCGCATGCAGCGTCTGCGGGCGCCAGCCGAGCCGCAGGGGCACATGCAGGACATGCATGCCGAGATCGCCCATGCAGCCGTATTCGCCGTTGATATCGGCCATGCGCTTCCAGTTGATCGGCTTCTGCCTGTCGATATCGGAGGAGTGCAGGAAGCCGGCCTCGACCTCGAGAATATCGCCCATCTCGCCGCTTTCGGCGAGCGCGATGACCTTCTGCGCCCCAGGAAAGAAGGGCATTTCCGACGAGCAGCGAACCAGAAGCTTCGGGTTTTCGGCAAGAACCGCCATGATCTCGCGGTTCTGTGCCGCATCCATGCCGAACGGCTTTTCGCCGAGCAGATGCTTTCCAGCCTTCAGAATGTCGACATAGAACTGCTGGTGCAGCACATGCGGCACGGCGCAATAAACCGCATCAACATCCTGATTGGCCAGCAGCTCCTTATAATCGCCGGTGAACTGCCTGACTGATGGCACATTGTCCTTGAACCAGTCGAGAAGCGCAGGATTGGTATCGCAGACGGCAACGATTTCCGGCCGTGCCCTCGTGTCGGCGAGATGCAGCCAGCGCGCCGCAGCGCTTGCGAATTCACGCCCCATCAGGCCGCAGCCGATGACGCCGAAGCGGAATACCTTCTTCATATTTCCTCCTCCAAGAATGCGTCAGGCGAGATGCCGCGAGGCGTCTTCGACGGAAGCCTCCTCATGGACGATCGCCATCAGGGCGCGCGTCATGCCCGCCGGATTGTTGTGCTGGATGACGTTGCGGCCATAGACGATCCCGCGGGCGCCCTGCTCCATCAGCTGTTTCGTGCGTGAAAGTATCTCCTGATCTGACACGCGGCCTCCGCCGCGAACGAGCACAGGAAGCCCTTGGGCGATCTCAATGACACGATGGTAGTTCTGAACATTGTCACACGGGTCGGCCTTGATGATGTCGGCGCCGAGTTCGGCGGCCTGACGCACCAGCGGCAGAATCTTGTCGATCGCGCCATCGACCATATAGGCGCCCTTGGAGTTATCCTGCATGACCAGCGGCTCGACCATCAGCGGCATGCCATAGATCTCGCACTCGCGCTTCAGGCTATTCACGTTGCGCACGCAGGCGCGATAGACTTCGGGCTGGTCCGGCAGCATCAAAAGATTGACGACGACACAGGCTGCATCGAGTGCCACCGCCTGTTCCACGCCCCGGTCGATCATCTCGGAAAACAGTGCGGAGGGCAGCGGATTGCCATAGATATTGGCGATATCGGTCCGCAGCACTAGAGCCGGACGATGCTTGCCGGGGATTGCCTGCAGAATAGGCGCGGTACCTGGCGGAAGCTGAATGGCATCGGGCGCAGCATCGGCAATGACCCTGATCGCTGTTCTCATATCCTCGATGCCGGCGAGAAAGGTCCGTTCATTGAACATGCCATGATCGATGGCGACGTCGAAGCAATTTCCGGACACGCCGAACAGGCGGTTGAGCCGCGCGGATTTCATCTATTTCCTCCCAGTGTGGTAACGTTTCCACATCAGCACATTAAAGGAGAGATTTGGCGAGTCAAGGCGAATGCCGCGTCGTCTTCGACACCCACCAGACGCCTTCAGGTTTAAAGGATGAGGACAATCAATTTATGGATATGACGAGCCGCCCGCGATCCCTCGCGAGGCGGTTCTTTGCGGAAGCTGCGCAGGATTAGTGCAGTTCCGTTCCCTGGATTGCTGAAAGCGTCCAGTCCGAACCGGGCTTGCGCACGAAGGTCCAGAGTTCCGTCGTTTCCGAGGGATTGCGGTCGTCGCCGTCGACGAGTTTCCCGGTCGCACGATCGACCATCGCGTCGATGCTCGAATAGCGCATGGCAAGCGTCGCATATTCGGCATTGCCCTCGCGCCACGCCTCAGCGATATCGCCTTGCAGCAGGCGGACGTCGGAAACGCTGTTGCGTACGCCGCTGGTCGCGTTTTCCCCAAGTTCTTCGGCGAGGTAGGACATCGCCTCCGGCGTGGTCAGCCGGCGCAGCGTAGCATAGTCTTCCTTGCCATAGGCCGACTGGATTTCGGTCAGAAGGTGCTCGAAGCGATCGAGATCGGCCTGCTGCAACCCGATCTCGTCATTCGCTTGGCGCGCCTTCGGCGCGGCTGCCGCTCCACCACCGATAGACGGAATGGAGAAGGAAGGGCGCGGGGAAGCACCTGCGTTGTTCATCGGATTCATATTGTAGGACGTGCCCGATCCCGGTGCTGCATATTGCGTCCGCTGGCGATTTGCAAAGAAACGCATGGCAAAACCGATCAGCAACACGATCAGACCGATCTGCAGCAGCATGCCGAGGAAGCCGACACCGCCGCCAAAACCGTGACCCAGCATCATGCCAAGCAGCCCACCGGCGATCAGGCCACCGATCATCGATCCGCCAAAGCCGCCGAAAAGGCCTGGACGCTGTGGCGCGCCGAGCGGCGGCTGCGTCGTTGTCTGCTGCTGCGGCCGCTGCGTCATCGACCGGTCGATCGGGGCAGCCTGCGTAGGCGCCGTCCGCGTTATGGCCGGTGTATCAAAGGTGCGCGTTCCGCGGCTTCCGAAGCCGCTGGATCCAGCCCGACGCGCGTCGGCGGCATCAAAGGTCGCCACGGACGAAGCGGCGGCAACGACGACGATGGCTGCAATCTTGGCGAAACGCGGTACTGCACTGAACATTGGCTCTCCTGTCATAGGGCAGAAAGACTAATCCGCCCCCTATATGGGGATGCCTGTTCGTGATTGTAAGGCTGCGATTTTAAGTTGGTGCAACTTTCAGATTTCAATCCAGAGCAAGCCGGCCGCGCGAGCACGCGGATGACTGGCCACACCCTTCGAGACGATCCTAATCTTCATCCGCTCCTTCGATCAAACCGTCATAAACCTCCATCATCGCGTTGGTAATGGCCTGGCCAAGTGCGTTACCGGCCGCGCGGACATCATCCTCTGTGCCGTCCCGTGCGGCTCTTGCCAATTCAAAGCCCTCATCGCTGATGATCTGCTTTGCGACCTCGATAGCCCAAAGCCCGAAATCACCGCGGTTGTCTATCTTGATCTCGTGTTCCATTGTCCGTTCCATCCGTTGATCACAGCCGAGCCTCTATAGACCTATCAGGCAAAAGGCCAGTTTCAATGAATTCGTCACCGCTCGCATCCGGATGGCGAAGAGAGTGCCGGAGCTCTGATTCCGGCCCTTCCCGCAGATTCGCAGGCGTCTGCGGGTATCATGGAGCGCTCTCCCATCGGCCGCCCAACCGAGCCATTGACTGGAAAAACGCCTGCGGAAAGCGTTCGAAATGGCCCCGATGCGTCGGAACCTGTGGAAATACAGGCATTCTCGGCCTTTCCGACCCCGACTCCAGGTGACAATGGACATCGGCAATGGAAATGATTCCAGCGTCATCAATGCGGGGGAAGCCTCATGACCACCACCAATGAAATCGCAGACAAGATCGCTGCAGACCACAAGCTTACCAAAGTCCAGAGCAAGGCGATTGTCGAAGCCGTCTTTGCAGCCATTACCGGAGCCGCAACATCCGGCGCCGAAACCTCGATCCCGGGCTTTGGCAAGTTCAAAGTCAAGGATACGCCGGCGCGCGAAGCACGCAATCCGGGAACGGGCGCAACCATCAAGGTTGCCGCATCGAAGAAGCTCGCCTTCACGCCGGCCAAGGCGTTGAAGGATGCGCTGAACAAGTAATCCGGATCGTCAGGATCCGACAGTTCAACGGCCGGCTCTATTTGTTAGAGCCGGCCGTTTGTGTTTCCAAGCGGAGGCGAGCGCCGCTCAGCGACGGCTGCCGTCAGGGCACCGTTTCCAAGGCGACGGCTCGAACCGCCTGAGCTGCGCCAAGCTCGATCCTCAGAAATTCCAGTCCTCATCCTCCGTCGCAACGGCCTTGCCGATCACATAGGACGAGCCGGAGCCGGAGAAGAAGTCGTGGTTCTCATCCGCATTCGGAGACAGCGCCGAAAGGATGGCCGGATTGACCTTGCAGGCTTCCGCGGGGAAGAGCGCCTCATAGCCGAGATTCATCAGTGCCTTGTTGGCGTTGTAATGCAGGAACTTCTTGACGTCCTCGGTCAGACCGACGCCGTCATAGAGCGCTTCGGTGTACTTGGCTTCATTGTCATAAAGCTCCAGCAGCAGATCGAAGGCGAAATCCTTGATCTCCTGCCTGCACTCTTCCGAAAGCCGCTCAAGCCCGCGCTGGAACTTGTAGCCGATGTAATAGCCATGCACGGCTTCATCACGGATAATGAGACGGATCATGTCGGCGGTGTTGGTGAGCTTGGCGCGGCTCGACCAGAACATCGGCAGATAGAAGCCGGAATAAAATAGAAAGCTTTCAAGGAAGACGCTGGCGACCTTTTTCCGTAGGGGATCTCCGGAAGAATACTGCTCCATGATCAGCGTCGATTTCTTCTGCAGGAACTCGTTCTCTTCCGACCAGCGATAGGCATCGTCGACATCGGGCGTCAGGCAGAGCGTCGAGAAGATCGACGAATAAGAGCGCGCGTGCACCGCCTCCATGAATGAGATGTTCGACAGCACCGCTTCTTCATGCGGGGTGGCGGCATCGGCCATCAGCTTGACGGCGCCGACGCCGTTCTGGATCGTGTCGAGCAGCGTCAGGCCGGTGAAGACCCGGATGGTGAGCTGCTGCTCCTCAGGCTTGAGTGTCGCCCAGGATTGAATGTCGTTCGACAAGGGCACCTTTTCCGGCAGCCAGAAATTCCCGGTCAGGCGATTCCAGACTTCGAGATCCTTGTCGTCCTCGATGCGGTTCCAGTTGATGGCGCGAACGCGGTTTGCCGGCTTGAATTGCATGTTCATTGTCGTCCCTCAAAGGTTCAGAGCGTGCAGGAAACGCAGCCCTGAACCTGCGTGCCTTCGAGCGCCATCTGGCGAAGCCGGATATAGTAGATGGTCTTGATGCCCTTCTTCCAGGCGTAGATTTGCGCCTTGTTGATATCGCGCGTGGTTGCGGTGTCGCGGAAGAACAGCGTCAGCGACAGGCCCTGGTCGACATGCTGGGTGGCCGCGGCGTAGGTGTCGATGATCTTTTCAGGCCCAATCTCGTAGGCGTCCTGATAGTAATCGAGATTGTCGTTCGTCATGAAGGCGGCCGGATAATAGACGCGGCCGATCTTGCCTTCCTTGCGAATCTCGATCTTGGAGACGATCGGGTGGATCGAGGAGGTCGAGTGGTTGATGTAGGAGATTGAGCCCGTCGGCGGCACGGCCTGCAGGTTCTGGTTATAGAGCCCGCCCTCCATGACAGCTTTTCTCAGATTCTGCCAATCTTCCTGCGTGGGGATGGCAATACCCGCCTTTTCGAAGATTTCCGCGACGCGCTCGGTCACTGGCCTCCATTCCTGCTCAGTATATTTGTCAAAATATTCGCCGGAAGCGTATTTCGAATTCTCGAAGCCCTTGAAGCTCTGGCCGCGCTCGACCGCAAGCAGGTTCGAGGCGCGAATGGCGTGGTAGGTCACTGTGTAGAAATAGATATTGGTGAAATCGACGCCTTCTTCCGAGCCGTAGAAAATGCGCTCGCGGGCGAGATAACCGTGCAGGTTCATCTGACCGAGGCCGATCGCATGGCTTTCGTCATTACCCTTTTCGATCGAGGGTACGGAGGAGATATGGCTCATGTCGGAAACAGCCGTCAGCGCACGGATCGACATTTCGATCGTCTTGCCGAAATCCGGGCTGTCCATTGCTGCAGCAATATTCAGAGAACCGAGATTGCAGGAGATGTCCTTGCCCATATGCTTGTAGGACAGGTCATCGTTGTATGCGCTGGCTTCGCTGACCTGCAAGATTTCCGAGCAGAGATTGCTCATGGTGATGCGGCCGGCAACCGGATTGGCGCGGTTCACCGTATCCTCGAACATGATGTAGGGATAGCCGCTCTCGAACTGGATTTCGGCGATCACCTGGAAGAATTCGCGCGCCTTGATCTTCTTTTTGCGGATGCGGCTGTCGGCCACCATCTCGCGATACTTCTCCGTCACCGAAATCTCGGTGAGCGGCACGCCATAGACGCGCTCCACGTCATAGGGCGAGAATAGGTACATATCCTCGTTGTTCTTCGCGAGCTCGAAAGTAATGTCCGGAATGACCACGCCGAGCGACAGTGTCTTGATGCGGATCTTCTCGTCGGCATTTTCGCGTTTGGTATCGAGGAAGCGCATGATGTCGGGATGGTGAGCGTTCAGGTAGACGGCGCCCGCCCCTTGCCGCGCGCCAAGCTGGTTGGCGTAGGAGAAGGAGTCTTCCAGCAGCTTCATGACGGGAATGATGCCGGACGACTGGTTCTCGATATGCTTGATGGGTGCGCCGGCCTCACGGATGTTGGTGAGCGATAGCGCCACGCCTCCGCCGCGTTTCGAAAGCTGCAGAGCCGAGTTAATGGCGCGGCCGATCGATTCCATATTGTCTTCGACACGCAGCAGGAAGCAGGAGACCAGCTCTCCGCGCTGCTTCTTGCCGGCATTGAGGAAGGTCGGTGTTGCCGGCTGGAAGCGGCCGGAGATAATCTCGTCCACCAGATCGCGCGCAATCTGCTCGCTGCCCTGCGCCAGCGTCAGTGCGACCATGCAGATACGGTCTTCATAACGCTCAAGATAGCGCTTTCCATCGAAGGTCTTCAGCGTGTAGCTGGTGTAGTATTTGAAGGCGCCGAGGAAGGTCGGAAAACGGAATTTCTTCGCATAAGCGTGGTCGAAGAGATCGCGCACGAAATTGAAGGAATACTGATCCAGCACCTCCTGCTCGTAGTAGCCTTCCGTCACTAGATAATCGAGTTTTTCCCTCAGGTTATGGAAGAAGACCGTGTTCTGGTTGACGTGCTGCAGGAAGTACTGCTTGGCCGCCAGGCGGTCCTTGTCGAGCTGGATCTTTCCGTGCTCGTCATAGAGGTTCAGCATGGCGTTCAGTGCGTGATAATCCAATGCTGGTTCCGCGGCCTTGGCTGGCCGATCATTCGTGGTAGCAGAAAAAGTGCTCTGCGGTTTTTCGCCCGCGTCCCGCGACAAAGAAGAGCTTAGCGTATCCAAAATCGTTCCAATCCCTGTCTGACATTGGCGACATCCTCATCCGTGCCCAGAAGTTCGAACCGATAGAGATACGGCACCTGGCATTTGGCAGAGATGATGTCGCCGGCGATCCCGTAGGTCGCGCCGAAGTTGCTGTTGCCCGCGGCGATGACCCCGCGGATGTTCGAACGGTTGCCCGCATCGTTGAGGAAGCGGATCACCTGCTTGGGCACGGCCCCCTTGCCACCGTCGCCGCAATAGGTCGGGACGATCAGGACATAGGGCGAGGTCGCACAAAACTCATCTCCCACGGCAAGCGGGATACGAGCAGCCGGCAATGCGAGCTTGACAACGAAGCGATGGGTATTTTCCGACCGGCTGGAGAAATAGACGATCTCGCCCACCGCCCGGCTCCCTAAGCGAGAGCGCTGATCATGTCGGGACGGAAGCCAGCCCAATGCAGTTCGCCGGCGACGACAACCGGAACCTGGCGATAGCCGAGACCCTGCACCAGCTCATAGGCGGCGGCATCGGTCGATACGTCGACGATAGTGTAGTCGATGCCTTGGCGATCAAGCGCACGAGTCGTGGCTGTGCACTGGACGCAGGCGGGCTTGCTATAGACGGTGATGCTCATGAGATATCCTCGTATGGATGGGCACGGAAAATCGCTCGGGCATCGGATGATGCCCGCTCGGCGGGTGAAAAGTGGAGGCAAACCTAGCCGGCGGCTGGACGCATTTAAGCGGCCGTCACTCGCGCGGGCGACTATGGATACTCAGGAACATGCACTTCACCCCGAAGTTGTTCATGCGGGATCTTCGAGGAAGCGACGGCGGCCATCATGCCGCATGGATCATCGCTCGCCAGCCGAACACCCCGCCCGTGGACGTCAATGCTCAAGGCAGGTCTCCTGGCTCGCGGGTCATAACATTCGTCCTGCCTTCCCAAGACACGAGGTCTCAGTGACGTCATCAAACGAATGCTCACCGCTCACAGTTGCGGGGGCAGCTCCGGCTTAGCGATCATCATGTTCGCCGACCGGATTCCCGTCTTAGCCTCCAATCCTTGCGAATCAGAAGAACCTCGAACACTAGATATAGTATCTTCGGTTAAAATTGCGTCAACTGCTTCGATGGCGTCAAGCCAATTTCGATGTTGATGAACTCCGACAATCTCGCCTGACGCGTGCACAGGGGGCTGGACAGATGCATCGTCACTTCTTTACGTTGCATATGTAATGTTATTACATAAAGGGCTCTCCATGCCAAACACAAGCTCTGGTACCTTCCTTGCAGCCTCATCCTTGGCTTGCGCCTTGCTGCTTCCCTTGCCGTCGTTTGCCGACGACGAAAAGGGGATGGAAAGCTGGCGACTATTCGTCGCCGATCACAGCCTGCCTATCGTCCGTGCGATCGATGCCTCGAGCGGCGAGGAAATCGGCCGGTTCGATCTTGACGGCTATGCCTCCCTGTCTCTCAGTCAGTCCGGCCGCACCATATTTGCCGTGCAAGGCGAAAAGAATGTGGTCCACGCGATAGCAACCGGCATATCCCTCTCCGACCACGGCGAACATCGCGATATCGAGCTTTCCGATCCGAAATTGCTTCCAGCATCGATCAAGGGCGAAAAGCCTGGGCACGTGGTGACCCACGGCAACGATGTCGCGATCTTCTATGACCGCGACGACAAGTTCGACCTCCTGTCCGAAAGTGGCCTTGCCGAAGGCAAAGCGGATATTCGTTCATTCCGGACCATCGCCGCCCACCACGGCGTTGCCGTTCCGATGGACAACCATCTTCTCGTGTCGGTGCCGAACATTGAGGCGCCTGTCAAGGAAGGCGAATTGCCGCCGCGCCTCGGCTTGCGCGTGCTGGACCGAAAGGGAGAGCAGGTCGGCGATATCAAGCGCTGCACAGGGCTTCATGGGGAAGCGACTTCCGCCCGGCTGGTTGCCTTCGGCTGCGAGGAAGGTGTCCTGATCGCTCGCCCCGGCGGTATCGACGGCCCAAAGGTCGAGATGCTCGCCTATGGCTCCTCCCTGCCAAAGGGCAAGGTCTCGACATTGCTCGGCGGCACGTCCATGCAATTCTTCCTCGGCAATTATGGTGAGCAGAAGGTCGTATTGATCGATTCGGACAATTCTGACCAACCCTACAAGCTGATCGAACTGCCGACACGACGGGTCGATTTCATACTCGATCCGGCAAAGCCGCAGATCGGCTACATTCTCACGGAGGACGGCAATCTGCATCTTCTTGATGTCGTGAAAGGCGCGATCGTGAAATCCGAGACCGTTACCGAACCTTACAGCAAGGACGGTCACTGGCGCGACCCGAGGCCTCGTCTGGCGATCGCCGGCAATCTCATCGCCATTACCGATCCGCGCCACAGCCTCGTGCGTATGGTCGATAACCAATCACTGAAGGAAGTCCGCAGCATTCCCGTCGAGGGACAACCCTTTGCGATCGTTGCGGCCGGCGGATCGGGCGCAGTACATTGAGAGCCTGAGGTGTAGAGGTTGTGATCCGCTTCAGATCATCGATCGTTCGTAGCCAGTATCTGACTGCCGTCGCCTTTTTGGAGCGCTATGTTTAAGCGCGATGCCATCGATCACCAACTGCAGATCATCGCAACGGAAGCCGGCTGTCCGGGCCGGCTCTCGACACTTGGCGATCGATAAGAGCCCGGCTTGCCAAACAGCCCTTGATATCAGGCAGCGTGCGGACGCAACTTTGCGTTCGCGGCACTCTCCAGACGAAGCTTCAGTTCGTAAACCACAGCGCAGATTGCCAAAGTGGCAACCGCAATTGGGATAAACGACACGGCGGACAAGAGCCCCATACGATCCAATCCGTAGGCGATCAGCAACATAACAGTCTGGTGGAGAACATAGTAGGTGAGAACCGCCCTGTTGAGATAGCGGATCACGGCGTTTTCCGATCGGCACCAAATCCTGGCATAGCCGAGAACGGCGACGATCGCGCACCATTGGAACGTACCACCAAGTATTCTCCCGACAGACAGCCGCCACATTTCTGGATCACTGGATGGCAGGCTGGGAAACAGGCATACCAAAGCCACCGCGCAAGCGACCGTCAGAATCAACGCCGGTCTCCGCATGTTGACAATAGCATCCCAGCAATCGTCACGCGTTGCCATCACAGCTCCCATCACGAACGCAGCCATATAAACGGCATGGCTATACCAATCAGTCAAAAACTCCAGTGACGGGGGGAAAATTGGTCTCAAAACGAGCCGAAGGAAAATGAACAGCAAGGCGGGCGCTATTAGTACCCATTTGCCCGTAAGCCAAGGGGCAAGCCGATCTCCAATATAGGACAACAACGATGGCCACACCGCCACCGCGAGCGTGATGATCACGGTATAGCTCCACAGATATAGGAGATACCAAAGATGCTGCATGCCGGCGAGCAGCGTCTGCTCACCGCTCGGCAAGGAAACCGGAGTCAAGGTCAGATAATTCCAGAAGACCTCCAAAAGGCTGATATGCACTCCCATCTCGGCGTTCAAAAATACATATATCTGTGGGGGAATCAGAAACGCCATGCCCGCCAGAAA
This sequence comes from Rhizobium pantanalense, assembly GCF_030182525.1. Classification (NCBI taxonomy): domain Bacteria; kingdom Pseudomonadati; phylum Pseudomonadota; class Alphaproteobacteria; order Hyphomicrobiales; family Rhizobiaceae; genus Rhizobium; species Rhizobium pantanalense. The sequence continues at coordinate 141,437 of NZ_JAQJCH010000015.1, forward strand.
AGGCAGCAATAATTGTCTTGTCCGCGCACTTCTCAATGCGCCTGGAGGACGCTTCACAAGCAGCATGCCAGTCACGGCGCCGGAGATGAAAAACAACAGCGTCATTCGCCACGGATGCGTCAACAAATGGATTATATCGAAGGCGGGAGAACTGTCCGGTGCCTTCAGCATGAAATTTCTCGAATTATAAATCAGGCTAACGTGGTAGACGATCAGCAGCAAAAATGCTGCCACCCTGACAAAATCCAGATCATGCCGACGTGATGGTCTCTCCATATTTTCGCATTTTAGATTTCAACCATTAATTGATTATGTAGTGAACTACTCAAAATTTCCCGTTGGGCCGCAAGCCTCCCTGAAGCTTGGCCGAGCAGGCCAGAGCACCCTGAGGCGAACGCCCATATCGAAAAACGGCACCTTTCCCAAGCACGGCAGTCTCTCCGCCAAAAGGATGGGCAGAGCCCGACGGGACGCTTGACACTCAGCCAGCGAACTTTTATTGATACGTATAACTAATACGTATAAGTACGCGAGCGATGACAAACGGACGAGCAACGCAAAAGGATGTCGCAAGGGCTGCGGGGGTCTCGCAGGCCACCGTTTCCATGGTGCTGAGCGGCGGCGGAGCATCCATACCGGCGGAGACATGGGAGCGCATCACCAAGGCGGCAAAGGACCTCGGCTACGTACCAAACCGTTTTGCGCAAGCGCTCAAGACGAGCCGCACGATGACCATCGCCTGCATCGTGCCCGACATCACCAATCCGTTCTATCCGTCTTTGATTCGCGGCATTCAGTCGATCGCCGACGGCCAGAACTACGATGTGATCACGGTCAACACGGACGGGACGCCCGAGCGCGAGCGTCATTTTCTCGATTGGGCCCGACAGGGCCGTGTCGATGGCGTGGTCGGCGTCTTCTTCACGCTGAAGGCCAAGGATTTCAATCCCTTGGTCGAGGCCGGCGTTCCCATAGTGAGAATTGAATCATCCAAGAAGCGCGGTGGCGAAATTCCGATCGACGACATCTATGTCGACAGCAGGGCGGCGGCGCAGACGGTGACGGAATATCTGCTGCGCCTCGGTCACAAGCGCATCGCGCTCGTCGCCGGTCGCGGCGGTCCGCAGGCCCATCGTATCGAGGGTTATCGTACGGCGCTCTCAAAACTCGGCCATCCCGATCACGTCGTCATTGATGACGAATTTTCCGAGATGGGCGGCGTCCGCGCGGCCGAGAGCATCCTCGGCGGCGATTTCAGACCGACCGCCATCTTTGCCGCAAACGACCTGATGGCGATCGGGGTAATGCAGTCGCTGCGCGAGCACGGCATCCGCATTCCCGAGGATATCGCCGTCGTCGGTTTCGACGATATTTCCGCCGCCAAGCTCGTCACCCCGACGCTGACGACGGTCGCGCAATTTCAATGGAAAATGGGAGAACGTGCCGCGCAGACGCTGATGGATCGCCTTCGCGGACAGAAAACCGGTGCTGGAACCGCTGTTGAAATGCCTTTCGATCTCATCGTCAGGGGTTCGACGCGCAACGAATAAAATCAAATCGGGAGGAGAAAACCGATGCACAGACGTACAGTTTTGAAAGCCGGCTTCGGCCTGGCTGCCCCGCCGCTTATGTCCCGCTTCGCATTCGCGGCGGATCAAAAGCCCATATCCTTCTGGTACGAATCCGCTTCGCCAGAGAACCAAGATAACCTCAAGAACATTCTGATCGACCCGTTCAATGCGGCACATCCCGAAGACCTCCTGAGCATCGACTTCCGCGGCTCGGATCTCGACAAGCAGCTGCGCGTCGCGATGCTGGCCGGCACCGGCCCCGATGTCGTCTTCACGGCCGGCCCGAGTTATGTCGCGGCAATGGCACAGGCCGGTCAGCTTATGCCGCTTGACGACTACGCCAAGAAATACGGATGGGACGAGCGTCTGCTGCCGCTCTTCCTCGATCTCGGCCGCTACAATGGCAAGCTCTACGCGCTCGCGAAGACATACGAAACGCTCGGCCTCTTCTACAACAAGACCTTGTTCGAACAGAACAAATGGAAGGTCCCAACGACGATATCAGATTTCGAGGCGCTTGCCGACGAGATGAAGGCCAAGGGCCTGACCCCATTCGGTGCCGGCAATGCCGACTGGCGCCCGGCCAACGAGCATTATGTCTCGATCGCCATCAATTCGATTGCCGGACCCGAGAATGTCTACAAGGCGCTGACAGGCGCCATTCCGTGGACCGATCCCGCCTTTGTCCACTCGATCGACAAGCTCGCGGAGTGGTGGGATAAGGGATATTTCGGCGACAACTATTTCTCGCTGACGCTTGAGCAAGCCTTTGCGCAGATCGCCAGCGGCCAGGCCGGCATGGCGCCGACCGGCACCTGGAACTTCACCAACGTCCAGACCTATTTCCCGCAGAACAACGCGGAACCCGGTTTCGTCGGCTTCCCGAGCGAGAAAGGCGATCCGATCTTCGCACTCGGCATCGGCTCGACGCTGTCGATCAACGCCAAGTCGGGCAATGCCGATGGCGCCGCAGCCGTTCTCGACTACATGTTCACGGACGACTACTACAGCAAGATGAACTCCGTCTGGCAGGGCGAATGGAACCTGCCGCTGGCTGATCTCTCCAAAGTCAAGCTTTCCGATAAGGTCTTGCCCCTCTACGAGGACGCCATGAAGGAGCTGGCAGGCGCAGTCGCCGCCGGCAAATACGGCTACACGACCTGGACCTTCCTGCCGCCGGCCACAGACACATACCTGGTCAGCGGCATGGAAGAGGTCTGGCTCAAGAAAACGAAGTCGGCCGACTTCCTGAAGAAGCTTGACGAGACCTTCAAGCAGGAACGTGACGCCGGCAAGGCGCCGGCGGTCCCGCCCCGCACCTGACAAGCCGCCGCAGGACGGCGCTGAAAGCGCCGTCCTCGTCCGGAGGATATTATGCACCGACTCTATCTCGTTCCGACGATGATCATTAATATCATCATCGTCCTCGTCCCTGCTTTGCTGACGGTGGCACTCGCCTTCTGCAACTGGGACGGCATTTCCCCGCCCACCTTCGCGGGCCTCGACAATTTCCGCGCGCTTGCCGGCGACCGCGTCTTCTGGCTGGCGCTCGGCAACAACATCATCTGGACCATCGTCTTCCTGACGGTGCCAATCCTCATGGGGCTGCTTGCCGCCTCGATGCTGCTGATCGTGCGCCGCGGCAGCAATTTCTTTCAGGTCGTCTATTTCCTGCCCGTCGTCATCGCGACCGCGATCACGTCCCGCATCTGGCAGGGGATGATCTATAGCCCCGTGACCGGCGTCTTCGGCCTCCTCAAGAAATACGGATTGCCGATCCCCAATCCGCTAACCCAGCCGTCGATCGCACTCTTCGGCGTCGCAACCGTCGACCTGTGGCACTGGTGGGGCTTTCTCTGCGTCATCTTCTTCGCCGCATTGCGGCAGGTGCCGCAGGAGCAGATCGAGGCGGCCCGCATCGAAGGCGCCACCTATTTCCAGATGATGCGCTATGTGCTGCTTCCCGGCATCCGGCCTACGATTACGCTGATGATGATCATGACCGTTATCTGGTCGTTCCTCGCCTTCGATTTCGTCTACATCCTCACCCAAGGCGGCCCCGCCTTCTCTAGCGAACTGTTGTCGACACTCGCCTATCGCAAGGCTTTCTATGATCTGAACGTCGGACAGGCGGCCGCGGCAGCCCTCGTCATCAGCCTGTTCGGGCTGGTCGGCACCTTCTTCTACGTGCGCATCCAGACCAGGGAGGGCGAACAATGAGGCTCGTGGAAAGCCGCTTGACCCTCTGGGTCTGCTATATCCTTCTCGGCATATTCGCCTTCATTGCCCTCTTCCCGATCGCCCTTCTGGTGCTGAACTCGCTGAAGTCGGCGGCTCAGATCGTGCAGAATCCACTCGGCCTGCCGCAACTGATCCGTTGGCAGAATTTTGCCAATGCCTGGAATCACGCGAAATTTTCGCAAACCTTCGTCAACTCGCTGATCGTTTCCGGCACGACGATCGCGCTCGTCTGCACGACATCGTCGCTGACGGCCTATGTGATCGCGCGCCGTAAGATCAAAAGCTGGAAGATCTTCACCTTCTATCTGCTGGCGACTACGACCGCACCGATCCAGCTCTATATCTTCCCGCTCTATTTCGGCTTCGCCAAGCTCGGGCTCATCAACAACATCTTCGGCGTGGCGCTGATCTACACCGCGCTCTACAGCCCCTTTGCCGTGATGCTGCTCAGAACCTATTTCCTGGCGGTTCCAAAGGAGCTTGAGGAAGCAGCGATCGTCGACGGCGCTACGCATTGGCAGGTCTTCTGGCGGGTGATGCTGCCGATCGTCTCGCCGGGCATCCTCACCGTGGCGCTGATTATCGGATTGAACTCCTGGAACGAGTTCCTGATCGCCACGACCTTCCTGCAGAAGCAGGAGAACATGACCGCCGTCATCGCCTTCTTCCTGCTGTCCGGCCAGTACAGCTCCGATTGGGGTGAGATCATGGCCGCAGCGCTCATTATCGTCGTGCCCGTCGTCGCGCTTTTTGTCTTCATGCAGAAGCGCTTCATCGAGGGCATGGCTGGCGGCTCCGTCAAGGGCTGAACGAATTTATCGATAAATGGAGTAAGCAATGCAGCTTCCGAACGACTATCTCGAACGTGTCTATGCTGGCGTGCTGGGCAAGCTCATCGGCGTCTATCTCGGCCGCCCCTTCGAGGGGTGGACCTACCAGAAGATCATGGAGGAACTCGGCCCTATCGAATATTACGTGCATGAACGCCTGAACCAGCCGCTCGTCGTCACCGACGACGATGTCGCTGGCACCTTCACCTTCATCCGCGCGCTGGAAGATTACGGCATCAAACCGAACCTCTCGGCCGAGGAAATCGGCAAGGCCTGGCTCAACTACATCGTCGAGGAACGCGCGATCCTCTGGTGGGGCGGCAATGGCAACTCCACCGAACACACCGCCTGGCTCAATCTCAAAAAGGGCGTGCCAGCCCCGCAGTCCGGTTCGATCGCGACCAATGGCCGGGGCGTTGCCGAGCAGATCGGCGCCCAGATCTTCATCGATGGATGGGCGATGGTCGCCCCTGGCCAGCCGGAACTCGCGGCCAAGCTTGCGGAACAGGCCGGCAAGGTCAGCCATGATGGCGAATCCGTTTATGCCGCCATGCTGTGGGCGGCGATGGAGGCCGAAGCTTTCATCGCCTCAGACATCGACCATCTGATCGACACGGGGCTGAAGCAGATCCCGAGCGATAGCCAGATCGCCAAGCTGATTGCCGACATCAGGGCCTGGCACAAGGCTCATCCCGATTGGCGCGACACGCGCCAGAAGATCCAGGACAATTACGGCTACGACAAATATCCCGGCAACTGCCATATCATGCCCAATCACGCGCTGATGATCATGACGGTGCTCTATGCGCCGCACGATTTCCAAAAGGCGCAGATGATCGTCAACACATCGGGCTGGGATACCGACTGCAACGCCGGCAATGTCGGCTGCCTGCTCGGCATCATGAACGGCCTCAATGGACTTGCCGAAGGGCCGGACTTCCGCGGCCCTATCGCCGATCGCATGCTGATCTCGTCTGCCGACGGCGGCAATTCCATCAACGATGCCGTGCGTCAGGCCTATTTCTTGACCAATCTCGGTCTCCAGCTTGCCGGGCAACAATCGCTCAAGGCCCCGAAAAACGGTGCGCAATTTCACTTCTCGCTTCCCGGCAGCCAGCAGGGCTTCCGCCCACTGACAGGTCTCGACGCGACAGGCGGCGTGCGTGTCGGCAATGCCGAATTCGAAAGCGGCCGCGCGCTGACGATCGATTACGAAGCCCTCGGACCGGCGCAAAGCGCCGTCGTGACGACGCCGACCTTCTCGCCACGCGAAATGCTCGACATGCGCACCTACGACCTGATGGCGACACCACTCGTCTATCCGGGCCAGACGGTGAAGGCCCGCGTCAAGGCCAACGGCCAGAACCGCGGCATAATCGAAGCGCGTTTGCGCATCCGGGTCTATGATGGACGCGATCAGTTGAGCGACATCGACTCGGCGCCGGTCGTCATAGAACCGGGCTCGGAAGCCATTCTCGAATGGACCCTTCCTGAGATCGACGGCCAGCCGATCGCCGAGATCGGCATCGTCGTAACCGGCACCGGCAGGCGCGCCGATGGCCGCCTGTTCGTCGATTATCTCCGCTGGGACGGCGTGCCCAAACTGACATTGAAGCGCCCGGCAGGCGATGGCGATTTCTGGCGCATGGCTTGGGTGAACGGCGCAAGCTTCTTCTCCAAGCGCTTCCCAGCCGCCTTCCGCATCGCGCAGAACCGAGGCGAAGGCATCATCATTCACGGCACGCGCCAATGGGCCGACTACCAGGCCTCGGGCCAGGTTATGATCCATCTCGGCAATTACGGTGGCCTTGCCATCCGCGCTCAGGGCCTACGCCGATACTACGGCGCCCGCGTGACACGCGACGGCAAGATGCAGATCGTCAAAGTGCGCGACGAGGAAACCAAGGTTCTTGCCGAAACCGCCTTCAAGACCGAGTTCGACAAGCATATCGCCATGAAGGTCTCGGCGCAGGGTGCGCGCATCACCTTCGAAGCCGACGGTGTTTCGGTGACGGCGGAAGATACCGCCGCCGATGCCTTCCGTGACGGCGGCGTCGGCCTTCTCATCCATGAAGGCGCCTTGTCATCGAACGAGATCCGGATCGGAGGGGTATGATGGCAACGGTCAGCATCGATAAGGCACGCAAGGCCTATGGCGCCGTGGAAGTTCTCCACGGCGTCTCCGCCGACATTGCCGACGGCGAATTCGTCGTGCTTGTGGGCCCCTCGGGCTGCGGCAAGTCAACCCTCCTCAGAATGATCGCCGGCCTTGAAGATATTACCGGCGGCACGATCAGCATCGGAGGGCGCGTCGTCAACAACCTGCCGCCCAAGGAGCGCGACATATCCATGGTCTTCCAGAATTATGCGCTCTACCCGCATATGACGGTTGCCGAAAACATGGCCTTCTCGCTGACACTTGCCGGAGCCGCGAAGGAAGAAAAGCAAAAGCGCGTGGCACATGCTGCGCAGATTCTCGGCCTCACCGATCTCCTCGGGCGCTATCCCCGCCAGCTCTCCGGCGGCCAGCGCCAGCGCGTCGCCATGGGCCGTTCGATCGTCCGCAATCCGCAAGTCTTTCTGTTCGACGAACCTCTGTCCAATCTGGACGCGAAGCTTCGCGTCGCCATGCGCGCCGAGATCAAGAGCCTGCACCGGCGCCTGGCAACGACGACCATCTACGTCACCCACGACCAGGTCGAAGCCATGACCATGGCCGACCGCATCGTCGTCATGAACGGCGGCCATATCGAGCAGATCGGCAAGCCGCTCGAGCTTTACGACAACCCGCAAAGCACCTTCGTTGCCGCGTTCATCGGCTCGCCGGCCATGAACCTCCTGAATGGACGCTTCGACACTGATGGCGGAAAGCCTGTCTTCAAGACCAATGAAGGCGTCCTGTTGCCCCTGCCCGACAACACTCCCAGGGTTTCCGGCGTGAAAGGCGTCTACGGCATCCGACCGGAATATCTCATCCTCGCGCCCGCAAATATCGGCATTCCCGCGCGCGTGGTGGTGGTAGAGCCGCTCGGTTCCGAAACGCATATAACGGCAATCGTGGGCGGGCAGACAATCGTCACCGTCTTCCATGACCGGCTCGATATCGAACCGGAAGAGACGATCTGGCTGCAGCCGCGGACGGAACGGATCTGCCTGTTCGATGCCGGCGGGCGCCGGCTGACCGATACGGCCGTCGAGCGAGACCTGCAACATTCGTGACGCCAAAGCGCCGCCGTAAGGCGGCACTTCAACCCGCGCCATGTCGAATTTGCGGGATACATGCTCGATCAGTTGTTCGGCCCGGCGACACCGGTCCTGACTGCCATATCGGCAAGACTGACATCGAGTGTTGCCGGATCGATCGACTGGCGCACCTTCAGCAACATATTGCCGAGGTCCTCCATCATCTCTCGCACGAACTTCTCGGTGCGGATGCGGTCTCCCGAAACGATAAAGCGCAGCAGGGATATATGGCTCCCGACAGTTGTCTCCATCGGAGCGCCAGGGCCGAGATAGGTATGATAGATCCATCCGGTGCGGCGATAGAGCGTCTGGAGTGGAATGAGCGTGTTCGCCAGGAGCGGCTCTCCGGATGCCGTCAGGATCGCTCTGTTCAATAGGCGGTCCGTGACATTGAATCGCTCAAGGCTGAGTTCCGCCTTGGAAGCCTCCAGATCGGTAATGAAGGTTCTGAGGATCTTGTGATCCTGAGGCGTCGCCCGCTCGGTCGCAAGCCCGCAGGCAATCGCCTCCATTTCCGTACGCAAGGGAAGCAACGTCCGCTCCTGCGCCAGATTGACAGGCGCGATCCGGAGGCCTGAGCGCGGGCTGACATGGATAAGCTGGTTTGCGGAGAGGCGCTTGACCGCGTCGTGGACAGGCGTGCGGCCGAGGCCCGACTGCTGCTGCAGCTGCTGGATCGTGTAGCGTGCGCCGGGCAGCAGCTCGGTGGAAACGATCATGCTTTCAAGGCGATCATAGGCTTCCTCCGACAGGCTTCGAGACTGCTTTTCCTTTTTGATCATCGCTCTGTCGATCTTTTCCGGCTCGAATTCACCACCGTCCTCCCGCCCGATTCACGAAAGTCGGTATTGACTTTTGGCTGTCTATATCAAAATCATTGCCTCATGTGAAATTTCAGATTACCAGTGTGATATTTCTTTGAGGGAGGAGTTTATGACAATCGAACACGCATCAGCCGTTGGCGCCATGCGGCGACCATCCACCAATCGACGCTGGTGGATCGGCGCGCTTCTCGCGCTCGGCGTTCTCGTCAATTATTTTGACCGGGTGAACCTGACGGTCGCTTCGCCGCTCATTCAGGACGATTTTCACATCGGCCCTGCAGAAATGGGCATCTTGTTCAGCGCCTTCGGCTGGACCTACGGTTTCCTGCAAATTCCTGTCGGAATGCTACTTGACCGTTTCGGCGTAATGCGGGTCATGCGTTGGAGCACATTCTCCTGGGGTGTCGCCTCCGTCATCACGGCCTTTTCGACGGGCATGCAGACGCTCTTTCTTTCCCGCATGCTCCTGGGCGTAGCGGAAACTCCGGGCTTCCCGGCCAATTCGAAGGCGACCGGCTATTGGTTCCCACGCCATGAACGCGGTCTCGCAACCGCGCTCTTCGATGCTGCCGCGAAATTCTCCAATGTCATCGCCATTCCGCTGGTCGCCTTCCTGATGCTGCATTTCGGCTGGCGCGGCGGCTTCCTGGCGACGGCTGTCATCAGCTTCGTCTTCTTTGCCATGTTCTGGCTGTTCTACCGCGATCCCAGTGCCGACAGGAACCTTTCCGATGAGGAGCGGACCTACCTGAAGGCCGGCGGCGCTGCCCAGGAAGGCGAAGCCTTGGCCAATGCCGTCGGCATGCTCGGCTACCTCCTGCGCAATCGCAAGGTCTGGGGCCTTTCGATCGGCTTTGCCGCCTATGGTTACGCTTTCGCCCTCTTCATCTTTTGGCTGCCGGATTATCTGGTCAAGGAGATGCACATGGACATCCTGAAATCGGCAAGCTTCACGACGATCCCATGGATCTTCGCGACGATTTCGGATCTCCTGATCGGCGGCTGGCTGATCGACCATCTCATCCGCAAGGGCCACGACGAATCCAAGGTTCGCAAGTCGATCATCGTTTTCGGCATGCTGATGGGGCTTGCCGTCGTCGGCGCCGGCCTCACGGCCGATCCCTATTGGGCCATCCTCTGGATCACGATTTCGTTGAGCGGCCTTGCCGCTGCCGCACCGGCCGGATGGTCGATCCCTGCGCTGATCGCTCCCAAAGGTGGCGCGGCCACGGTTGGCGGCATCATGAACTTCCTGAACAGCGTCACCGGCATCGCCGCGCCGATCATCACCGGCTTCATCGTAGGCGCCACGCAGTCCTTCAGCCGCGCCTTCCTTCTGGCCGGGGCGATGCTGGCGATCGGCATCGTCTCCTATGTCTTCGTCCTCGGCCGCATCGAACCGATCGCCGATCCGAAGGCATGATTTACATTCTTAGACCATGAAAGGGTTTCCATGAAAATCACCAATGCGAAGGTCATCGTCTGCTCGCCCGGACGCAACTTTGTCACGCTCAAGATCGAGACAGACGAAGGGATTTACGGCATCGGCGACGCCACGGTGAACGGCCGCGAACTGGCCGTCGCCTCCTATTTGCAGGATCACCTCGTTCCCTGCCTCGTCGGTCGCGATGCATCGCAGATCGAGGATATCTGGCAATATTTCTACAAGGGTGCCTATTGGCGCCGCGGCCCAATCACCATGGCGGCAATCGCCGCCGTGGACGTAGCACTGTGGGACATCAAGGCCAAGGCGGCCAACATGCCGCTCTATCAACTGCTCGGCGGAGCCAGCCGCACGCATATGCTGGCCTATACCCACGCCAACGGCGAGACGATCGAAGAGACGGGCGACAAGGTCGCCGCCTTCAAGGAACAAGGCTGGAAGGCAATCCGCGTGCAGAGCGCCGTTCCCGGCCTGCCCATCACCTATGGCGTCGAAAAGGTCGGTTCGCTGGCCCAGGCGGAAGACAAGCCAAGGGAAACGTTATGGGATACGCCGACCTATCTGCGGTTCCTGCCGAAGCTCCTCGACCATCTGCGCGATCGCTTCGGTTATGATCTCCATCTGCTGCACGACGTCCACCATCGCCTGACGCCGCAGGAAGCGGCAGGGCTCGCGAAGGAGGTGGAGCGCCACAGGCTCTTCTGGCTCGAAGACGCAGTTCCGGCCGAAAACCAGGAATCCTTCCGCCTCATCCGCCAGCACTCGACCACGCCGCTCGCACTCGGCGAGGTCTTCAACTCGATCCATGATTGCCGGCAGCTGATCCAGGAGCAGCTGATCGACTATATCCGCACGACGCCGCTGCATGCCGGCGGCATCACGCATGTGCGGCGCATCGCCGATCTCGCCGGCCTCTATCACATCCGCACGGCCTGCCATGGCGCGGCCGACATGTCGCCGATCACGATGGGTGCGGCTCTGCATTTCGATCGCTGGGTGCCGAATTTCGGCATTCAGGAATATGCCTTCCATCCGAACGAAGCCAAAAACGTCTTCCCGTATGAATGGCATCTGAAGGACGGTCATCTCTACAGCGGCGAAAAGCCGGGGCACGGCGTCGACTTCGACGAGAAGGCAGCCGAGAAATACCCCTATCGGCAAGCCTATCTCGATGTCGCGCGGCTTTCCGACGGAACCATGTGGAGCTGGTGATTACATTGCAGGCCAGCCGGCTTTCCGGGCCGGCTGGTCCTTTCAGTCGACATCGCTTTCGCGGATCCGATCGGCAAGATCGAGAAAATTCTGCCTAATCCGGCGCAGAGTGAAATCAAGTCCAAACAGACGGCCGGTCTCGTTGAAGTCCATCGATTGGGCCTCTGTCGAATTCTGCAGAGCGCTGAAAGCGGCTTCGAAGGCCTCATCACCGGCGGAGAGCACCTTGGGATCGATCTCGTCGCCTGAACGAAGCGCCCGGCCACATGCTTCCGCGAAGCGGGCCTGTGCCTCGAGCACTTGCCCTGCTTGCGGCCCGATCGCTTCGACGATCGCCGGTGGGAACGGCGTTTCCACGATATGGCTGACATAGGTCATGTCGTTGCGAATGCGCCAGAGGGAGCGAGGGATAGCCTCAGAAATCCCATGCTTCGTCAACCAGAAGGCGCGCTCGCGCTGCGCGTCGGTCAAAAGCGTTTCCGTTGCCATCAGCGATTGACGCAGCGCGATATTGGCTTCCGAAGCCGAGACCGGCTCGCCTTTTTCGACTGCGGTTGCCAGAGTGCGCAATATCTGCGCCATGACATCGAGGGCCGATCCGAAACGATCGAGCACCATGGTTCGCGAACGCGTCGGCAGGATGAAGAGACTGGCGAGCACGCCGACGACACCGCCTAACGTGATCTCGGCGATACGGTCGATGACGAAAATCTCGACAGGAACGGCGGCCGAATGCGTCAGCATGACGATCGCCGCCGTCAGCCCGGCATTGCGCAGGCGAGGGACGCGCGCTGACACAAAACTCGAAAAGCCGACGACACAGATAAGCGCGATCCCGATAGCGAGTGGCTCTTGCGGTGTGACGAACACCGCTGCTCCTCCGAGCATAGCTCCGGCGACGGTCGCCACCAGACGGTCGACAGCCATGCCGGCGGTGGCGCCGACAGATGCCTGCATGACGATCAGCACGGTGAAGACGGCCCAATAGCCTTGCTGAAGGTGTAGGAGCTGGGAGACGGCATAGGTGATCGTGCAGGCGATCATGACCCGCAGTGCCTGCACCGCGGCGCGCTTGGTCTGGATCAGCGATATCCTGGGCTTTGGTGGGGGCTGGCTTTGAGGCGATACGGATTCGGTCATCGCGCTACTTTTGATCTGAAAACGTATGCTGACAATGGCCTTAGGGTCTTGCCCCTCCCCCTGCTGCAACGCCAATCGCAGGAAGAACCCGCAGCTTACAATGGCAGTGTTCGTCCTGATATGGAAGGAGAGCGAATAATAGCAAATCACCCGGTGTCTCGCCGTGCCCTCTGCGGAAGCACGGCTTGACTGACCGTTACGGATCGGATTTTACGCTCAAACGGTGGCGGACGCCGCAGATGGCAGTGAGGTCTCCTCAACGAGAACCTGTCGCAGCCGTGCTTCCTGATCCGGCGAAAGCGAAGTGCGCAACAGCCGCGCATGCTCGCCCTTGAATTCGGCAAGGACCTTCTCGGGCTGAACCTTGCGGATCAGCAGGAAGAGCGCGGAACTATGCACCGGAATGGTTTCGGCAAGCTTTTCGATGAGGCCGTCGTCGATGCCGTAATCGGCCATCGATCCGGCAAGAGCACCGGAGCCGGCACCGATCGCACCGCCGACCACCAGGCCCGCAAGAGGATTGAGGAAGATCAGGCCAACGAGGGAACCCCACAACGCACCCGAAAGGCCGCCACTTGCGGCACCGGCAGCGGTCAGATTAACGCTCTGCTTAAGACGGACCTTACCGGATTCGTCACGAATTGCGATAACGGCATCTTCCAGATCGATCAGATATTCTTTCTCGAGCTGAACGAGACGGTTAAGGATAGCATCCGCCTTATCGGCATCATCGAAACCAAGCACTATGAGTTCTGACATCGAAGTCCTCCAGGTCGTTTTGTCGAGACAAGAAGTAGGGCATCGGGCCGACTAGTGAACAGCCGTGCTGATCAACCGGTAAGGATGAGTAGCATTGAACTGCGAGATCATTGCGACAGCCTGCTGCAGCAATTGTTCCGCTTGTTCGGGATCGTCGCGCGCCAGTTCATCGGCATGGATGCGGATCGCTTGCGCCATATTGGTCGAAAGCGCCGCAAATTGCTGATTGCCTTCGACGAGAGCCTCGCGTGCATTGCCCTCCAGCGTCCGGGCGGCGTCAATGAGGATTTCCTCGCGCTCTTCGACGCTGAGGTCTTCGATGGTTCTGGTTCTATCTTCCATTTTGGTCACTCCTAACAGACGTGATTGCAGCCGAGCTCATAAAGCCTCGACCGCTACTCACGTAGGAAGACGCAAATTCGGGTTCAAGGTTCCCTTCTGCCCATCCCGCTGGCCGCGAAACCTTGTCATCACGTCGCAGCCGATACGGAACAATGCGGCTGCCGTACGGTTTGATTGATATGGCCCGGCCGCCTTTTCACGCGGAAAAGCTCCCGGCCGTGCTGCATTCGACGTGACGCGAGATCATGGGGATCAGACGAACAGGACAATCGACATGACGGACACGCGACAAGACAAAGGCAATGCAAGGACCGAGCATGACGCCACGCATCATGGCATCGGATCCGTTCCTGCCGACCAGACCAAAGGCGAGATCGACGCGGCGTCGAAGCACGTCAAGGAGCGCACTCCGGACGATCTGCCCAATATCGAAGCGGAGAAGGAGGCCGTGCGCCAGCACGACGATGCCTTCGTCGTAAAGAGCGATCTCGAAGATGCGGATCAGCGTGAGGCTGCACCAGGAACCCGCGAGCAGCCGTAGGCTTCATCGGGATGATTTCACCCGCTCCATCCTTTTGCAATCAAGAACAGGAGACAGCCATGACCGACACCGACGAAAACGCCCGCGTTTGGGAGCTGGTCGACAAGATCGGCTTTTGCATGTTGACCACGCAAATATCCGGTAGCCTGCGCGCCCGGCCGATGGCGGCGCATCCGGAGCCAATTGAAAATGCAATCTACTTCCTGACGGATGTTGCGGGCCACAAGGATGAGGAGATCGCCCGCTGGCCGAATGTCTGCCTCGCCTTTGCCGACACCCGGGGTCAAAAATATGTTTCGATATCCGGGACGGCTGAAATCAGCAACGACCGCGAACGCGTCAGGGATCTCTGGTCCACGGGCGCCAGGGCCTGGTGGGACAGCGCCGACGATCCCTCGATCCGCGTTTTGAAGGTAACGCCCGTCTTCGCCGAGTATTGGGATAGCCCCGGCAGCATCATCAGCTACATCAAGATGGCGGCCGCCGCAGTCTCGAATACAAGACCCGACATGGGCGACAATGTAAAGGTCGAGCTTTAGCCTTTAGCTGGAGCCATGCCGCGCATATGTGGCGGCATGGCTTGCGTCAGGCCCTGAGAAGGGCACGAATTGCTATTCTTCCCATTCCTCGTCGTCGGCGGAAAGCAGATCCACCAGCGCTGCCACCTTCCCGGCGGGCAGATGGCGGCCTTCGCCGATCAAAGCCTCATCGCTGTTGACCCATGCCCACGCCTCGGACAGTTCCGTTGGCGTTGCACCTGTCGCAACAATATCAGCGATAAGGGCCTCGTCTACAGGGCCGAGTACGGAGGTGACGTCTTGTGAGGTCAATGTCATGTCCTGCTCCTCTTCCTGTTTGTCAGACCATGAGCATCCCTGGAATATAGAAACTCGGGGATGAACTTCCACCCGGGACCAAGCCGCGCCGGTGTGAAATATCTCCATCAATCGATTGAAATATCAGGGAAGATCTCCCTCACCGCAAAGGAAATCTTGCCGGTGAGGGAGGTTGATTGCATCTCAGTGTCGCGGTTCGCCGAAATATGGGCGCCAGCTTTGAAAGCGCAGGAGATCAAAGCGTGTTGCGTGGGGAAGCGCTTACTCCGCAGCCACAGCAACAGCATCCCGAGTTTCCTCGAGCGCACGCACCAGCGGAATGACGTGCTTGCCGAAATATTCGACCTCTTCCTGGAAATGCAGGAAGCCGAGAAGGATCAGATCGGCACCCACCTGCTTCAGAGCG